>JAXHNT010000046.1:0-7953 GCA_034520165.1 Ideonella sp.
AAGTTACGTATTGCTGGTAGGACAGCGAGGAGTAGCCCGTGCCAAAGTCGTCCACCGACAGCGGCAAACCCAGGGCATGCAGGCGCTCGATGATGAGTTGCGTGGTCTGAATGTCCGTCATCAGCACGCTCTCGGTCAGCTCGATCTCCAACTCGCCGGGGCGCACCCCTGAGGCCGCGATGGCGGTGGTCAGCGTGTCCAAGAGGCGATGGTGGCGGAACTCCAGAGCCGACACATTGACGGCCACAGTGCCAACCTGCAGACCGGCCCGCTTCCAATGGGCAATCTGCTGGCAAGCAGTGCGAATGGTCCAAGCGCCCAGTTCGCTGATCAGGCCGCATTGTTCGGCGGCCGCAATGAAGTGCAAGGGCGACAGCAAGCCGCGCACCGGATGTTGCCAGCGCATCAGGGCCTCACAGCCCAGCAAGCGGCCACTGCGGGCGTCCACCAAGGGTTGGTAGTGCAGCACAAACTCATTGCGCTCCAAGGCTTGGCGCATCTCGGCCTCTAGCTGCAGAGCGGCTTGGAGCTGGTGGTTGAATTCTTCGCGGAAGAAGCTGGTACGCGATCCACCGAGGTTCTTGGCGGCGTACATGGCCGTGTCGGCGTAACTGACCAAGGTCTCATGGTCACTCGCATCAGCAGGGAAGAACGCCACGCCGATGCTGGCCGAGACGGTGATGTCGCCCACCGGCAAGTGCACGGGCATCTCCAGCTCCTTGAGCACCCGGTCGGCTGTGGCGCTGACTTGGTCCCACTGGCTGGCATCGTGCAGCAGCACGGTGAATTCATCGCCGCTGAGCCGGGCCACCACGTCAGACGCGCGCACCACAGCGCGCAGGCGCAGGGCCAAGGTCTTCAGTAGCGCATCACCGACGGCATGGCCATAGGTGTCATTGACGGGCTTGAAGCGGTCCAGGTCGATGAAGAGCAAGGCCAAGCATTTGCCGTCGCGGTGGGCGGCGGCCACCGAGGCGCGCGTCAGCTCCGTGAAGAGTGCGCGATTAGGCAGGTCCGTCAGCGTGTCTTGCAAGGCCATGCGCTGCAGCTCGGCCTTTTGGCCTTCGAGCTGATCAAACAGTTCGGCGACTTGCGTGTGAACGTCATTGAGGTGGCTGCCCAGTTCGCCGAGTTCATCCCGGCGGTTCCACTCCGTAGGCACGACGTCGCCGCGCGAGGCCATTTGGCTGGCTTGTTGCTTCAAGCGCTGAATGGGACCCAAGAGGCGGCGGGTCAGGATCACCACCAAGACCAGGCCGCTCAGCAAGACCTGTAAGGCAGCAAGTTGGATGGTGCCGGTGCGGCGCTCGGCCAAGGCCTGCTCAATTTGCTGCGGGTCGAACCAAATCTCCAACTCGCCCAGGCGCTCACCTTCGTGCAGGACCTCAGCCTTGTAAAGCACGCCGTGGCCCACCACAGCGCCTGGTTTGGCCAGCACGACGGGCTTGCTCAGGGGACGGCTCTCGGTCAGCCGCAAGCTGTTGACGGCGGGGTCCAGCAGGCCGCGCTGCAGGCGATAGAGCAGGGCTGATTCGTCCATGGACCACAGGGGTGTGACGAGATCGGCCGTCATCAAGCCCAGCACCGCTTGGCGGTTTTGCGCCACCAGCGGCTCCTGGGCTTGACGCGTCCAGCGTTCTTCCATTTTCCAGAGAGCGACGGTGGGGATGATCACGGCCAAGGCAATGCCGATGATCACCGACGCGCGGATGGAGAGTGTGGGCCAGCGGCTTGCGTCAGGCATGGCGCGCCAGCCATTCAATGCAGCCGTCCATCTGTGGGGTGGCTCGGTCGGCTTGGGGGTGGTTGATCAAGGCCGTCACCACCACCACATGGCCCGAGCGGGTTTTGATGTAACCGGCCAAGGCACGGGTGTCCAGCAGGGTGCCGGTCTTGAGATAGGCCTGACCTTGTGCGGCGCCACCGCGCAGACGATGCTGCAGGGTGCCATCCACGCCTGCCAAGGGCAAAGAGCTGAGCAAGGCCATGCCCTGCGGGTGGTAGGCAAAGCGCTCCAGCAAGCTGGCCAAGGCGCGTGGCTTGGCACGCTCTTGGCGCGAGAGGCCCGAGCCCGAGTCGACCTCGATGTCGCCCCGCGCCAGGCCCTGTTGCACCAGCCATTGCTGCAAGCGACGCTGGGCACCGGCCAAGGTGGCCGCCTGGCTGGGAAAGCCGGGCGACATGGCCAGCATCAAGTGTCGCGCCGCTAAGTTGTCGCTGGTTTTGTTGATGTCGCGCAGCAGCGTCGGCAGGCGCTCAGACTGGTGCGCGGAAAGAGCTTGGGGCTCGGGGCGCGGCGGGCTGGTCCAGCACCGCGCCGGTGAGGCGCCCTCCGGCGCGAGCCCAGGCCTGGGCTACGGCCAGGCGGGCCACCTGGCCCGGCGGCAGTACGGCGTCCACCGACATCGGCCCACAGGCTGCCGTCCACTCGCCTTGCAATTGCAGGATGGGCGCCCCTTGAGGGTGGCGCTCATCGCGCGCCCACTGCGGCACGGGTTGGCAAGCTCGTTGTCCGGCGAAGGCCGTGTCTACTTTGGCACCTGCCAGCATGGCCAGCGGGCGTCCGTCGGCGTCAGGTTTAAGACTCACCCGCACCCGGCCCTGGTCCACCACCAGCGCGTCGGGCCACAGATGGTGCGGGCGACTGGCAGACGGGGTGGGCGTGAAGGCGTGGTCCTTGGTCGTCAGCGCAAACGCACGGCGGTCCAGCACCAAGTGCCCTTGGATGCGGTGCAAACCCTGAGCCCGCCATTGCGCCATCCAAGCTTGCAGAGTCGCGTGGTCCAAGGTGGCGTCGCCGCCGCCCACCAGCCAGAGGTCACCCCATAGGGTGCCATCGCGCAACTCGCCATCCAGGTAAGCGGCAGTGCGCCAGCGGAACTCCGGCCCCAACACATCGAGGGCCGCCATCGACGTCACCAGCTTAGCGGTCGAGGCCATCTGAAACGGCTGCTCGGCATTGATGGCCACCAAGGGCCGAGCCTGCCCGACCACACGGGCGTACAGGCCGACGCTGCTGGATGGCAGACCACAGCGCTCTGGCAAGGTGTGCAGCGCATCCCCCACCACCGCCAAGCTGGCCGCAGACGGCCAGCACAGGCCCGCCGCCAAGGCGGCCAGGCACTGGCGTCGACCCACTTTGCCTAAGGCTTCGGGGTGGGCTGGGGCACAATCCGGAACACTTTTCCACATCCCTGTAGCATGGAGCCAAGCGCTGCGGCCCAAGTGCCGAAGGTAAGCCCGCTTCCCCTGCCAGATAAGCGCTTGCAAGTCAGCATGACCACCCCCACCTCCGCCGACCAACCCGTGCCCTCTCACGTTTCAAGCAGCGAGGAGCCCACGGGCAAGCCGCAACGCAGCATTCGCAGCTATGTGGTGCGAGCAGGCCGCATGGGCACCGGCCAGCAAAAGGCCTTGGCCGAATTGAGCCCGCGCTTTGTGCTGCCTTATCAGGACCGAGCGCAAGACTGGGCCGCTAGCTTTGGCCGCCAAGCGCCCTTGGTCTTGGAAATTGGCTTTGGCATGGGCGCGGCCACCGCCCAGATCGCCGCAGTGCGGCCCGACACCGACTTTGTCGGCGTGGAGGTGCACACACCAGGCGTAGGGGCCTTGCTCAAGCG
The DNA here is from genome assembly GCA_034520165.1 of Ideonella sp. GTDB lineage: Bacteria > Pseudomonadota > Gammaproteobacteria > Burkholderiales > Burkholderiaceae_C > Ideonella. The sequence continues at coordinate 3,621 of JAXHNT010000046.1, forward strand.
CATTGGCGAAGAAGGCTTGAACAATTTGCGCATCATTCAGCATGATGCTGTACAGGTGCTGGAGCACATGGTGCAGCCCGGCTCCTTGGCGGGCGTGCACGTCTTCTTTCCCGACCCCTGGCACAAGAAAAAGCACAACAAGCGGCGCTTGATTCAGCCACCGCTGGTGGCCTTGCTGGCCTCGCGCTTGAAGCCAGGCGGCGTGCTGCATTGCGCCACCGATTGGCAGCCTTATGCGGAGCAAATGCTGGAGGTGCTGTCGGCTGAGCCGCTGCTGCAGAACACCGCCGAAGGCTATGCGCCGCGGCCCGACTACCGCCCGCTGACCAAGTTCGAGGCCCGCGGCCTGAAGCTGGGCCACGGGGTGTGGGACTTGCTATTCAGACGAAAAGACTGATCAGGGCCTGTTGACGCTACGGCAGGGGACGCCGTAGTGTTAACGGGCCCTATGCCTTCCAGTCCACCCAGCCGGTGTAGGCCGTCAGCAGCACCAGGCCACCAAAGACGATGCGGTACCAGGCGAAGATGGTGAAGTCGTGGGTCGCCACATAGCGGATGAGCCAACGAATACAGACCAGCGCGCTGATGAACGCAAACACGGTGCCCACGGCGAACAGCGGCCAGTCGCTGAGCTGAAGGTCTTGACGGTTTTTCACCAAGGAATAGGCACCCGCCCCGATCAGGGTAGGAATACCCAAGAAGAAGCTGAATTCGGTGGCGGCTTTGCGCGAGAAGCCAAACAGCATGGCGCCGATGATGGTGGCGCCTGAGCGGCTGGTGCCTGGGATCAGCGCCGCGCACTGCACCAAGCCCACCTTGAGTGCATCCATCACGGTCATGTCGTCCACGGTTTCAACACGCGCGCGTCGGGTGCCTTGGAGATCCATCGCCCCAAATTTGTCGCGGTGACGGCGTTCAACCCAGAGGATGATCAGCCCCCCGACCACAAAGGAAAGAGCAACCGGCACCGGATGGAACAGCGTGGCCTTGATGGCCGAGCCCAGCGCCAAGCCAAGCACCACGGCCGGAATGAAGGCCACCAGCACATTCAACGCAAAGCGCTGGGCCTGCACCTCGGAGCCCAAGCCCTTGATCGTGCCCACCACGCGCTGGCGATACTCCCAGATCACGGCAATCATGGCGCCGGTTTGAATGGCGACATCAAACACCTTGGCAGTCGGGCCGGTGAAGTCCAGCAGAGAGCCTGCGAAGATGAGGTGACCGGTCGAGGAGATCGGCAGGAACTCCGTCAGGCCTTCAACCACCCCGAGGATGGCCGCCTTGAGCAAAAGAATCAGATCCACAGTCGTGTCCGCAGGGCAGCAAAGCCGATCATGATAGCGGCCGCGGGCAGCCGCTTAACTTCTAGGCAGGGCCAGCAACTCCAGCCCTTGCGGCTGGATGCGCACCTGGGGCGGGGCGTAACCCGCGTCGGTCAGGCGCTGCCAGTCGCTGTCCTTGAAGGTGTAGAGGTTAAGGTCTTCCAGTACGCGCTCCACGAGCAAGCCTCCCAGGCGCTGCCCCTGCACGCGGCTGGGCCAGCGGCTGGCGTCGTCCAGCCCGTCCACCGCCCAGTCATGGACGCGCACCTGGCGCATGCGCAAACTGCGGTCTTCGGCCCGAACCGCCAAGGCTGTGCTCAGGCGCAAGCGACCCCGCAAGCGGGTGGTGAACAGGCGGTCGCGCAGTGCCACGCCCAAGCCCAATTCCAGGCGGTTCTCCTCGGGCAACAGGCGAACCTGCGGGTGACTCACCTCCACGTCCAACCACTCCATGATGCGCCTGTCGATAGGAAAGCGCTTGGCCAGCAGCTCGGCCAACTCGGCTTGGCTATAGACCACTCGGCGCGGCCCCAGCACGCTGGCGCATGCCCCCAGGCCACCAGCCGTGGCCACGGCCAGCCCACCCAGCACCCTGCGACGAGTCAATTCCATGTCATTCGCTACTGCATTGAACAGCAGGTGCAACGCGGGTAGGGGCCGCGCGGCTGACAGGGCCTTGCGCCATATCACAGTATTTTCCAATCCAGGTATGAGCCTGAAGCATGCGTGAGTCGATGCCCTGAGCGTCTTGACTTGACCGGGTTAAAACTGGGAGTTTAAGGGGGCGGAGTTTCTGTCTTCTTCCTTGCTTCATACAGGCCCCTGCCAGGCCGCCGGAGGCCTCCCCCCAGCCGCATGTATTTACCCAAATTGTTGCGCTCTTCCGCCCTGATTCAGGCCTGCAATTTACGCCTTGGCTTGTTGAACAACTCAAACAAATCAGCCTTGGCCTTTTGCATCTCTTGGGCCGCTTGCAGATCAGTCTTTGCGTTTGCTTGCGCCACCAGATCGTCCAGCTTGGTGCCCGGTTTGAAGGTGACCAAACCCCGCTCGTTGAGCTGCACCAAGCGCTCCAGCGGCGTCTTTGCATCCCGGCTTTTGTAGACCTTCTTGACCTTGCCTTGGTCGCTCACCACCTCAGTGGCGTACAGGCACGGACGGTGCAAATTGAGCCACGAATTGAACACGCCCTCATAGAACTTGTTGATGGGTTTGGCGTACTTTTGGGGAATGTGGCTGTAGCCCATGTGCTTCCTGACCACGCTGGCGTTTTTGCTCTCGGCCAAGGCGTTGTCGTTGCTTTGGCGCGAGCGTGATTTGGTCTGCTCAATGCGCAGCTTGTCCAGCAACTTGGCCACCTTGTGATTGATGTACTCCGAGCCGTTGTCCGAATGGAAGCCCTCAATGACAAACGGGAACTGCGCCAATACCGCCTCCAGCACCGGTAGCAAAAAGGCCTCGCTGATGCCCTGCACACAAGCCTCAACCTGCCACTGACTCACGCTGTCCACACAGGTGATGTGATAGACCCCTTTGACGCCGTCCAAGTCACCTTGGTGGACGCTGTCAATGCGCACCCAGCCCGCCCGGCCATTGGGGCGTGGCGGATTGCGCACGCCAATGGGGTTGCACACAGGGCGAGTCTTGGTGAAATGAGTGCGCTGGGCTTGGTAGTTATTGCTCTTGCGCAGGTTGTACAGATGCGAGACCGACAGGCCAGCCAATCTCTCGTAACGGGGGTCCCCGTAGACCGTAAAGGCCCGGCGCAGCAGGTGGGCAATAGCGGGGCCGCAGACATCCTCATTGGCCCTATCCACTTGCACGAGCAAGCTGACATCGTCAGCGGTGAATTTACGAGGAAATGGAGCCGCCGGCGCGCTGTAGCGTTTGGTCAGCGGCACGGCCGCGAGCCGGTTCTTGTGCCAAAGCCCCACCAGGCGGGTGATTTGGGCACGGCAGTAGCCGCTGGTGTGGCGCAGGTAGGCCAGCACCACACCGCGCTCCGATTTGTTGCGCTGAGGGTAGTCGAAGCGCTTGAGGACGCGGCTGATGTGGGCATACCGCTCTGAGTCGTCGTCACCTGCTGCGTTTGTGAATTTGACTTCGGGCGTGGCGTCCACGAAGTCCTGAAGTTGCTGGATTGTGCGCAGCTTTGTTTCGTCCATGTTGATCACCATCTTTGGATGATCAAGCCAACAGCAGTGGGGCCTGCGCTACCCCTTCAGGCTCACTTCTGGCTGGAAATACGTCGGCCGTTCAGGCTCATACCTCGTTGGACAAGGCTATCACTTTGCGCACTGAATGGCCGGTGTTAGCATTACTGACCAATCAGTCATTAAGATGTCCGCAGTCGCCACCGCCCGCCAACGCCGCAAAGACGCCCGTCCGCAAGAATTGCTGGACGCGGCGTTGGAGTTGTTCGTCGAAAAAGGCTTCGCTGCCACCCGCTCTGAAGAGGTTGCCGTGCGCGCCGGGGTCTCTAAGGGCACGCTCTACCTGTACTACCCCAGCAAAGAAGAATTGCTCAAGGCCGTGATCCAGCGAGCCCTGGCGGCCAAGATTGCCGAGGGGCGGGCCATGGCCCAGGGCCTGCAAGGCTCGCCCGGTGACAAGCTCTTGGCGGTGCTGCCGCATTGGTGGGGCGAGGTCTATCGCAGCCCCGCTTCCGGCGTGTTCAAGCTGGTGATCACCGAAATGTGCAATTTCCCCGAGCTGGCGCAGTTCTATGCCCGGGAAGTGATTGAGCCCGGCAGTGCCTTGGTCGCAGAGCAATTGGAAGCCGGCATGGCCAGCGGTGAGTTCAGGCGCCACGACGTCATGTCCACCGTCTACTCCATCGTGATGCCCCTGATCATGCTGTGCTTGCATAAACATTCGCTGGGCGCTTGCGGCATGGTCGAGCCCATGTTGGCAGACCCTGACCCCAGCAATACGTAACTGAACGAAGCATGACGCCCCCCCCCCCCCCCCCCCCCCCCCCCCCCCCCCCCCACACACACACACACACACAC
>JAXHNT010000117.1:0-28913 GCA_034520165.1 Ideonella sp.
CAGTTACGTATTGGTACTTGGTGACCGCGGCGCTGTGGCTGGAGACCTGGGTGGCAAGCGGCCTGTTGGGGCAAGCCGCCGACGCGCCCGTGCTGCTGTGCATGGCCAATGGTGGGCTGGTGCTGTGCGTCATCAAGTCGGTCAGTTGGGTATTCCGCATGTTGATGCAGCCGCACGACTTGCTGAAGTTCTCGCTCTGGTGCATTGAGTGGTTTTTGGTGGCTTCGGTGGTGCTGTCTTTCTTGGGGCTTTATTCACCCATGGTGGGCCTGATCGAGGCGATTCACTTCTCAGTGGGCGATCAGGTCTTTAAGGGCAAGAACATTGTCGAAGGCATTTTGGTGGCGGCCATCGCCTTCAGCTTCGCCGCGCAATTGGCGCGCTTGCTGGAGCTGTGGTTGAACCGCTATGCCTCACGCAAGGGCCTTCACCACAACGATGCCCTGTTCCTCACCCGCATATTTGGCACCTTGCTGTTCCTGGGCACCACCATTGGGGTGCTGGACGCAATCGGGCATTGAAGGGGGCACCTTGGCCGCCTTTGCCAGCGCCTTGGGCATTGGCTTGGGCTTTGGCCTGCAGCAAGTGGTGATCAACTTCTTCAGCGGACTGAACATCTTGATGGAGCGCACCATCAAGCTGGGCGACTTTGTGACCATTGACAAGATCACGGGCAGAGTCATTGGCTTGAATCGTCAGGCCATTGTGGTCCGTGACGGCGATGGCACCGAAAGCCTGATTCCCAACGCCAGCATCTCACGCGGCACACTGCAAAACCATACCCTCAGCAACCCCGACTTTCGGGTGTCCTTCAACATCACTTTGGCCAGCATCGAGCACTTCAACCAAGCACGCAGCATCATCTTGGCGGTGCTCGATATTCACCCGCGCGTGCTAGCCGGCCAACCGCGCAACGTGTTGATCACCCACCTTAAAGAGGGCTGCGTGACGCTGGAAGTCAGCCTCTGGATCAACGACCTGGACAAAGGACGCAAGTCATTGATCTCTGAGCTGCTGTTCGGCATTGGCATGGGGCTGCGTGAGGCGAACATCCGCCTGAATGACGCCGAGACCTGAGGCAACGGCAAAGTCGGTGGCATGATGCCGGGCTTTCGCCCCTCATCCCCCACCTGAACAGGACTCCTCATGAGCACCCCCAGCACGGGCCTGCAGATCGACGACGTGGTCGTCGGCAGCGGCCCCACCGCCCAAGCGGGCCAGACCGTCACCGTCCATTACACCGGCTGGCTGCATGATGCGGCCGCCCCCAGCCAGCGCGGCAACAAGTTTGACTCCAGCAAAGACCACGGCGAGCCCTTCGAGTTTGATCTCGGCGCTGGCATGGTCATCCCCGGTTGGGACGAAGGCGTGCAAGGCATGAAGGTGGGCGGCACGCGCGTGCTGACCATCTCGCCCGAACTGGCCTATGGCGCCCAAGGCGCAGGCGGGGTCATCCCCCCGAATGCCACGCTGGTGTTTGAAGTGGAATTGCTGCCCACACCCGAGCGGCCTCAGTTGCAGATCACCGATGTGGTGGAAGGCTCGGGCGCGGTGGCCCGCGAAGGCCATTCGGTGACCGTGCACTACACCGGCTGGCTGTTCGATGAAGCCGCCCCGCAGCAACGCGGCCGCAAGTTCGACTCCAGCAAAGACCGTAGCCGTCCCTTCGAGTTCGACCTCGGCGCAGGCATGGTGATCCGCGGCTGGGACGAAGGCGTGCAAGGCATGAAGGTGGGTGGAACCCGCGTGCTGGTCATCCCGGCTCACCTGGGTTATGGCGCACGCGGCGCAGGTGGCGTGATTCCGCCCGATGCAACCCTGGTGTTTGAAGTGGAACTGCTGGGCGTTTAATTGCCCTCACGCTCCAAAGGCCTGCCGTCGATGCGTCAGGCCTTTTTCACGAACTCCGTTTTGAGCTGCATGGCGCCAATGCCATCGATCTTGCAGTCGATGTCATGGTCGCCGTCGATCAATCGGATGTTGCGCACCTTGGTGCCGACCTTGATGACCGTGGACGAACCCTTGAGCTTCAGGTCTTTGATCAGCGTCACGCTGTCGCCATCGACCAGCACATTGCCATGGGCATCGCGCCAAACGCGAGCCGCTTCATCAGCCAGGGCTGAGGCCTGCTGCGGCCACTCGTGAGCGCATTCGGGGCAGACATACATCGCGCCATCTTCGTAGGTGTATTCAGAGCCACATTTCGGGCAAGCAGGCAAAGACATGGCGAGCGGCAAAGTCAAAAGGCCATTCTCGCCGCTGGGCCACCGCCGGCATCAGACATTGAGCAAGTGCGTGCGGTAGTGGATCAGTTCGTCAATGGACTCGTTGATGTCCGCTAAGGCCGTGTGGGCCTGGGCCTTCTTAAAGCCTTCTGTGGCCGTCGGCTTCCAGCGCTTGGCCAGCTCTTTGAGCGTGCTGACATCGAGGTTTCGGTAGTGGAAGTAGGCTTCCAGACCGCGCATATAGTTGGCCAGAAAACGGCGGTCTTGGCAGATGGTGTTGCCGCACATGGGGCTCTTGCCCTTGGGCACGTACTCGGCCAGGAATTCGATCACGCTGGCCTCGGCATCGGCTTCAGTCACCTCTGAGGCTTTGACCCGATCAATCAGCCCGCTCTTGCCGTGGGTGCCCTTGTTCCAGTTGTCCATCGCGTCAAGAACGGCGTCGGTTTGGTGAATGGCGAACACCGGCCCTTCGACACGCACGGTGAGATGAGGGTCTGTCACCACCACCGCAATCTCGATGATGCGGTCTGACTCGGGCTTCAAGCCGGTCATCTCCAGGTCTATCCAGATCAGGTTGTGTTCGCTCTTGGCCAACAGCGGGGCGGTGGTGCTCATGGGTTCTCTCACAGGCTCTGTGAGTGGCGGCGTCATTCTCCAACAACTACACTTCAGCCCATGTCTTCGATGATTGTGACCTTGGCCTTTTGTGCCGCTGTGCTGGCCTCTTTGGCCACTAAATTCTGGCTTGCCTCGCGCCAAATGCGGCATGTCCATGCCCACCGTGGCAGCGTGCCGCCCGCCTTTGCTGGGCAGATCAACCTCGCGGCCCACCAAAAGGCAGCGGACTACACCGTGGTGCGCAACCAGTTTGGCTTGCTGACTGAAGCCTTTGGCGCCGCTGTGCTGCTGGGCTGGACCTTGCTGGGCGGCCTGGACGCGCTGAACACCTGGGTGTATGGCTTGGTGCAGCCGGCCTGGGGTGACATGGCCTATCAACTGGCCTTGTTCGGCCTTTTCAGCCTGATCGGTGGGGCACTGGATCTGCCTTTCTCGCTCTGGCAGGTGTTTCGCATTGAGCAGCGCTTTGGCTTCAACCGCATGACGCTGAAGCTGTTCATCGCCGACATGCTCAAGGGCAGCGTGGTCGGCCTTGTGATTGGTGTGCCGCTGTTGAGCGCGGTGCTGTGGCTGATGAACGCGGCGGGCAGCTTGTGGTGGCTGTGGGCTTGGGGACTCTGGGCAGGCTTCATCTTGTTGATGCAACTGATCTACCCCACACTCATAGCGCCCTTGTTCAACCGCTTTGCGCCGCTGGAAGACCCCGCATTGACCAGCCGCGTGCAAGCCTTGATGCAGCGCTGCGGCTTCACGGCCCAAGGCTTTTTTGTGATGGACGGCAGCCGCCGCTCGGCCCACGGCAATGCCTACTTCACGGGCTTGGGCCGCTGCAAGCGCGTGGTGTTTTATGACACCTTGCTGGCGCGCCTGCAGCCCACCGAGGTGGAGGCTGTGCTGGCCCATGAACTGGGCCACTTTCACCACAAACATGTCCTCATCAACCTCTTCACCATGCTGGGCGTGAGCTTGGCCGGGCTGGCCTTGCTGGGTTGGCTGAGCGGGCAAGTGGGCTTTTACACCGGCTTGGGGGTGAGCCCCAATATAGGTTCGCCCTCGCATGCTTTGGCCTTGATACTGTTCGGCATGGTGCTGCCGCCCTTCATGTTCTTTGTCTCGCCGCTGATGGCGCTGCGCTCGCGCAAGGCCGAGTTTGAAGCTGATGCTTATGCGAGCCAACATGCTGACGGGCAGGCCTTGAGCCAGGCCCTGCTGAAGCTCTATGAAGACAATGCCAACACCTTGACACCGGACCCGCTTTACGTGCGCTTTTATTACTCCCACCCTGCCGCCTCGGAACGACTCGCCGCTTTAGCCGCGCTGGGCGCCAGCCGTCCTGCAGCGCCCGGACTGGTCGCATGAGCAGCAAACACGCGCATCTGCAAGTGGCCTTGGTGGTGGGCGCGCATGGCCGCCACGCCGTGATCGAAACCCCTGAAGGCCAGCGCTTGATGGCCCACCCGCGCGGCAAAAAAAGCGCCTGCGTGGTGGGCGACCGCGTGCGCTGGGCCGTGTCGGGCGACGAGGCGGTGGTAGAAGCCGTCGAGCCGCGCCGGAACTTGCTGATGCGCCAAGATGAATGGCGCACCAAGTCGTTTGCCGCCAACCTAGATCATCTCTTGTTCATGGTGGCCGGCGAGCCGATGTTCAGCGAGGCGCAATTGACCCGCGCCTTGATCGCCGCCGAAGACGCCCGCATCCCCACCACGCTGCTGCTGAACAAGGCTGACTTGCCCACCGCCGACGCCGCCCGCGAACGCCTACTGCCCTACAAGGCGATGGGCCTGACGATGCTGGAGACTTCACTCAAGCGCGATTTAGACGGCGCGCGCGAGGCCCTGCTGGCCCCGGCCCTGTGCGGCCGGACCACCCTGGTCCTGGGCGCCAGCGGCATGGGCAAGAGCACCCTGATCAACCTGATGCTGCCCGCCGCCCTGGCGGCCCAGGTGGGTGAGATCTCTCAAGCCTTGAATTCCGGCAAGCACACCACCACCACCTCAACCTGGTTCTGGCTGGACGGCCTGCGGCAGTGACACGCCACACCGGCAAGAGGGCATTGAGCGTGCCGCCTTGATCGACTCACCGGGCTTTCAAGAGTTTGGGCTGATGCACATTGCGCCCCAGCAACTGCCCGAGCTGATGCCAGACTTTCGGGCGCATTTGGGCGACTGCCGCTTCTACAACTGCACCCACCGGCATGAACCAGGCTGCGAGGTGCGCGCGGCGCTGGGCAGCGCGGGGAGATCAGCCCCTCCCGCGTCCGCCTCTACGAAGGCCTGTGGGAAGAACTGGACGCCGGACAGCGCAAGGGCTGACGACTGAACACCCTGGAGGCCTGCGGCCAAGCGCGGCGCCCGGCGCCTGCAAAAAACGGTCGCCCGAAAGACTCAGCCGAGCAGGTTGGCCAAGGACAGCAAAGCCAGCAACAGCATCCACAAGATCACCGAGCGCCATACCAAGCCGACCACCGCCCCTAGATGCGCCAACTGCGGCGGCAGGCCCGGCGTGGAGCCAGCGGCGTCCACGGTTTCGGCCTCGGTGCCGGTGTCGAAGGTCTTGGAGCGGTCAGGGCGTGACGCCGGGCGCGGTGGCCCCGCCCAGTTGCACACCCACCGCGCCCGCAGCGGCGGCCAGAATGATGCCCTCGTTGGCGTGTTTCCAGAGCTCGGCATCACGCCGCCAGCCCGCAACTGCCTCTTCGAAGTTGCCGACCACGGCAAAGCCGAAGGCCGTCAGGCGCGCCGGCACATGGTCGATCAGGCCAAAGGCCTGGCGCGACAGGTCTCGCAGACCTTCGTTCACCGCCACGCCCAGGGTGCGGCTCTTGAAGGCCCAGTAGCGGCTGGCAAACTCAGCCATGCGGTAGAGCACCGCGCCCGCAGGCCCCAGCCCCAGACCGGACAACACCACAAACCAAAAGAACACGCCAAACACATGGCGGTGGGCCGCCAGCAGCGAATGCTCGATGACATGGCGCAGCAACTCGGTGCGCGGCAACTCTGAGGCGTCCAGATGGCGCCACTCGGCCAGCAGACTCCGCGCGTGGTCTTCATCGCCGCGCTCTAGGGCATCACGGATGTCGGTGAAGTAATGGCTGAACTGGCGAAAGCCCAGGGTCAGATAGAGCACCAGCCACAATCAAACGCCAAGGCCAGGACAGGAGCTGCACCTGGCCCAGCCAGAAGAGTGTGCGATGCGCCAGGCCACCGACGGTCCGGCACCATCACCGCCAGACCACACCAAACGATGCGGCGTGATGCGGCTGGCCGGCATCAAAATTGCGGACCCCGTCCAGCCGCACCCAGGAGGCCAGCTGTCAATGCGCACCCAGTTGTCGCGTGGCAGGGGTTTGACCTGCTCGCAGCACCAGCGCGAAGAAGAACGGCGAAGAAACTCATCGCGCCGGGATGATAGCGAGGGCCGGCATCCGCGCCCGAGGTCGAGGAGGCCAAAGGCACAAAGGCTCACGGCGGCTCAAGCAAGTGATAGAGATTGCGCAGCATGGCAGCGGTCGCGCCCCAAATGAAGTACTCGGCGCTGCGTTGCGTCGCTGCCAGGGCATCGACAGAAACTGCCGCTGACCGCCCTCGTAGCTGAACAGGTGGCGCTGGTGATGGGCCGGCGTTCATCAAGAAGCCAAGGGCACCTCAAACGCCTCCGCCACCTCGAATCGCATCGAGCTTGAGCTTGAAGGTGCCGCGTCGACCAGCGCCACCACCGGCGTGACCACGAAGCGCGTCACGGTGGTGTAGGCCGGCAGTCGCCAATGACCTCGACCGTGACTGCGGCACCAGCCCGACTTCCTCTTGCGCCTCCCGCAGGGCCGTCGCCACCGCGTCGACGCGTCCTCGGGCTCGGCGCGTGCCGCCGGGAAAGCTGATTTGCCCAGCATGGCGCTTGAGATGCGCCGTGCGCCGCGTGAGCACCACGCTGCTGACCTGTCCATCTCGCACCACCAAAGGCAGCAGAACCGCGGCCTGCGCTGGAGGGCAATCGGGTTTGATGTCGAGCCGAGCGGCGTCGCCTTGAATCACAGGCTGCCAATGGGCGGCTGGTCTGCAGGCGAAGCGCTGCACGCAGACTCGATGCTGAAGGGACGCCGCCGGTCAGGGCGCGGCAGGTGGTCATCCGTGCCGAACGACGGGGGTCGTTTCGAGGGTCGAAGTTCAGGATGCCGCGCCCGGCGGAAACAGTACTCATGCCACTGAGCATAAACGCAACAAAGCCGCCTCGACGGCGGTGGGCTGAAGCGGCACGTGGCCGGATTCACCGGCACCTGCCGAGGTGAGACCCCGCCAGCGGCCTGGATCAGGCCAGCTTTTCCTTGATTCGAGCCGACTTGCCCGAACGCTGGCGCAGGTAGTACAGCTTGGCGCGACGCACATCGCCGCGGCGCTTGACTTCGATCGACGCGATCAGGGGGCTGTACAGCTGGAACGTACGCTCCACGCCTTCGCCGCTGGAGATCTTGCGCACGATGAAGCTGGTGTTCAGGCCGCGGTTGCGCTTGGCAATCACCACGCCTTCATAGGCCTGCACGCGCTTGCGGGTGCCTTCAACGACGTTCACGCTGACGATCACCGTGTCGCCAGGAGCGAACGCCGGAATGGTCTTGTTCAGACGAGCAATTTCTTCTTGCTCAAGGGTTTGGATCAGGTCCACAGGGTTCTCCAAGTGATCGTGCCGACGCGGGTTTGAAATGGATGAGCGATGGCCTTGAAGACCTCACTCTGCCCGGCAGAGGATCGAAAAGCTGATGATTATAGCGCGAGAGTCGCCAAATAGTGCTCATCGGCTTTTGAGAGCCTGCCTGAGGCCCGCGCTGCGGCAATCAGGTCAGGTCGGCGCTGGGCCGTTAGGCTTAGCGAGCGCTCTCGGCGCCAGCGGGCGATATCGGCATGGTGGCCCGACAGCAGCACCGGCGGCACCGGCTGCTCGCCTTCGGGCAAGGCCAGCACTTCAGGGCGGCTGTAATGCGGGCAGTCGAGCAGCCCGTCTTCAAAGCTGTCTTGTTCGTGCGAGCGGGCGTCGCTGAGCACGCCCTCTTGTAATCGGGCAATGCCGTCCAACAAAGCCAGCGCGGGCAACTCTCCGCCCGACAGCACAAAGTCGCCCAGGCTCAGCTCCAGATCCACCTCGCGGTCCAAGACACGCTGATCAATCCCTTCATAGCGCCCACACAACAAGGTCGCGCCTGGCCCTTGGGCCAGTTCGCGCAACAAAGCTTGGTTGATGGGCAGCCCGGTGGGGCTGAAATGGATGACGGGACCGGGTGGGGTCGCCGCTTCAGCACGCGCCGCACGCACCGCACCCAAAGCTTTGAGCAGGGGCTCGGCCAGCATGACCATGCCTGGTCCGCCGCCATAAGGCCGGTCATCAACGCGGCGGTAGTTGTCGCTGGCGAACTCTCGCAGCGGCCATAAGCGCACATCGACTTGCCCAGACTCAAAGGCACGCCGAGTCACTCCCACGGTCATGAAAGGGGCAAACAACTCTGGGAAGAGCGTGATCACGTCAAAGCGCATGGCACCCTCCGGGGCGTGCGCGCGGCCACGAGGGCGGCGCTTAGAGCCTGTGAAGCATTCCGGCGCGTTCGAGCAGGCGTCCGAAACAGGGTTGATCGAGGCGCAAGGCACAGCCGTAGCCCTTGCTAGGGCGCGCATTTGCAACGAAGAGCAGCACCGTTTGGGGCGTCTGAGCGAGCGTGACGGGGTACTTCACAGGCTCTTAGAAATCCAGACCCCAGTCGACGATGATGCGCTTGTCCGCCATCTCGACTTTGTCCACAAAGGCGGCCACAAAGGGGATCAGGCGCTCGGCGTCGTCGGGCTTGGCATCGGCGGCGGCATCAGGCTTGCGAATGCGCAGCACGCTGTGCGGGCCTGTGTCCAGCAGGTCGAAAACTTCACCCAGTAACTCGCCTTCGCGGTTGAATACACTCAGGCCGATCAGATCGACCCAATAAAACTCATCGTCGCTGGCCGTGGGAAAGCTTTGGCGGGAAATGAACACCCGCACGCCCTTCAGGCTCTCGGCCGCGGTGCGGTCGAGGATTTCTTGGGCGGTGGCCACAATCACATCGCCCTGCTCGCGCGCGCTGGTGATCTTCAACAGCGGGGGCAGTGGCAGCAGCGCCTTGGACGGCTTGGCCACCAAGGCAGGCTTGTTGGCCTGAGGCAGCGCTGGTTGCAGGAACCAACGCCGCGAGGAAAACAGGGCCTGAGGGTCGGCGGAGAAGGCTTGAACCTTGAACCCGCCCTTGATGCCCCAGGCGTCGATGATGCGGCCGACCTCGACCGCGTCATCCGGCCATGCGAGAGCGTCAGTCACAAGAAGGCTGCCTCTTGGAGCTGCGCACCAACCATGGCCTCAAAGACCATCAGGCCGCAGCCTTGGCCTTGGCTTCACCGATCAAACGCTTGACGGTGTCAGAGACTTGCGCTCCAACGCCAATCCAGTGGGTCACGCGGTCTTGCGCCACACGCAGACCTTCAACGCCTTCTTTGGCCATGGGGTTGTAGAAACCCAGGCGCTCGATGAAGCGGCCATCACGGCGCTCACGGGAGTCAGCCACAACGATGTTGTAGAAAGGGCGCTTCTTGGAGCCGCCACGAGACAAACGAATCACGACCATTTTGTCGTCCTTGAAATCATGGATTCGACTGCTGAACCAAGGAGACACCGCAAGGTCAGCCAGCCTGAGACCGGTTGCCACACGAGCAAACCGGCATGATCCAGCCCCGTAGATACGCCGCTGCAGGTGAGTGCCTTGAAAGACACCCACGCCCTCAGTGACCGTGGCCGAAACATGAGATTATAGACGGTTGTTTGCCCACCACCTAGCGCCCATGTCCGAATCCGCCTTGTTGATCCGCCCCAGCACCGATGCTGACCTGCCCGCCATCACCGCCATCTATGCCGACAACGTGCTGCATGGCACCGGAACTTTTGAGTTGGAGCCACCCGATGAATCCGAAATGGCACGCCGCAGAGCAGATGTATTGAGCAAGGGCCTGCCTTGGCTGGTGGCTGAGCGTGCAGGCGTGGTGCTGGGCTATGCCTATGCCAACCACTTTCGGCCGCGCCTGGCCTACCGCTTTTGTGTCGAGGACTCGATTTACCTCGGCCCGGACGCCAAAGGACAAGGCTTAGGCACTTTGCTGTTAGCCGAGCTGATTGCGCGCTGCACAGCAGTCGGCGCGCGGCAAATGGTGGCCGTGATTGGCGACAGTGCCAACTTGGGATCGGTCCGCGTCCATCGCCGTCTCGGTTTTGAAGATGCCGGTATCCTCAAGAGCGCCGGCTGGAAGTTCGACGCTTGGCGCGATGTGGTGCTGATGCAGCGCCCGCTGGGGCTGGGTGACCATCAAGCTGCAAAGGACGCCCCATGAGCGCGACTGCAAAATCCAAAACCTTGGCGACCTGGTTGGCTGTTTTCGGCGGCACCCTGGGGGCGCATCGCTTCTATCTGCATGGGTTCAAAGACCCGCTGGGCTGGCTGCACCCGCTGCCGACGTTGGTGGGCACGGCCGGGGTGATTCGCATGACCAACCTAGGTCAAGATGACACCGTCTCTTGGTTGCTGATTCCCATCCTGGGCACCATGATTTCATTGGCCATGTTCAGCGCCATTCTGATCGGACTGACCACCGATGAGCGCTGGGCTCAACGCTTTGGTGCGGGCCAAGACCCCAAGCCCACAGGCTGGGGGGCTGTGATGGGGGTGGTGGTGGCCTTGTTCTTTGGCGCAGGCACACTGATGGGCAGCATTGCTTTTGGTGGCCAGAAGTACTTTGAATGGCATCAAGAGCGCGCGGCAGCCAACACCGCAGCGCAGTTGCCCGGGCGCCCCCCCATGACCACGACCGTCTCCATGCACTCAAGGCCATCAGAGCTCGCCTCTGTCTATCCGTGAAGCACCTTGCAGAGGGGGGCTAGCTCTTTAGCAAACAGCTTACCGTCTTGGCGCGGACATGAAGCTGCTTGCGGCAGCCTCATGCTCGAAAGATGAAGTACCCCACCCAATCAGGCAAGTTGCAGCGCGCAAGAAGTGGCCTCACTCACGCCCATGGCGCGATGCATTGGTCTGCGGTGCTGCTCATCCAGGCGCTGATCGCATCCGTGGGGGCCAGCCCAGGAATGCACAGCCCAGGCAGTAGGTCGTGCAGCGGCCTCAGCACAAAGGCCCGCTGATGCATGCGTGGGTGGGGCAGCGTCAACCGAGGCGACTCCATCTGGCGCTCCCCCATCATCAGCAAGTCCAAATCGAGCGTACGTGGCGCATTCAGATAGGGGCGTTGCCGTCCCTCGGCCAACTCCAGCGCCTGAAGCGCATCCAGCAGCTCCAGTGGCTCAAGGCCCGTCTGCAGCCAAGCCACGGCATTGATGAAGTCGGGGCCATCGGCCTGCCAGGGCGCGCTGCAGTAAAGCGCTGAGCACGCCAAGAGCCGCGAATTGGGCAAGCGCCCGAGCGCCTGGGCTGCGTTGCGAACTGCGCCCACCGCGTCGCCCAAATTGGCCCCTAGGCCAATCAGCGCATGGTCAGGCGCCAGCACCGCCATCGCCGCCCTGCTCGCCCGCTGCTGCCGAAGCGCCTCGCAGCCCTGCGGGCTTGCGGCGGCGACGGCGGCGCTTGCGCGGAGCGTCTGAGTTGTCGGATTCAGAGGCACTCTCATCGGCCTCTTCATCGCTTTCCTGCTCTGCGCCAGCATCGTCGATATGTTCTGGCGGCCGCAGCGTTGAGCGGGGCGCTCCGCCTTCTGACTTAGGCGCTTGGCGCTTTCCGCGTGCACCCGGGGCGCGGCTGCTCTCGCGGGCAGCCTCGACCAGCGCCTCGCGCTCAGCGTCGCTGCCCAAAGAGAAGTCTTCCCACCACTCGGCCAATTCAGGTGAGGTCTCCCCCACGTCCGCACGCAAACGCAGGAAGTCAAAGCCCGCCCGGAAGCGGGGCTGCTCGACCAGGGAGTAGGCCGACGAGCCGGTGCGGCGGTCGAAGCGCGGCTGCATCATCCAGATCTCGCGCATATCGGCCGCCAACTTGCCTCGGCCAGAGATGTCGCCGATGCGGGCATCGAACACGCTGTCGATGGCCTGCTGCAGCGCCGGCGTCGGGTGCTCGCCTTTGGCTTTCAACTCGGCCCAAGCGTTTTGCACGTCATGCCACAGCATGCAGGCCAGCATGAAGCTGGGCGCCACGGGCTTGCCCTCGCCCACCCGCCGGTCGGTGTCGTTGAGGGCCAACTCGATGAACTTTTGGCGTGCTCCGCCTTCTTCGGTGCGGCTGAAGACGGAATCCAGCACCGGGAAGATACCGCGCTCCAAACCCTGGGCCTTGAGCTGTGCCAAGCTGGCCAGTGCGTGGCCGGTTTGCAGCAGCTTCATCATCTCGTCAAACAAGCGCGAGGCCGGCACATTGGCCAGCAAGGCGGCTGTTTCACGCAGCGGCTTTTGGGTCTTGGGCTCAATCGCAAAGCCCAGCTTGGCGGCAAATCGCACCACGCGCAAGATGCGCACAGGGTCTTCGCGATAACGGGTCAGCGGGTCGCCAATCATGCGCAGCAGCTTGGCTTTGGCGTCCTTCAAGCCGCCGTGATAGTCGACCACTGTCTGGGTGCGCGGGTCGTAGTACATGGCGTTGACGGTGAAGTCGCGCCGCGCCGCATCTTCGATCTGCGGGCCCCAGACGTTGTCGCGCAAGACACGCCCGCTGGCGTCCACCACATGGCTTTTGTCGGCCATCGCGGCCTTGGACGTCTTCTCATTGCCCGGCACTTGCTCGGCGGCACTCGCGTCGAGGTAGGCACGGAAGGTGGAGACTTCGATGACTTCGTGGTCGCGGCCCCGGCCATGGATGACATGAACAATGCGAAAGCGCCGCCCGATGATGAAAGCGCGGCGGAACAGGCCCTTGACCTGCTCGGGGGTAGCGTTGGTGGCCACGTCAAAGTCTTTGGGGCGGCAATGCACCAGCAGGTCGCGCACCGCGCCCCCCACCACATAGGCTTCGTAGCCCGCGTCTTGCAAGGTGGTGACCACGCGAATGGCCCGCTCGTCGAGCAAGCTCGGGTCGATGCCATGCTCGGCAGGCCCAAACTCGACGCGCTTGCCCAGCGGAATGCGGGCGGCTTTGCCACTCTTGGGCTCTGCGGCGTCGCCGTCAGTTTTGCCCAGCAGCTTGCTGATGAATTTGCGAATCATGTGTTGAAGAGGTTCAGGATGCGCCAGCCGCGTTCGCGGGCAATGGCTGCCAGTGCTGGGGTGGGGTTGGTGGCGATGGGCGTGCGCACACGCTCCAGCAGGGGCAGGTCGTTGGTGGAGTCGCTGTAGAACACCACATCGTCAAAGCTGTCGAGGCTCAGGCCTTGCTCGGCCAGCCAGGCTTCGACGCGATCAATCTTGCCCGATTGATAAGTGGGAATGCCGTCGATGGCACCGGTGACCTGGCCTTGTGCATCGCGCTGCAGGTTAACGGCCAAGATATGCGGCAGCTCAAAGGCGGCCGCAATCGGGCGGGTGACGAACTCGTTGGTGGCCGTGACCATGGCGCAGAGGTGGCCGGCCTGCAGGTGCTGACGCACGAGTTGGCGCGCGCTGTCGTGCATCATGGGCATGATCACCTCTCGCATGTAGCGCGCATGCGCCGCAGCCGCCGCTTCAGGCGGGCGATCTCGCCACACCGAGGTGGCAAAGTCGATGTACTCCGCCAAGTTCAAGCGCCCGGCTTGGTACTGAGCATAGAACTCATCATTGCGGCGCTGCCACACCTCGGCATCGGCCCAGCCCAGCGTCACCATAAATGCACCAAAAGCATGGTCGGAATCGCCCGGCAACAAGGTGCCGTCTAAGTCAAAAAGAGCCAGGGTTTGGGCCATGCTCAGCACGTTCCTTCTTCAGCAACCATCTTCTTCAACAGCGGCACCGTGACGGCGCGCTTCTCGGCCAACGAAAACTGATCCAGGCGTTTCAGCAAGGCCATTTGCGACGATAAGTCGCGTGAGAAGCGGGTCATCAAATGCCCCATCACCTCGTCCGATAGCCACAGCCCCCGGCGGTCGGCCTCGCGCCGCAAGGCTGAGCGCGTCGCGGCCTCGTCCAAGGGCTGCAGCGCATAGACCGGGCCCCAGCCAAAGCGGGAGCGCAGGTCTTCGCGCACCGGCAAATCTACCGGTGGCAGGCTGCCCGAGCAGGCCATTTGAACGCCGTGGGTGGCAGCTTCGACAAACAGCGTGAAGGCCGCGTGCTGACACTGGGCGTCCAACTGTTCTGCGCCTTCGATGACGACGAGTGTCCAGCCTTCGTCGAAAACCCAAGGCAGGGGATCTCGCGCCTTGAACCAGCCGCAGCGACCGCCTAAGCCACGCACATGGGCCGCCAAGGCCGACAACAAATGCGTCTTGCCTGAGCCCTCTGGCCCATGCAAATACAAGGGCGCAGAAGGCGTGGCCCATTGGCGCAGAGCAGCCAGTGCCATCGCGTTGTGCCCCGGCACAAACGTCTCGAAGCTGGGCTCTGCACCCATGCCCATGTCCAGCGGCAGTTGTTTCATCCGCGATACAACTCGCTGTCCAGATAAGACACTTTGACGCGGCGCAGCGCCACCAACAACACGGCCGAAACAGGCAGCGCGATCAGAACGCCGACAAAACCAAACAGGTGACCAAAGGCCAGCAAGGCAAAAATCACGGCCAAGGGGCTGAGGCCAATGCGCTCACCCACCAGACGCGGCGTCAACACAAAGCTCTCCAGCACCTGGCCCAGGCCGTAGATGACCGCGACCGCGCCCACACCCCACCAACCGGTGAACTGGAGCAAGCCAGCCAACAAGGCCAACACCGCACCTAGGCCAAAACCCAGGTAGGGGATGAAGATGGCCAGCCCAGTGAAGATGCCCACGGGCAGTGCCAACTCAAAACCAGCCATCCTCAGGGCCACGGTGTAATAGACCGCGAGCGCCAACATCACGGCCAGCTGTCCCCGCAGGTATTGGCCCAGCACGCCGTCACACTCGGCCAAAAAGGCCTCGGTGCGGGCCTGAAAGCGCGGAGGCACAAAGCGGCGCAGCCGCTCCATGGTGAGCGACCAATCCAAGAGCAAATAGAACAGCACCATCGGCACCAGCACCAGGTTGCCCAGCAGCGACAGCACCACGCTGCCGCCAATGCGGGCCGAACTGAGCAAGGTGGCCAGGCCATCTTCCAGGTTGCCATCAAAGAACTTCAGCGCCATGGCTTTGATGCCCGCCACGTCCAACTGGACTTGAATCCCGAATTGAGCCAGCACTGGCGTCAGGTGGTGATTCAGCCGTTCAGCCAAGAGCGGAATCTGCGCTTTGAGCAGCGGAATCTCTTTGGAGAGGATGGGAATGATGAGTAAGAACAGCGACAGCACCCCCAGCAACGCCAGCAACACCACCAGCGTCACCGACAAGGTGCGCGGCACGCGGCGCGCCACCAAAGCCTCGACCGCTGGGTGTAGGGCATAGGCCAGCACCGCAGCCACAATGAAGGGCGTCAACACCGGCGCCAACAGCCACACCACGCCCATGAGCGTGGCTGCTATCAGCAGCCAGCGGAACATTTGGCGCTGGTCAGGGGTAGGTGTCATGCAATCGCGAGGTGCCCGGGGGCGATGAAAAGGGTTTCAGGGACGCTGGGATTGTAGGTGCTGCCCCAAGAGCGTGGGCGATCTAATGCAGCAAGGGCCGTGGACTGCTACGCAGAGCGTCCACACGAGCGCGCAGCAAAGGCGCATCAGCAGCATCGGGCCGATGCGCCAGATAAGCGCTTAAATCTGACTCAGCGGGTTCGTCCAGGCCCAACTCAGCCAACACCAAGCCACGATCACGCCGCTCTTCCCAGGCCTCAGGCAAGAGCGCGACCATCCGCTCTTGGATGGCCAGCAAGCGGGGCCAATCATGGCTTTCACGATACAGGGCTTTGAGGTTGCCCAGCAGACGGGCCAGGATGTAGCGCGGCTCGGTGGTCTGCAAGAACAGCCCCAGCGGCGTTTCAAAGTCGCCGACCAAGCCTTGGCGTTGGCGAAAGGGCTCCAGACGTTCCTCTAAGGCTTCACGGCTCAGCGAGCGGCCAGAAAAGGGGTCCATCACCACCTCGCCTGCCGGCAGCCGGAGCTTGACCAAAAAATGCCCCGGAAACGACACCCCGTGCGCCTTGAGCCCTATGTGCTGAGCTATTTCCATGTAGAGCAGGGCCAGCGAAATCGGGATGCCGCGCCGAGTGCTCAAGACACGATGGATCAGGCTGTTCTCGGCGGCATAGTAGTCGTTGACATTGCCCGAGAAGCCCAATTCCCTGAAGAAATAGCGGTTCAAGGCGCGTAAGCGCTGCACCGCTCCGGCATCGTGGGGCAAGCGCCGTTTCAGTCGCTCCGCCAGTGCATCGACTTCGGCCAAGACGGCTTCAACATCCAGCACGGGGTCGTCATCCAATCCCACAGCGGCAGCGGCTTCCAGCAGCGGAAAGTGATCGTCCTCTGCCACCAAGGCAGCAAAGTACTCAAAAGCACTGGTCGACGCGGGAGCCCAACGCGAAGTCATGTCAGCAAGTGTAGAGGCCCACGTCCGAGCTTTCAGCCCCGGCGGACAAAACTGCGCAGATTCAGACCCGTCAGGCGCAACACTGCAAAGTAAGCCGCAATGGCCGTCACGATGATCAGCGCCAGCCATCCCGCGCGCGCCAGACGGTCAGCCTGCAGCGCGATCCAGTCGAACTGGGCCACAGCCCACCACAAGCCGGCGCCCATCACACCGTTGGCCAGCAGCAAGCGCAGGCTAAACACACCCCAACCCGGCAGCGG
This sequence comes from Ideonella sp., assembly GCA_034520165.1. Classification (GTDB taxonomy): domain Bacteria; phylum Pseudomonadota; class Gammaproteobacteria; order Burkholderiales; family Burkholderiaceae_C; genus Ideonella. The sequence goes on from JAXHNT010000117.1 coordinate 16,659, forward strand.
GGCATACAGACCCTGGCGGCGCAGGCCTATAAACAGCCACAGCGCATTCAAAGTGGCGCCCAGGCCGATGGACAAGGCCAAGCCCGCATGGCTCAGCCAGGGCACAAACGCAATATTCATCAACTGCGTGACCACCAACACCACCATCGCAATACGCACCGGCGTGCGCATGTCTTGCTTGGCAAAAAAGCCTGGCGCCAACACCTTGACACCCACAATCCCCATCAAGCCCACGCCATAGCATTGCAACGCCAGGGCCGACATGGCCACCGCTTGAGCACTGAACTTTCCGTTGTGGAACAACACCGCAATTAGGGGCTGGGCCATCAGCAGCAAGGCCACCGCACAGGGCAGCGCCAGCAAAGCGACCATGCGCAGACCCCAATCGAGGTGCGCTGAATAGCCTTCGTGGTCACCCTTCGCCTGCAGGGCAGAGAGGCCTGGGATCAGCACCACGCCCAAGGCCACGCCCAAAATGGCGGTAGGCAACTCCATCAAGCGGTCGGCATAGAACAACCACGAAACCGCTCCTTCCCCCAGGTGTGAAGCGATCTGGGTGTTGATCAGCAGCGAGATCTGCGCCACCGACACCCCCAGCAAGGCAGGCCCCATCTGCGCCAGCACCCGACGAACACCCGGATGGTGCCAAGCGGCACTGATGGCACGCCAGCTCAGCCCAATGCTGGGCAAACAGCCAATGCGGCGCAAGGCGGGGATCTGAATGCCCAACTGCAGCGCACCGCCGATCAACACCCCCGCCGACAAGGCGTGAATCGGCGCAATGCCGTGGCGCTGCAAAAGCGGCGCAATCCAGAGCGAAGCGCCGATCATGGCCACGTTCAACAAGACAGGCGTGGCTGCGGGCACGGCGAACTTCTTCCAGGTGTTCAACACCCCGGCAGAGAGCGCCACCAGCGACATGAAACCGATGTAGGGGAACATCCAGCGGGTCATCAGCACCGCCAAGTCCATTTCTTTAAGCCCTGCCCCGAACATCCACACGATGATGGGCGCCCCCGCCACACCCAGCACACAGGTCGCCAGCAGGCACCAAAACAGCACGGTGGCCACAGCGTCGATCAAGCTGCGGGTGACTTCGTCGCCCTCACTCGCCCGCGTGGCCGCCAGCAGCGGCACAAAGGCAGCCGAAAAGGCACCTTCGCCAAACAAACGCCGCAACAAATTGGGAATGCGAAAGGCAACGTTGAAGGCGTCTGTCACTGCCGAAGCACCAAATGCTGCAGCAATGAGCTGGTCACGCACCAAGCCCGTGATGCGGGACAACATCGTCCATAGAGAAACGGTTGAGGCGGCCTTGAGCAGGTTCATATATAGGCCGCGCGGCAGCGCACAGCGAAACGGAAGCAGAGCGAAAGGTGAGCGCAAGAAGCTGCACGCCAGGAGCGGCTGATTATAGAAAGCGTTACCTGAACACCGGCCTGTTGCACAGCTTGGCGAAACTCCTCGGCTGAACTGGTCGGTAACTCTAGAGCCCTGACTCGGCGCAGATAGTATTTTCCAATCCAGGTATGAGCCTGAAGCATGCGTGAGTCGATGCCCTGAGCGTCTTGACTTGACCGGGTTAAAACTGGGAGTTTAAGGGGGCGGAGTTTCTGTCTTCTTCCTTGCTTCATACAGGCCCCTGCCAGGCCGCCGGAGGCCTCCCCCCCCAGCCGCATGTATTTACCCAAATTGTTGCGCTCTTCCGCCCTGATTCAGGCCTGCAATTTACGCCTTGGCTTGTTGAACAACTCAAACAAATCAGCCTTGGCCTTTTGCATCTCTTGGGCCGCTTGCAGATCAGTCTTTGCGTTTGCTTGCGCCACCAGATCGTCCAGCTTGGTGCCCGGTTTGAAGGTGACCAAACCCCGCTCGTTGAGCTGCACCAAGCGCTCCAGCGGCGTCTTTGCATCCCGGCTTTTGTAGACCTTCTTGACCTTCGCCTTGGTCGCTCACCACCTCAGTGGCGTACAGGCACGGACGGTGCAAATTGAGCCACGAATTGAACACGCCCTCATAGAACTTGTTGATGGGTTTGGCGTACTTTTGGGGAATGTGGCTGTAGCCCATGTGCTTCCTGACCACGCTGGCGTTTTTGCTCTCGGCCAAGGCGTTGTCGTTGCTTTGGCGCGAGCGTGATTTGGTCTGCTCAATGCGCAGCTTGTCCAGCAACTTGGCCACCTTGTGATTGATGTACTCCGAGCCGTTGTCCGAATGGAAGCCCTCAATGACAAACGGGAACTGCGCCAATACCGCCTCCAGCACCGGTAGCAAAAAGGCCTCGCTGATGCCCTGCACACAAGCCTCAACCTGCCACTGACTCACGCTGTCCACACAGGTGATGTGATAGACCCCTTTGACGCCGTCCAAGTCACCTTGGTGGACGCTGTCAATGCGCACCCAGCCCGCCCGGCCATTGGGGCGTGGCGGATTGCGCACGCCAATGGGGTTGCACACAGGGCGAGTCTTGGTGAAATGAGTGCGCTGGGCTTGGTAGTTATTGCTCTTGCGCAGGTTGTACAGATGCGAGACCGACAGGCCAGCCAATCTCTCGTAACGGGGGTCCCCGTAGACCGTAAAGGCCCGGCGCAGCAGGTGGGCAATAGCGGGGCCGCAGACATCCTCATTGGCCTCTATCCACTTGCACGAGCAAGCTGACATCGTCAGCGGTGAATTTACGAGGAAATGGAGCCGCCGGCGCGCTGTAGCGTTTGGTCAGCGGCACGGCCGCGAGCCGGTTCTTGTGCCAAAGCCCCACCAGGCGGGTGATTTGGGCACGGCAGTAGCCGCTGGTGTGGCGCAGGTAGGCCAGCACCACACCGCGCTCCGATTTGTTGCGCTGAGGGTAGTCGAAGCGCTTGAGGACGCGGCTGATGTGGGCATACCGCTCTGGAGTCGTCGTCACCTGCGTGCGTTTGAGAATTTGACTTCGGGCGTGGCGTCCACGAAGTCCTGAAGTTGCTGGATTGTGCGCAGCTTTGTTTCGTCCATGTTGATCACCATCTTTGGATGATCAAGCCAACAGCAGTGGGGCCTGCGCTACCCCTTCAGGCTCACTTCTGGCTGGAAATACGTCGGCCGTTCAGGCTCATACCTCGTTGGACAAGGCTCAGATTGCCAAGTTATTGAATTAACTGCTATACTCGACAGTCTTTCCTACCTGGACAACCATACAGCATGGCCACCTCTTCCAAAGCCAAGAAGCGCACAGTGCGCCTGGCCTCGGGCCGCAAGCGCGCCCGCCAGGACGTCAAGTTGAACGAAGCGAACTCTTCGCTGCGCTCCAAGTTCCGTACTTCCATCAAAAACGTGCTCAAGGCAGTCGCTAAGGGTGACAAGTCCGTTGCGACTGAAATGTTCAAGACCGCCCAAAGCGTGATCGACTCGATCGCCGACAAGGGCATCTTCCATAAGAACAAGGCAGCACGCCACAAGAGCCGCCTGTCGGCCAAAGTCAAGGCGCTCGCCGCCTAATCGAAACCCCCAGGTGGAAAGAAAAAGGCCTCGCATTGCGAGGCCTTTTCACTTCCGGCCCCTGAGTTCGGTGCCGAATGAGCCGGGAGGCTCACCTCAAGAGCCGGGCTGCTCTGGCAGGTAGCAGGCTTCCACCACCTGCAAGCCGTTGTCCCGGGCGAAGTTCATCACAAAGTCCCAGGCCATGGGCTCAAGGCCTTTGAGCGCTTCATTGACGATGACGCACTTCACGCCGTTGATGACACGAGGCACACAGTACGGTGAGTAGCCAATGTAGGCGCCGATGCCACCTTGAATGCCACCGGGGCGAAAACACGACATGGCACCCGCCAAACGCTCAGCCCAATCGCTGGGTCGGAAGGTTCGGCCATCCTGGGTGATTCCCTGGATAAAAAATTCGCGGGGCTTGGACACTGACTTGTGGTTCGAGTTGGCAGGCACGGGCGCGGATACTACCGATGAAAGCTGGCATGGCGCTGTCGCCTGCTGCGCACCGACGGCCCTGGGTGACGGTGGCGCTATTGTGCCTTGGAGTTGTTGCACCGCAGCAAGCATGGTGATCATTCAGGGTGACTGAAGTCATCTCTTCGGCCTCCGAGAGCGCCGCTTTAGAATCAACTGATGGGCTGGTGCGACTTTCGGCCTGTTCGGCCGGACATCACGCACCCGCCCATTGCTTTTTTGCCGCCCACACGTTTCCCAAACTTTTTGGAGCTCCTTGATGTCTACCGACATGTCCCACGTGATGAACACTTATGGTCGCCTCCCCATTGCGCTGTCGCATGGCCTGGGCTGCCGAGTGTGGGACACCGAGGGCCGACGTTACCTGGACGCCCTGGGCGGCATTGCCGTCAACACCCTGGGCCACGCCCACCCCAAGCTGGTGGCGGCCTTGCAGGCCCAAGTGGCACAGATGATCCACTGCAGCAACTACTACCAAAGCCCGCTGCAGGAGCAACTGGCGGCGAAGCTGTGCGATCTATCCGGCTTGGACGCAGTGTTCTTCTGCAACTCTGGCCTCGAAGCCAATGAGGCAGCACTGAAGATCGCCCGCAAAGCGGGACACGACCGGGGCATCACTCACCCCGAAGTGCTGGTGTTTGACAAGGCCTTCCACGGCCGCTCGATTGCCACGCTTTCCGCGACGGCCAACCCCAAGGTCCAAGCCGGTTTCGGCCCGCTGGTCGAAGGCTTTGTGCGCGTGCCACTGAACGACCTGGACGCCGTGCGCCAAGCCATTGCCGCCCACCCGAACTTGACCGCCGTCTTCTTAGAGACCATTCAGGGCGAAGGTGGCGTGCTGCCCGCTCGCATTGAGTTTTTGCAAGGCCTGCGAGCGCTATGCGACCAGCATGGCCTATTGCTGATGCTCGATGAAGTGCAGTGCGGTATTGGCCGCACCGGCAAGTGGTTTGCCCACCAGTGGGCGGGCATTCAGCCGGACGTGATGCCCCTGGCCAAGGGCCTGGGCTCGGGCGTGCCCATCGGTGCGGTGGTCGTTGGCCCCAAAGCCAAGACCATTCTGGGGCCAGGCAACCACGGCACGACATTTGGCGGCAACCCCTTGGCCATGCGTGCGGGCATCACCACCTTAGAGGTCATGCAAGCCGATGGGCTGATGGCACACGCGGCTGAAATCGGTGCGCATCTCAGCGCCAGCCTCGCGCGCGAGCTGGCCGATGTAGCGGGTGTGAAGGAGATCCGCGGCCAAGGCCTGATGCTGGGCATTGAGCTGGACCGCCCTTGCGGTGTGATCCTGACCCGCGCCATGGAGGCAGGCTTGCTGCTGTCAGTGACGGCCGATACCGTGGTGCGCATGGTGCCGCCGCTGATCTTGAGCCGCGAAGAGGCCGACGAGATCGTCAGCATTCTGGTGCCCCTCCTTAAAGTCTTCCTCGCCGAGCCTCGGGCCTGATGACCCATGAAACCGGGAATGAGCCTCATGAAACACTATTTGCAGTTCAAAGACTTCCGGGCCGAGGAATACGCGTATCTGTTCGAGCGCGCCCGCGTCATCAAGCAGCGCTTCAAGAACTACGAGAAGTACCAGCCTTTGGTCGACCGCACCCTGGCCATGATCTTCGAGAAGGCTTCCACCCGCACCCGCGTCAGCTTTGAAGCCGGCATGTACCAAATGGGCGGCTCGGTGGTGCACCTGACCACCGGCGACAGCCAACTGGGCCGGGCCGAACCGATTGAAGACAGCGCGCGGGTCATCAGCCGCATGGTCGACATCGTGATGATCCGCACCTTCGAGCAGACCAAGATCGAGCGCTTTGCCGCGCACTCGCGCGTGCCGGTCATCAACGGTCTGACCAATGAGTTCCACCCCTGCCAAATCCTCGCTGACCTCTTCACCTACCTAGAGCACCGCGCACCGCTGAACGCCAAGGGCTATGACCTGGATTGCCTCAAGGGCAAGGTCGTGGCCTGGGTGGGTGATGGCAACAACATGGCCAACACCTGGCTGCAGGCGGCCGAGATCTTGGGCTTCACGGTGCATGTCAGCACCCCTGGTGGCTACGAAGTCGATGCCGAAGTGGCAGGCATCAGCAACAGCAACTGCTACAAGGTCTTTAAAGACCCCATCGAAGCCTGCCGTGGTGCGCACCTAGTAACCACGGATGTGTGGACCAGCATGGGCTACGAGGCCGAGAACGAAGCTCGCCTCAAAGCCTTCGCCAACTGGTGCGTGGATGCCGACATGATGGCCCAGGCCCAAGCCAATGCGCTGTTCATGCATTGCCTGCCCGCACACCGGGGCGAAGAGGTCAGTGCAGACGTCATCGACGGCCCCCAATCCGTCGTCTGGGATGAGGCGGAAAACAGGATGCATGTTCAAAAGGCACTCATGGAATACCTGTCGCTCGGCCGGATCGGCTGATCGCCATGAAGTTAGCCGTGATCACCGACCTGCACGCCAACCGCGAAGCAGTCGAGGCTGTGCTAAACCACGCACACGAACAAGGCGCCGAGCGCTACGCCTTTTTGGGTGACTATGTCGGCTACGGCGCCGACCCTGGCTGGGTGGTCGATACCGTGCGTCGCTATATCGCCGAAGGCGCGATTGCGGTGGTGTGGCAATCACGACGCGGGGGTGGCCGACACACCCTCGCCAAACATGCGTCCAGAGGCACGCATCGTGCTGGAGTGGACTCGCGCCCAACTGGATGCAGAGCAACTCGCTTGGCTGCAAGGCTTGCCGCTTTCACAGACCGACGGTGACATGCTGTTTGTGCATGCCAACGCCTTTGCGCCGGCCGAGTGGGCGTACATCCAAGGTCGCATCGAGGCGGTGCGCAGCTTGCATGCCACGGCCTGCCACTACACCTTCTGCGGCCACATGCACGAGCCCAAGCTTTTTCACCTCTCGGGCACCGGCAAAGCGGGCGACTTTGTGCCCACACCGGGCATCGAAATTCCAATTCCTTCGCTTCGCCAATGGTTGATCGTGCCGGGCTCGGCGGGCCAACCCCGTGATGGCAACCCCGCCGCCTGCTATGCCATCTTCGACACCGAAGAAGAGACATTGACCTTTCAGCGCGTGCCCTATGACCACGAACTGGCAGGCGCAAAAATCCGAGAGGCGGGCCTTCCTGTGCGACTGGCGGAGCGTCTCGCGCATGGACAGTAATAGCTTTCACGGCCACGCTCACCCTGCCGAGGCCTTCAGCCCCAACCCACTGCAGGTCGGGCAAGACGTTGACGGTTTCAAGCTCGAAGAGCAGTTGCACCAAGGCGGCATGGCCACACTGTGGCGCGTCTCCCTCATGCCCGACACGCCGCCAGGCGCCAAGCTGGCCGCCAAGGTCACGCCAGGCATGCCGCTGATCATGAAAGTGCCGCGCATCAAAGGTGGCGAGGACCCAGCCACCATCGTGGGCTTCGAGGTCGAGCGCATGATCATGCCCAAGCTGAGCGGTCCGCATGTGCCCAAGTTTGTGGCCAAGGGCGACTTCACCCGCCAGCCGTTCATCGTGATGGAGCACATTCCTGGTGCCAGTCTGAGACCTCGGCTGGACGAGGCACCTCTGTCACTGGACGAAGTGGTGGAGTTGGGCTCTCGCGTGGCCGGTGCCCTGCACGATCTGCACCGTCAGCATGTGGTGCACTTGGACATCAAGCCCAGCAACATCCTCTTTCGGCCAGACGGCACCGCCGTGCTGATCGACTTTGGCCTCTCACGCCACGACCACCTGCCCGACCTGCTGGACGAAGAGTTCACCCTGCCCATGGGCACGGGGCCGTATATGTCGCCCGAGCAGGTGCAGTTTGTGCGTAACGACCCGCGCTCAGACCTGTTTGCGCTGGGGGTGATGCTCTATCACCTCACCACTGGCGAGCGGCCTTTTGGCGCGCCCAACTCGGTGCATGGCTTGCGCAAGCGCCTGTTTGTGGAGGCCGTGGCCCCCCGCGCCCTCAGGCCAGACTGCCCGCCTTGGCTGCAGGAGGTGATCCTCAAGTGCCTCGAGGTCAAGCCAGAGCACCGCTACCAAAGCGCTGCCCAGTTAGCCTTGGACCTGCAAGACCCATCGCAGATCCCGCTCACCAAGCGCGCCGAGCGCATGACCCGCAGCGGCACGCTCACACGACTCAGGCGCTGGTTTTTTGCGATGGGGTCTGAGCCTTACAACGGGGGCGTCAGCGCCACCCAGGTGGTCAACCAGAATCCCATCATCATGGCGGCGGTAGACGTGGAGAACGCCGCGCCCGAGCTGATCGAAAAACTGCGCGAGACCGTCAGCCGCATCGTGCTGACCGAGCCCGGCGCGCGCCTGGCCTGCGTCAGCGTGATGAAGATCGCCCGACTTGGCATGGACGAGCTGACCGACGAGAAAGGTCAGAGCGTGCACGTCAAGCAGCTCATCAGCCTTAAGCACTGGGCACGGCCCATCAGCAAGTCGCTCAATTTGCAAGACGGCCGCCTGACCTTCCATGTGCTGGAAGCGCCCGACGCCGCCTCGGCCATCGTGGAGTTCGCCAAGCGCAACCAGGTGGATCACATCGTTATGGGCGCGCGCGGGCAGTCGGCCCTGCGCCGCTACTTGGGCAGCGTATCCTCTCAGGTCGTGGCCGAAAGCGATTGCACTGTGACCGTGGTGCGCGCGAGCGCCCCCACAGAAGACGCGGGGCCATGACCACCTTGTGCGCCGTGCCATGACGGACAACCCCTGCGTCGGCTGCGGCGCCTGCTGCGCCAGCTTCCGGGTGGACTTTGCGCGGCAAGAATTGCTCAGCGAAGGCGGCAGCGTGCCGGACGGCCTGACGGTGGACGTCAACGACCGAACCTGCCGCATGCGCGGCAGCGACCATGCCCAACCCCGCTGCGCTGCGCTGACAGGCCAGGTCGGCGTCAACGCCCAATGCGGCATCTACGAGTGGCGGCCCGGCCCCTGCCGCGAGTTTGGCGCGCTCTCACCCCTGGGCCGGGGTGACGAGGCCTGCGCCCGCGCCCGCCAGCGCCACGGCATGGCCCCGTTACCCGGCTGATCCACACACCCTGAAGACCGGGGTTTTCCCTGGGTGTTGGGGGCAACCGACACCACATCTAGACCATTGGCGCTAACTTCGCGCTCATGGACAAATACTTTAGTTGTCAACTAATTGACATCAGCCCGCCCGTGCGCACCGGCTCGCCGGTGTTCCCTGGGGACACCGCTTACCAGCAGGAATGGGGCGCCACCATCTCGCCGGGCTGCCCGGTGAATGTGGCCAGCCTCACGCTATCGCCACATGTCGGCGCCCATGCGGATGCGCCGCTGCACTACGACCCACAAGGGCAATCCATCGGACAGGTCAGCTTAACGCCCTACCTCGGGCTGTGCCGCGTGATCCATGTGATGGGCTGCGGCCCCTTGATCGAACCCCAGCACCTGCAGCACGCTTGGGCAAACTTGCCACCGCGCGTGCTGGTGCGCAGCTACATCCGCCAGCCGCAAGACGAGTTCGACACCGCCCTGCCCGCCTTCACCCCCGAAACCATCACCGCCCTGGCCGACGCCGGCGTGCTGCTGGTGGGCATTGACTCCGCCAGTGTGGACCCTGCCGACAGCAAGACCCTGCCCAGCCACCAAGTGCTGCGCCAGCGCGGCCTGAGGGTGCTGGAAAACCTGCTCCTGGACGAAGTGGCCGAGGGCGACTACGAACTGATCGCCCTGCCCCTGAAATTGATGGAAGCCGACGCCTCGCCTGTGCGGGCGGTGCTGAGGACCCTGGCTTGAGACTGACTCGAAAGAAATCCATGACACTCTCCCGACAAGACTGCCTGGCGCTGGACGCCGCCGACCCGCTGGCGCACCTGCGCGAGCAATTCCAACTGCCCGAAGGTGTGAACTACCTGGACGGCAACTCGCTGGGCGTGCTGCCAAGCGCCACCGCCAGCCGCGTCGCACAAGTCATTCTCGAGGAGTGGGGCAACGGCCTGATCCGCAGTTGGAACAGCGCCGGTTGGATCACCCTGCCTCAACGCGTGGGCGACAAGATCGCCCACTTGGTGGGTGCCCAGCCCGGTGAGTTGGTGGTGGCCGACTCCACCTCGCTCAACCTCTACAAGGTACTCAGTGCAGCGCTCAGCATCGCCCGAGCCGACCACCCCGAGCGCAAGGTGATCCTCTCTGAGCGCAGCAACTTCCCCACCGACCTCTACATGGCCCAAAGCCTGGCCGCCCAATACGGCATGACGCTCAAGCTCACCACGGCCGAGGCCTTGGCGCAGGACTTGAACGAAGAGGTGGCCGTGCTGATGCTCACCCATGTCAACTACCGCAACGGCCGCATGTTCGACATGGCCGCCGTCACCGCACAAGCCCACGCCGTGGGCGCGCTCACCGTGTGGGACCTGGCGCACTCGGCCGGCGCCGTGCCGGTGGAGCTGAACGGCGCGCAGGCCGACTTCGCCATTGGCTGCGGCTACAAATACCTGAACGGCGGCCCCGGTGCCCCGGCCTTTGTGTGGGCCCACCCGCGCCATGCCGACCGCTTCTGGCAGCCGCTCTCCGGCTGGATGGGCCATGCCCACCCCTTCACCTTCGACACCCAGTACGCCCCGGCCAAAGGCATCTCGCGCTACTTGTGTGGCACCCCGGCCGTGCTGGCCATGTCGGCGCTGGAATGCGGGGTCGACACCCTGCTGGCCGCCGAGCCCCAAGGCGGCATGGCCGCGCTGCGCGCGAAATCGCTGCAATTGACGGACCTGTTCATCACCCAGGTGCGAGAGCGCTGCGCGGCCCACGCCCTGCCCGTGGTGACGCCCGCCGAGCACGGCGTGCGCGGCAGCCAAGTGTCGCTGGCCTGCCCGCAATACGGCTACGCGGTGATGCAAGCCCTGATCGCCCGAGGCGTGATTGGCGACTTCCGCGCCGGTGATGGCACCGCCGCCGAGCCCGACCTGCTGCGCTTTGGCTTCACGCCGCTGTATGTGCGCTTTGTGGACGTGTACGACGCCGTCACCGCCTTGGCCACCGTGCTCGACAGCGGCGAATGGCGCGAAGCCCGTTTCAACCAAAAAGCTGCGGTGACCTGAAGGAGCGATCCATGACTTGCCCGTATCACGCCCCCCACAGCAGCCCCGAAGCCGAGCCCACTGGCGCCGAAGCCATCGTCCATGAGGAAGGCGCGCAACTCGACTTCTCGCGCAGCATGACCTACGGCGACTATCTGCACTTGGATGAAGTGTTGGGTGCTCAGCACCCGCTCTCCCCCGAGCACAACGAGATGCTGTTCATCGTGCAGCACCAAACGAGTGAGCTGTGGATGAAGCTAATGCTGCACGAGCTGCGTGCCGCCGTGCGCCATCTGGCCCAAGACGAGTTGCCCCCCGCCTTCAAGATGCTGGCCCGGGTCTCCAAAATCATGGAGCAACTCGTCCACGCCTGGGACGTGCTGGCCACCATGACGCCGCCCGAGTACTCGGCCATCCGGCCCTATCTGGCGCAGAGCAGCGGCTTTCAAAGCTGGCAGTACCGCTGCATCGAGTTCAGCCTGGGCAACAAAAACGCCGCCATGCTCAAACCCCATGCGCACCGGCCCGACCTGCTGGAGGTGGTGGAAGAGGCCTGGCGCACGCCCTCGCTCTATGACGAGGCCCTGCGCCTGCTGGCGCGGCGCGGCATTGCGGTGCCCAAGAGCCACACCGAGCGCGACTGGACCCAACCCTACGCCGCCAGCCCCGAGGTGGAAGCCGCCTGGCTGCAGGTCTATCGCCACCCCGCAGCAGCACTGGGACCTGTATCAACTGGGTGAAGAGCTCACGGACCTGGAGGACGCGTTTCGCCTCTGGCGCTTCCGCCACCTCACCACGGTGCAGCGCGTCATCGGCATCAAGCGCGGCACCGGCGGCACGGGCGGCGTGAGCTACTTGCGCAAGATGCTGGACGTGGTGCTGTTTCCGGAGATCTGGGAGCTGCGGACGGACTTGTGAGCCTGCGGCATTGGGGGTGGCAAGCGGGGTCAGTCGGGTAAGTAGGGCCTCCCCTATTTGCACCCCCACGCGGCCGCCACTGCTCCTAGAATCCGCGCTTGCCCATCTCCGCACGACCTGCCACCCCCTTTCACCCCAAGGCGGTGGCCCAACGGAAGCCTGACCATGGACACCCGCACCGCCCCCGCCCGCCTTCGCATTGCCCGCCTGCGCGAGGCTCTGCAAGCCCACCACCTGCACGGCGTGCTGGTGCCCTCCAGCGACCCGCACCTCAGCGAGTACCTGCCCGGCCACTGGCAAGGGCGCGAGTGGTTCTCGGGCTTCATGGGAGCAATACGTAGTAACCGGAAACTGGGGCGACA
>JAXHNT010000093.1:0-17688 GCA_034520165.1 Ideonella sp.
AGTTACGTATTGCTGCCCGAAGGCTTGAACTTGGCCACTGAGGGGTCCTTTTTTAGTCTTGGGAGCCGTGCGCTGAGGCTCCATTCTCCGAGAATCGGAGGCACCCGCTCGACCACCCGTGCTCAATCCATCTTGCCACCGTGAACACCACCGAAGTTTTCCTCGTCGCCATGCTCATCATACTGGCTGTGCCCTATGCGGTGTGGCGGCTGGGTCGTACCGAGCATTTCGCGCCGCTGGTGGTGGTGCAGATCTTGACGGGCATTGCGCTCGGGCCCGGCGTGCTGGGCGCGGTGTTTCCTGAGTACTACCAGTTCGTCTTTGCCCCGCCCGTCATCCAGTCGCTCAACGGCATTGCCTGGTGGGCGGTGAGCTTGTTTGTATTCATTGCCGGGATGGAGCTGGACTTGCGCGCCGCCTGGGCCCACCGCAAGGAAAGCAGCATCACGGCGGGGTTGGCCTTTGGCTTCCCGTTTGTGTTGGGTGGCACCGCGGCCATGCTCATGGTGGGAGATGCACTATGGGTCGGCCCGCAAGCGCTGGGCTGGCAGTTTGTGGCGGGCATCGGCATGGCCTGTTCCGTCACCGCGCTGCCCATCTTGATGCTGTTCATGGAGAAGCTGGCCATCTTGCGTCAGCCCTTGGGCCAACGCATCTTGCGCTACGCCAGCATCGACGACATTGCCATCTGGGGCGTGCTGGCCGTGATCCTGATGGACTGGCAGCGTGTGGGCAAACAAGCGCTGTTCTTGGCCTTGTTTGCGGGGGCCGCCTGGGCCCTGCGGCGGGCCATGCCCAAGCTGCCCCCCAAAGACCGCTGGTACTTCGCGCTCATCTGGCTGCCCCTGTGCGCCTTGGGGGCTGACTGGTGCGGCCTGCACTACATGGTGGGTGCCTTCTTGGCCGGTGTGGTGCTAGACGCCGACTGGTTTGACCAAGACCAGCTCGACCTGCTGCGCCACCATGTGCTGCTGGTGATGATGCCGGTGTTTTTTCTCTCCACCGGCCTGCGCACCAGTTGGGGCGTGGGCGGCTCGGCGGTGTTCTTGATGGCCGGCGTGCTGCTGGTGGCCTCGGTGGCGGGCAAGCTGGCCGGGGTTCACCTGGCGGGCCGCATCCTGGGCTGGAAGCCTGGCGAGGCCTCGATGATCGGCTGGCTGCTGCAAACCAAGGCCCTGATCATGATCATCTTTGCCAACGTGCTGCTGGACAAACAGATCATCACCGCCGACACCTTCACCGCCCTGCTGCTGATGGCCGTGGGCAGCACCATGTTGACCATTCCGGTGGTGACGCCGAAGTTGGCGCGCTGGCGCGTTCAGGGCTGATGGATTAGGCCCACGGCAGGGCCATACACGGTCCTGCCTGGTTGATTCGCCGTCACCCGATACGAGCCAACCAGTAGCCCGGACGCCGACGGTGCGGCGCGACCGCCACGACCAGTAGTTCTCTTTCTTCGGCGCGATAGACGACGCTGAAAGGGAAACCCTTCACCAGAACGCTTCGAGTGCCACTCGGGGAAGGCGCCCCACCCAAGGGGTGACGCGCGGCTCGGTCGATGGCGGCCTCAATGGCCGCTTGGAACCGTATGCCGGTACCTGCCCTGGCGCTGGAGTAGTACTCCACCTCGTGCGGCAACTCCGCCTCGGCCTGTGGCAAGACCTGAACGGGAATCACTTCGCGATGGCCCGGGCCTTGGCAAACACGTCCTGGACAGGAAGGGCCTCGATTTCCCCTCGGTCGTAGGCGGCGAGGCGGCGCTCAATCTCATCTGACCACGCTGTGTCGAGTTCGGCGGCGGCTGGCTCATTCAAAGACTCCAGCAACTCGTCCACCAGCCGTTCTCGTTCAACGCGGGGCAGTTGCTTGCCTCGAAGTGCAAGTTCGGCGGCGGTATCAGGCATGGTGAACCTCCCAAAGGTGATAGAAGTTTACTTGCAAGATCGGTGGGCGGCGTTGAGAGGGCTGCACAAGATGGCCCTCAGTTCAAGGTGGCCATCTCCCGCATCCATCAAGCCCGGTGCCCACAAAGCCCTTACTCCAGCGCCGTTAAATAGGTATTTGCAATACTTCTTTAAACGACATCGCCGTTTGGCGCGATGCGCTTTGGAGAACCCCACCCCATGCTAGACGACACCACCCGCGCCTTGGTCAAGGCCACCGTTCCCACCCTGGCCGCCCATGGCGAGGCCCTGACCCGCCACTTCTACCAGCGGCTGTTTGCCCACCACCCCATGCTCAAAGAGGTGTTCAACCAGGGCCATCAGCACACCGGCAGCCAACAGCAGGCCCTGGCCGCCGCCGTGCTGGCCTATGCCCAACACATCGACGAGCCCAGCGCGCTGCAGCCTGCTCTGCTGCACATTGCGCACAAGCATGTGTCCTTGGGCATCCGCCCCGAGCACTACCCCCTGGTGGGCCAGCAACTGCTGGCCGCCATGCGCGACGTGATGGGCGAAGAAGCCGCCACGCCCGAGCTGCTGGCCGCCTGGGCCGCCGCCTACGGCCAACTGGCCGAGGTCTTGATCGAGCAAGAGCGCAAGCTCTATGCCCAGGCCGCCCAACAGCCAGGCAGCTGGACGGGCGCGCGCAGCATGCGTGTGCGGCGCAAAACCGCGCAGGGCGAGGCCATCTGCAGCTTTGAGCTGGTGCCCACCGACGGCGGCCCGCTGCCCCTCTACCGCCCTGGCCAATATGTGAGCGTGAGCCAGTGGGTGCCCGACTGGGGCCTGCAACAGTGGCGCCAATACAGCCTGGTCGGCGCACCCGGCGGCGACTGCCTGCTGATCGGCGTGAAGCGCGAGGCAAATGCCCCCCACAGCGGCTGCCCCATGGGCCAGGTGTCTAACGCCATGCATGCCCGCGTGCAAGAGGGCGACGTGCTGGCCGTCACCGCCCCGGCGGGCGACTTTGTGCTGCACGAAGACCGCCACACCCCGCTGCTGCTGCTGAGCGGCGGCGTGGGCATCACCCCCATGATGGCCATGCTGGCCCACCTGGCGGCGCAGCGCAGCCCGCGCGAGCTGCACTTCTGGCACGCCTGCCAAAGCCCCCGCCACCAAGCCTTTGCGGCCGAGGTGCAAGCGCACCTGGCCCACCTGCCCAATGCGCACTGGCGCGTGGCCTTTGAAGCCGATGCCCCGGCCGAGCCTTGGGCCCAGGCTGGGCGGCTGAATGTGAGCGACTTGCCGCAGCGCCTATGGGCGGAGGCGGACGTTTACCTCTGCGGGCCGCTGGGCTTTATGGCGGCGCAGCGGGAGGCCTTATTGGCGGCGGGGTTGCCGAGTGAGCGGCTGCATCAAGAGAGTTTTGGGGGCCAGTGAGTGCACTGATGCGCGTGGTGGGCAGAGAGGTACCGCGCTTGGACGCGGTGGTGCGTTGGCCTACTGGAAAGTGTAGACCTGCGTACCACCCGGCACAACACGCAACACGCCAAGCGCTCCCTGCCACCAGGGCCAGTCGAGTGGTAGCAAGCCCAGCACGTTGAGGACGGCAAAGACGCCAAGATGAGCCAACAGCAAGCCGAAAGCCACTGGCCAAACTCTGCCAGGGGCCTCAAGCATTGGAAGTGCGGTCCAGACCCGGTTCAGACCTGACATGAGCAATACAAGTAGCGCGGTGATGGCAAGACCGAACCCAATGCCAAAGATGACGGACACCACCACAATGCCACTCAAGGTGGCGCAACTCCATGACCCGGCGCCGCAATTGACATCTGGGCGCAACCCCGCGAAGACGATCAAGCCAGCCACAACCGCGAGTGCAACGCAGCTCAGCAGCGAGCGGCGAGATGGGAGAAAGGGTTCAATCAGACGCATAGGTGATAGCTGCGGGACGTCCGTTTGACATGATTGGCAATCCAACTCGCTGCGTATGTGGACATCAGGTCATGAAAGGGTTGGCGTCACCGTTCAGAGACAGTCCCTGAAGCAGCACTCCACCAGCAGTGCGGACCCAAGGATGGATTCAATCCACTATGTCATAGGGTGCGAGGTCCCAAAGGCGCTCCGGCACGGGCTCGAAGCGCTCGATGGGCACCGGACCGTTCGGTCCGTCTAAGACACTCTCGGCTGTCCAGTCGTGAACCCAAAAAACGAGCCGAAATGGTTTGGAAACGTCGAGATCTGTCACCGATTCAGCAATGACTTTCAGTCCGTCGATATCCAAAAAGGCCGGCTCCCAAGCGTTCTCAAAGACTCCGGGTTCGAAGTACAGGTCCGCTTGCGACACCACCACCTCGAAGAGCGCCGCTCGTTCTATACAGTAAGCCATCTCTTCGGCGATTTCAAACGAACGCTCGGCAATGTCCTCCTTGCTCCAGTCAAGAACGAACCCTTGTCGCTGAAGATCAGGAACACCTACGTTGATGAATCGAAGTCGGTCTTCCTCTACATGCCGGGCGATGCGCTCTGGGGTCAGGCGAGGAAGGTAGGCACCGAGAAGACGTATGTTCATGCGGTCGATACTCATTGTTAACTCAGCGCTCGGAAACTGCGTCTTCTGCCCGTCCATCATTGCATGGGAGGTGCGTTGAAAGCAGCGGGCCTGATTCTGGCCACGGAAATGCGCTCCAGGCAAGGCGGGTTCCAACGAGTTCAAACTGCCGGGCTCAGCCGTGGCGTGCCTTATGCTCAAGCACCCCTCCCCCGAGCCCCACCATGCAACTCACCCGCTTCACCGACTTTGGCCTTCGCGTGCTGATGTACCTGTGCACTCCGGCGCTGGCGCAGCGGGAGCAGGCAGTGACAGTGGCCGAGGTGGCGGAGCGCTTTGAGGTCTCTCGCCACCACCTCAACAAGGTGGTGCAGTTTTTGGCGCAGCAGGGCTGGGTGGTGACCACGCGGGGCAAGGGCGGGGGCTTGGCGTTAGCGCAGCCGCCCGGGCACTATCGGCTGGGGCAGTTGATCCGCACGCTGAAGGCGATGTGCCGGTGATCGACTGTGCCGAGCCGCCCTGTGCGCTGCACCGCCGCTGTGGGCTCAAGCCGCTGCTGGATGAGGCGCTGGACGCGTTTTATGCCGCGCTGGATGCGCACACGCTGGCGGACACGCACACGGCCAAGACGCAGCAGGTGTTGGTCAGGTTGATGCGGCAGAGCCCTCTTTAGGCGGCTGTGCGGCGCGCAGCTCGCTGGGCGTTTGCCCCCACCAGCGCCGCACGGTGCGGCTGAAGTTGGAGGTGTCGGCATAGCCCAGGCGGGCGGCGATCTCGTCCACGGGCCATTGGGTGTGTTGCAGCATACACAGGGCTTGGGTTTGGCGGGTTTGGTCGAGCAATGTTTGAAATGAGGTGGCCTCGGCCGCCAGTCGCCGCATCAGGGTGCGTGGGGAGAGGCCCAGCAAGCCCGCCACCGCCACCAGGCTGGGGTAGCGGCCATGCTCCACGCGGGCCAGGTGGGCGGCCACTTGTTGGCTGAGGCTGGGCGGGGCGTGTTGAGCCAGGGCTTGCTCGCAATCTCGGCAGGCGGCGGCGTGGGCCGTGGTATCGGCCCCCAAGACGGGCAGCGCCAGCGCGCTGGCCGTGGCCTCGACGGCCAAGGCGGCTTGCTCAAAGCGCCAGGCCACGGGCGCAAAGCGTTGGTACTGTGCCACCCAGGCAGGGCGGGGGCCGGGCAGGCTCACGGTGACGCCTGCGGGCAGGTGGCCCACGGCGGCCTCCACCAGGCGCAAGAAGGCGGCGGCCATGGTGTCCATCATCACGCCGCGCGCGGGGCCCCAGTCCACCTGCTCGGTGGCGTGCAGGCGCAGGCCATGGGGGCCAGCGGCCACCGCCCAGTGCAGGGTGTCGTTGCGCAGGCTGGCATAGCGGCCCAGCACCGTCAGGGTGTGGCCCAAGGTGGGGGCTGTGACGGCGGCATAGCCCATGGGGCCGTGGGCCGAGACAGGCGCCTGGCTGCCCAGATCCAGCCCCAGCCAGGGGCGGCCGGTGGCGGCCACAGCGGCGTCCACCAGGCGGGTCACGGTGGCCAGGGTCAGCCCGGCCTCGCGCTGCAGCAGGCCCGGCCAGTCCAGGCCAGCGGTGGCCAGCACTTGGTCGCCGTCCACGTCGGCATGCTGCAGCAGCATGCGCAGCAGCCGGGCATAGATGGGCGGCACGGGGGCCGGGGTGGGGGCAGGCAAGGCCTGAGGTGAGGAGGGCGGCATGGGGGGAAGGGGTCTTGAGCTTTGTCACTTTATGACGATGTGCTGGCAGATGCATCGGTGGTTGCCCCGCGCCACCGTGGCCACACTGCAGCCTTGTTCAGACCACCTGGGCCGCCCCCATGACCGCCTCTGCGCCCCCCTTGCCTTTGCCCAGCGCACCGCCGCCCGCCTACCGCGACCGCAAGCGCCCGGCGTGGTTGATGTCGGTGTTGATGCCCACCACGGCCCTGTTGGGGCCGCTGGGCTGGTGGGCCACGGGCCACGCGGCTTGGTTGTGGCTGCCCTTGGTGCTGAACTACCTGGGCATTGCGCTGATGGACGCGCTGCTGGGCGAAGACCTCTCCAACCCGCCCGAGCAAGAGGTGCCGCGCCTGGAGGCCGAGCGCTATTACCAGTGGGTGACCTGGGCCACGCTGCCGGTGCTGTGGGCGACCATGTTGTTCTGCGTGTGGTTTGTGGCGAGCCACGCTCTGCCTTGGCATGGCTGGCTGGCCATGGTGCTGGTGGGCGGCGCGGTGGGCGGCTATGCCATCAATTTGGCGCATGAGCTGGGCCACAAGCGCAGTGGTTTTGAGCGCTGGCTGGCCAAGCTGGCCCTGGCGCCTTATGCCTATGGGCACTTCACCGTAGAGCACAACCGCGGCCACCACCGCGACGTGGCCACACCGGCAGACCCGGCCTCCTCACGCATGGGCGAAAGCATTTGGCGCTTTGCGCTGCGCGAGCTGCCGGGCACGGCCCGCCGCGCCTGGGCCCTGGAGCGTAAACGGCTGGAAGTGGACGGCTTGGCGCTGTGGTCTTGGCAGAACCAGATCTTGCAGCCTGCGGGGGTAACGCTGCTGCTGTGGGCCGCCCTGGCGCTGTGGCTGGGCGTGACGGTGTGGCCCTATCTGCTGGCCAGCTCGGTGTGGGCTTGGTTTCAGTTGACCAGCGCCAACTATGTGGAGCACTACGGCCTGCTGCGCCAAACCGATGCACGCGGCAAACCCGAGACTTGCAAGCCGCACCACTCTTGGAACAGCAACCATGTGTTCAGCAACTGGGTGCTGTTCCACCTGCAGCGCCACTCTGACCACCACGCCCACCCGCTGCGGCGCTATCAGTCGCTGCGCGACTTTCCAGATTTGCCGCGCCTGCCCAGCGGCTACTTCGGCATGTTCTTGCTGGCCTATGTGCCGCCGCTGTGGTTTGCGGTGATGAACCCGCGCTTGCTGGCCGCCGTGGGCCACGACGCCCGCCGCATCAATTTTTGCCCGCGCCAGCGCGAGGCGCTGATGGCGCGCTACGGCCTCATTCCGGTTCCCAATCCGTCGGGTCTAGGCGCAAAGCCGAAGACAGTGCTTGATTGAGCACGGCGAGGCGAAGCAACAAGGGGACACGACTGATTGAGAAGCGGAATCAGCGGTAGAAGGCTTCGACGGCGCCCTTGAGCTTGACGGTGATGGGCTTGCCCTTGCGGTCGACCGTCTTGCCCACGGGCACGCGGATCCAGCCTTCAGAGATGCAGTACTCCTCCACATCAAAGCGGTCTTTGCTGTTGAAGCGGATGCCGATGTCGTGCTCAAAAATCGCCGCCACGTGGTGGGGGCTCTTGGGGTCTACCGACAGGCGGTCTGGCAGGGTGGGTTTGTCGGCGGCGGGGCTGGTGGCGGCAGGGGTAGCGTCGGTCATGGTGGGGGTATCGGTGAGTCAAAGATGGTTCAGTCGGCCAGGCCTGCAAAGACGTTTTGCACGTCTTCGTTGGCGTCCAGCGCGGCCAGAAAGGTTTCCACCTCGTCGAGCTGCTCGGCCGTGAGGCTGCTGGCGGCGACGGGGTTTTTGGGCTTGTAGCCCAGTTTGGCAGACAGCACGGTGAAGCCTTGCGCGGGCAGGGCGCGGCTTACGAGGTCCAGGTCAGCCGGGTCGGTGAAGAACAGCGTGGCGCCGTCGTCGCCGGGCTCCAGGTCTTGGGCACCGGCCTCGATGGCGGCCATGTCGGGGTCTGCGCCGGGGGCGGTGGGCTCGGCTTCGATCAGGCCCAGGTGATCAAAATCCCAGGCCACCGAGCCCGAGGTGCCCAGCTGCCCCTTGCGGAACAGCACCCGCATGTCCGAGGCCGCGCGGTTGACGTTGTCGGTCAGGCATTCCACCATCACCGGCACGCGGTGCGGGGCAAAGCCTTCATAGAGTGCGTATTCAAAGTGCACGGTCTCGCCGGTCAGGCCCGCGCCTTTTTTGATGGCGCGGTCCAGCGTGTCTTTGGGCATAGAGACCTTGCGGGCCTGCTCCACCACCAGGCGCAGCTTGGAGTTGGCGGCTGGGTCAGCCCCATTGCGCGCGGCAATCATGATGTCTTTGGCCAATTTGCCAAACAGCCGCCCTTTGGCATTGGCCGCCAGGTCTTTGTGCTTTGCTTTCCATTGCGCGCCCATCGCTCGCTC
The DNA here is from genome assembly GCA_034520165.1 of Ideonella sp. GTDB lineage: Bacteria > Pseudomonadota > Gammaproteobacteria > Burkholderiales > Burkholderiaceae_C > Ideonella. The sequence goes on from JAXHNT010000093.1 coordinate 8,564, forward strand.
CTATTCGTATGTGCTTGTGCAGAGAGTGCCAGTCAGGCCGGGGTCCAAGGCCCCTGGCATGTGGCGGGCGGTGGTGGCGGTAAGAGCGGGGATTTTAGGGGAACCCCCGTGGCCCCCGCAGTACGGACAGGCCACGGCTCAAGCCTGAAGCCAAATGCGCCGAAAACCTAACACCCACCCCACCACTTCGGGGCCTCGCCATGTGCCGTCTTGCCGCCTACCTGGGTGAGCCGCTCTTTCTGGAAGAGCTGATCGCCAAACCCCGCCACTCGCTGATGCGGCAGTCGCTGCGCGCGGAAGAGGCCAAGATCGTCACCAATGGCGACGGCTTTGGCATTGGCTGGTATGGCGAGCGCGAGCAGCCCGGCGTCTACCGCGAGGTGATGCCCGCCTGGAGCGACGACAACCTGCTGGCGCTCTCTCAAACCTTGACCTCACGCCTGTTCTTTGCCCATGTGCGCGCCGCCACGGCGGGCGGCATTGCACGGCAAAACTGCCATCCCTTCCGGCACGGCCGCTACCTCTTCATGCACAACGGCCAGATCGGTGGCTACCCCTTGCTGCGCCGCAGCCTGGAGGCCCAACTGCCCGACGCGCTGTATGCCGAACGCTGTGGCGGCACGGACTCAGAACTGCTGTTCCTGCTGATGCTGGCCCGCATCCACAGCGACACCCCGGCTGCAGACGCGGTGCTGCACGTACTGGACGAGACCATGGCGCTGATGCGCGAGCGCGGCATCACCGCCCCGCTGCGCTTTGCCGCCGTGCTGGCCGACGGCGAGCGCCTGCACGCCTTCCGCATCGCCAGCGACGCCCAGCCGCCCACGCTTTACCTGCGCCGCTGCAGCAACGGCACCATCATCGCCAGCGAGCCCCTGTGCGAAGACGAACCGGGCTGGCAGATGCTGCCCGATGGGGCGGTGGTGACGGTGGAGGCCGGTGCAGCCGGGGTGCAGATGCGGCGGCATGAGGTGTTGCAGGGGGTATGAGCGGCCGCCGAGGCGAACCGGCGTACAAACACCCAAGCACCCGTCCCACCCTAGAATCGGCATCACCATGCCATACCAACCGCCAAAGCACATTCTGGAAGTCTTGCAAAAGATCGAGTACGAAGAGGCTTTGCCCGACGGTGACCCTCGCTATGTGGACACCGAGCAGGCTCGCGGCAGCGAAAAAACCTTTGCAACGCTGGCTCGCAAGTTTGGCTGGGATCCAGCGAGCAATGCCTTTTTTGCGCCGAATGAAAAGCATGTGCTCTTTTTTGGGCATATCGGTAGCGGCAAAACCACCGAGCTGCGCCGCTATGCCCGTCGGTTGAATGACTCAAAGCGCTTCTATGTGGTCGAAGTCGATGTGCTCGCCAAGTTAGACCGCAACAATCTTCACTACACCGAAGCATTGATGGCTATGGCCGAGGCCCTGCTGGAACGCATGGCAGACGATGGGTACGCCTTGCCAGAGGCTGTTTTGAAGCCCGTGTTTGAATGGTTCGCAGCCACCATCAAAACCTCTAACCACACGCGTGAGCTCAATGCCGAGCTGAAGACCAGTGTGGAAGGTGGTGTGGGTATCCCTGGTTTGGTCAAACTTTTTGCGGGGTTCACCAGCGCGTTCAAAACGGGATCCAGCCAGAAGACCGAGTGGCGTCAAGAAATTAGAAACCGCTTCACGGCACTGTCAGCCGCCTTCAACAACCTGATCCGGGCCGCAGAGGCCGAGCTTAGAAAGACCGGCAGGGCGGAGCGCATTGTTCTGCTGCTGGATGGCACCGACAAGATGCGAGGAGAGGACACGCAGCGCTTCTTCGTACAGGATGCCGAGCAACTACTGGCCATTCAAACCCTGGCGATCTACACCGCCCCGCTGGACCTCAAGTACGACGGTCGGCTGGGTGGCAAGCTGGATGCAGACACCGTCTTGCCCATGATTAAGTTGCACGAGCGCGACGGTGCCCGATGTGAAGCGGGATGGGCGGCCCTGAACGGTTTGCTGCTGCACCGCGCCGACCGCTGTTTGTTTGCCACTGATGCTGACATCGAGCGCCTCATTGAGTTCTGCGGAGGTCACCCCCGCGAGCTGCTGCGCTTGTTGAAGTTGTGCTGTGAGTACGCCGACACACGCATTGATTCGGCCGTGGTGAAGCTGGCGATCGACAAACTTGCCGCCGACTATCGGTACTTTCTTCAGCCCGGGGACTACGCCCTGCTCAAGACGATTGATACCAACCCGGCCCACGGCGGCAACGATGAGCGCGCACAACAGCTCCTGCACAGGTTGGCCCTGCTGCAGTACAACGATGGCAAGTGGCGCAGGAGTCATCCGGTGGTCCGTACGCTAGAGGGCTATCAGTTGGCTTCAGTTACGCCCACAGACACCAGCCCCTGAGACGGCTTGCCAGCGCACACCATGTCCGACACCGGGTTCAAAACCAAGGTTGAAGAAGCCCGACTGACAGCAGCGCAGCGCTTACCCGCTTCGTGCTCTGAAGACTTTCAGCGTTTGTCTCGCAGCTTGGTATATGGCCCGGCATTCCAGTGGCTGCTGGTGGATGCACCCCATGAAGCCTTGCGCAAAGAGGTCATGGCGGCGCTGGAGACAGTGCTGCGCGCGGCTGGCCTGCGCAGCAATCTGTTGCCGCTGAGCGCCCGAATCGCTGATGTGGCTGAGCTAGAGCGTCGCCTTTTGAACAACGCGGCCCAAGCTGAGGTCGTTCATGTGGTGGGACTGCCAGGCTGGTTTACAGAAGCCCGATGGGATGCGTTCAACGTACGCCGCGAACGGCTAGCCGCTGAGTCCCGCGCGCGTTTGGTGTTCTGGCTGGATGCCGAAGCGATTGCACTGGCTTCTCGCGGGGCACCTGATTTATGGGCTTGGCGCAGCGGTGTTTACAGCTTTTTGGCAGATGGTGCTTCTCATTCGCTGGCCGGTGGTGAGGCGGAGTTTGGAACACCCAATGACAGTGGTGTGTTCACCGAACCGCGATTTAGTGGAATTGACAACCGGCATCGTGAAGAACGCCTACAGCGAATTGCCGAGATTCAGAATTGGCTGGCTACTCAGCCTTCACCGCCAAATGAGCTGCTGTCTGGTCCTGTTAGCGAACTGGGCAATCTGCTGTTTAGTCTCCGGGAGTATGACGCGGCATTGACACATTGGCGCCGAGTAGCGTTGCCCTTGCACGAGCGCATGGGCGATGCGCGTTCATTGGCGGTCACCAAAGGCAAGATCGCCGACATCTTGCAGGACAGGGGCACGCTTGATGAGGCGCTACGCATCCGACAAGAAGAGGTTCTTCCCATCTACCAGAAGCTGGGCGATTTGCACTCGGTGGCCGTCACCAAGGGCAAGATAGCTGACACCATGCAGATGCGAGGCCAGCTCGATGAGGCGCTGCACATCCGCCAAAAAGAAGAGCTGCCTGTCTACCAGCAGCTCGGCGATGAGCGATCGCTGGCGATCACCATAAGCAAGATCGCCAGCATTTTGCAGGTGCGAGGCCAACTCGATGAGGCACTGCGTATCCTTCAGGGCCGGGCGATACCAATCTTCTTGAAGCTCGACGATGTGCGCTCGCTGGCCGTCGCTAAAGGTAAGACTGCCAATATTTTGCAGGCCCGTGGCCAGTTGGATGAGTCACTGCGAATCCGACAAGAAGAGGAGCTACCTGTTTACCAGCAACTCGGCGATGCGCGCGAAGTGGCACTTACAAAGGGCAAGATTGCCGGCATCTTGCAGGTCAGAGGACAGCTTGATGAAGCGCTACGGATCCGTCAAGAAGAGGAGTTGCCCGTCTACCAGCGACTAGGTGATGTGCGTTCGCTGGCGGTCGCCAAAGGAAGAATCGCCGACATCTTGCAGGCCCGAGGCTTGCTCGATGAGGCCCTGCGCACGCGGCAAGAAGAGGAGTTGCCCGTCTATGGGCAGCTCGGCGACGTCCGTTCATTGGCGATCACCAAAGGCAAGATCGCCGACATCTTGCAGGTTCGAGGCGAACTCGATGAGGTGCTTCGCATCAGACAAGAAGAGGAGCTGCCTGTCTATCAGCAACTCGGCAATGTGCGCTCTGTGGCAGTCACCCAAGGCAAGATCGCCGACATCTTGCAAGCTCGAGGCCAGTTGGATGAAGCGCTGCGCGTCCGGCAAGAGGAGCAGTTGCCCATCTTTCAGCAACTGGGCGATGCGCGCGAGCTGGCGCTCACCAAAGGCAAGATCGCCGACATCTTGCAGGCTCAGGGCCAGCTCGATGAAGCGCTGCGGATACGTCAAGAAGACGAGCTACCGGTCTATCAGCAGTTGGGCGACGCGCGCTCAATCCTGGTTTGCAAAACGAAAATCGCGATGAACATGGTCCAACGTGGACACAGGGATGACGGCCCCAAGATTGAACGATTGTTGCGCGAGGCCCATGGCCCGGCTTTGCAAATGGGTTTGCCAGAAGCCGAACAAATCGCCAAAATTTTCTTGGAGATTTTTGGCCGCCCCTTGCCTCCTGAGGCTTGAGCCCAGACAAGCCACACTCCGTACAAACCCCCAAATTACTTTAGAACTAAACCTTTTACATTGCAGCTATTGCGCAGCCTGAGCCTGCCCGCGTTGTGTGGGTAGGCCCGGCGTGCACGGATGGATGGATGGAGGCTGCATGAAGATCGTCTGCATTGGCGGGGGCCCGGCGGGGCTGTACTTTGGGCTGTTGATGAAAAAGCTCAACCCGGCCCACGACATCACGGTGGTGGAGCGCAACAAGGCCTACGACACCTTTGGTTGGGGCGTGGTGTTCTCGGACGCCACCATGGACAACATGCGGGTGTGGGACCCGACCTCGGCGGCCGAGATCCAGCAGGCTTTTAACCACTGGGACGACATCGAGACCCACATCAAGGGCCAAGTCATCCGCTCGGGCGGGCATGGCTTTGTGGGCATTGGGCGCAAAAAGCTGCTGAACATTTTGCAGGCGCGCTGCGAGGCGCTGGGCGTGAAGCTGGTTTTCGAGGCCGATGTGCAGTCGGACGAGGACTACCCGGATGCCGACCTGATCATTGCCAGCGACGGCATCAATTCGCGCATTCGTGGCCGCTATGAGGCGGTGTTCCAGCCCGACATCGTCACCCGGCCCAACCGCTTTATCTGGCTGGGCACAAAGCGCCTGTACGACGCCTTTACCTTCTTGTTTGAGAAGACGGAGCACGGCTGGTTCCAGGCCCATATCTACAAGTTTGACGAGACGACATCGACCTTCATCGTCGAGTGCCCCGAGCATGTGTGGCAGGCCCACGGGCTGGACCAAGCCGACCAAGCCCAGAGCATTGCGTTTTGCGAAAAGCTCTTTGCCCAGAACCTGCAAGGCCATGCGCTGATGACCAATGCGCGGCACCTGCGCGGCTCGGCCTGGCTGAACTTTCAGCGGGTGAAGTGCGAGCAGTGGTCGCACTTCAATGGCCGCTCGCATGTGGTGCTGATGGGCGACGCGGTACACACCGCGCACTTCGCCATCGGCTCGGGCACCAAGCTGGCGATTGAAGACGCGATTGAGCTGACCCGGCAGTTCAAAGAGCTGGGCGACGCGCCCGCACACATCCCCGACGTGTTGGCCCGCTACCAAGCCCTGCGCGCGGTGGATGTGCTGCGCTTGCAAAACGCCGCCTGGAATGCGATGGAGTGGTTTGAGGCCTGTGGCGAACGTTATTGCGACCAGCTGCCGCCGCCGCAGTTTGTCTATTCCATGCTGACCCGCAGCCAGCGCATCAGCCACGAGAACTCTGAGTTTGAATGAACAAGATCGAGCATCGCCTGTTCGCCTTCATCACCCAGAACTGGCGCGGCCGTCCTCTGGTCAGCTATCAGACCATCGTCCAACTCATCGCCGCCACCACGACCGACACGGGCTTGAAGGTGCGCAGCGAGGTCGATACCGACATCTACCCAAAGGGCATCAAGGTCACCGACGCCGAAATGGGCGCCCTCAACCTGCACCGCCATGACTTCCACGGCGACTGGAACTACACAATCAAACCGAAGATTCCAGCCGTAACGTGAAGCGATAGTTTTCCAACGAGCCTGGTAAAGCGCAGGTAAACACGCTGCGAACGCGGAGCCGAAAAGGCATAGGCAACGACGGCATACCAGGTGGCCTCGACCACGAAGATCGCCGGCGGCAGGATCAGCAGCACGACAAACGGTGGCGCGGTTGGCATCAGGGCCGCGAAGATGCTGGCATAGACTACGGCGGTTTTCGGATTGCTGACTTGTGTGACGAAGGCGAGGCCGAGGCTGCGCCAGAGCGAGACGCTTTTACCATCCTCGCCGTTCACCGCTTGGGTCAATGGCGCTCTCGCGCCCTGCCAGATCCGGATGCCGAGATAGAGCGCGTAGAGGCCACCGGCAAATTTCAACACCAGATAGAGCCATTCGACCTGTTGCAGCAAAGCGACCAGCTTGACCAGCGCCAATGTCGCAAAACGCCGCCAAGGCCCATGCCGATGGCAGAGGCCAGCCCATGCAGGCGGGAATGCGAGATGGAGATGCGCGACACGAGCACGAAGCTTGGTCCCGGGCTCATTGCCCCGATCGCGATGGCGAGCAGGATGCCTGGGTGCGAGAATGCCGATGCTTGTCATGGTCGAATTCTCCCTGTTCTTTCGTGTGCGTGATGAGGCAAAGGTCAGTCCGCCCTCTGTCACCCCGAGTGTATGTGAACGGCATCGCAACCCTCAACCCTTAGAATTCCCAGGCTTTTCTGCCGGGGCGCTCAGACGCTCAATCCGCCAACACCCTCGGCGAAGGAATGTGACCTCCACCAGCGTGCCCTCGTTGGGTGTGGACCATGATGGGAAAAGGAGGCGCGGTTGGCATCGACCATGGCTTTGGTGAGCGGCAGGCCGAGGCCGGTGCCATCGCCGCGTTGCGAGGCTGCTCCGGCCGAGACCTGTCGGAAAGGTTTCATCGCCGTTCCAACTCCGCTCGCGTCATGCCGATGCCCGTATCGCGGATGCGCAGGACCACGCTGCCGCTCGGCTCATAGGCTGTGGAGACAACGATCTGCCCGCCGGACGGCGTGTAGGCGGATGGCATTCGGCCAGGATATTGAGGACGATCTGCTTGATCGAGCGCCAGGTCGGCCACAACGGTCGGTACAGCTTGAGACAATGCACGTGCGGATGATGACCCCCCGCTGACCGTTGGCCTGCGGCTGGACCATAGATACGGCTCTCTGGCCACCATGTCACGTTCAGGCCCACGGAGGCAAAGTCGAGCTCCATCTCGCCGGCCTCAATCTTCGAGATGTCAAGAAGGTCGTTGACGATATCGAGTACGTGGCGGCCAGAGCGCCCGATGTCATGGCGTGTCCGACGTAGCGGGGTGGCCAATCGGCCCCAAACGTTCTGTCGCCATCATATCGGCAAAGCCGATGATGGCGTTGAGCGGGGTGCGGATCTCGTGGCTGACATGCGCGAGGAAATCGGTCTTGTGGGCGTTGGCGCGTCTCGGCGGCGCGCTGCGTCGCGCAGCTCTTCCTCTGTGCGCTTCCACTGGGTGATGTCGCGGATGACGGCGCAATAGCCGTTCGATGAGTGGAGGTGTGACCGATGGTCTTGAACAGCGGCAGGAACCGCCGGAAGCTTCACGGCCGATGACCTCTCGTCCGTCGTTGAAGGCTGGCAACGCCATGGCCGGAGAGGCCGCTCAGGTAATTGAGAACCGGTTTCTGGCTCTCATGGGCAAACAGCATGACGAAGGGTTTGCCGCCAGTTTCCTTGTCGTGAAGTTTGAAGCGCGCTTGCGGCCCGGTTCATCGAGCGGATATCGCCGTCGGAAATCGAGGATGACGACACCGTCGGTCGCGGTTTCCAGGATCGAGCGCAGTTCATCGACCTCGACCTTGGGCGCGTGCGAGTTCGGGGGGCCAGGCGTTTGGGGGGGGAAAGGTTGCCTCCGTTTACTCTTCTCCGGCGGCTTCACCGATCTGCCCGGGGGGGGGGGGGGGGGGGCTCGGCGATCAGGGCCAACATCAGGGCGCTCGCATCATCAAAACGCACCGATTGCAGGCGCGCGGTGACGGGCACCAGCCGGTCGTCTGCACAGAGAACGGCGGACCACGCGGGCGCTTCTGGTCGCCGTGGCTGTCGTCCATCTCCTGGTGCTGGATCAATGCATCCAGCCCACCGGACGGCCTCCTCAATTCGGTCGAGCGAAGCATAGCCGGTCAGGGGCGAAGAATTCCGGGTTGGCGTGAATCAGCCTTGTCGCCGACATGGACGAGGAGCGCCACCGGCATCAGATCAACGATTTCGGCGCCTGAGGCTGCGTTTTCGCGTCGCGACGGCAGGCCGTCGATCAAGGCGCCGCTGGCAGGTCGATTGGCGGCGTTGCCGGCAAGTCTGGTTCTGGACCGACGGGACAGGTTCGACGCCTTGGCCTCCGGCGGCAGGTTTGCCGGCGACGGGCTCGATATCAGCCGTCGTGTCGGTGGTGGTCGTCGAGGGCGTGGTCGGCGGTGAGGTACGCAAGGCCGGCGGCGCGGAGGCGGTCGGGTTCAGCGATTCCTCGACGCGTGCGCAGGCCAAGCGGATCGAGCTTGCGGGCGATCTCTGCGAACGCCGCCTGTTCGCCGGGCGTCAAGTTGTCTCGGCTGCGGCTGCGATGTTCTTCGAGCTGGACGATCTTGTCCGGCTGAACCGGCTTTTGCGGCTGCATAATGCGCAGAACCGGTGGCTCGAAGGTGGAGTGTAGGACCTGAAGTCGGTGCCGGCTCGGCTTCCGGCTCTGAAGCGGCGTTGACTTCAGCCATTGCCTTCCTCGGCGGCGTCGGCTTTCTGGACTCCAGTTCGGTTTCAGCGTCATCCCGACCGACAACGAAGGTATCGACGTCGTCCAGATCGTGATGCCGATATTCGTCTTCTCGAAATCATGCGGATGCTCTTCACCTTCACGCAGCTCCGCCAGGAACTCCTCAAGCTCTTCCTCGCGAAGGCTGGTCTCGAGAACGCCTGATCGGCGGGCACTGCTGCGGGTGCATCGGACGAGGGTACGAATGTCAGGCCGGTCGCATTGGGATCTTCCTGGGCATCGGCAACGCGAACGATGCCAAACCCGCGGAAACCATCGAAATCGCGGTTGCGGTATAGGTC
>JAXHNT010000068.1:0-12697 GCA_034520165.1 Ideonella sp.
AAGACGCTCCCAAGGCCATGCCCATTCTTGAAATTAACGCTGAACATGCACTGGTTAAGCGCTTGGACGGCGACGCCCGCTTCGATGACCTGGCCCACATCCTCTTCGACCAAGCCTTGCTGGCTGAAGGCGGCCACCTCGAAGACCCAGCGGCCTATGTGCGCCGCGTGACGGCCCTGCTCACGGCCTGATCGTGCTGGCCGCGTCCGCGGCCAGCGTCTCCCGCAGCCAGGCCAAAAAGGCCTGGGCCGACGGGCTGGCTGCGGCGGGCCGCTGCAGCACGGCATAGGCCTGCATCACGTGGGCCGTGGCCACCGGCCGCACCAAGCGTCCGCTGGCCAATTCCTCCTGCACCAGCAGGGAATTGCTCAAGCACACGCCTTGGCCTTGCAGGGCCAACTGCAACACGGTCTCGGCGCTGCCGTAGGCCACCTCACTGTGGATGCGACGGCGCAGGCCGCAGCGGCGCAGCCAGTCACTCCACCACAGGCCTTCATCCTCATGCAGCAGCGGCCAGCTCAGCCAGTCGCTGGTGCGCTGCGGTGGGCCATGCTGTGCCAAGAGCGCGGGGCTGCAGACCGGAAAAATGGCGGGGCACAACAAGACCTCGGCAGGGCTGTCAAAGTCACTCAACTCTCCGTACATCAGGGCCAGGTCGGCGTCCTGGGGGCACTGAGATTGCCAGGGCTGCGGGTCAAGGGACACCTTCAGTGCAGGGTGCTGCTGCCGGAACGCTGGCAGGCGTGGCTGCAGCCATCGCATGGCAAGGCCAGGCGTCACCACCAGACGCAACCAATCGGCCTGGGTGTCGCTGCACAACTCGTCGGTGGCGGCGCTCAGCAGACCAAATGCCTCGCTGACCTGGGCGTGGTAGCGGCGGCCTTGGGGTGTCAGCTCCACACCGCGAGCACGGCGCTCCAGCAGCGCGACGCCTAAGCGCTCTTCCAGGAGCTTGATGTGTCGCCCGACGGCCGGGTGGGTGACATGCAGCTCTCGCGCTGCGGCCACCAAGCTGCCCAGGCGGCCCGCCGCCTCAAAGGCCCGCAAGGCATTCAGGGGTGGCAGCCGGGCGGGTGCAGCGGGGTGTTCACTCATGTGCTGATGTTAAATTTTCTTTTGGCAGATGGGCGTAATCTTTGCTTGTGGAAGGTGCAGGCCTTGCCTAGCATGTGACATCCTTCAAGCATTTGGCGTCGTTGGCCCATGAGTTTCCTGTTCCCTCCCTCATCCACCCCCTCCGGGCATTCGCTGGCTCCGGAGACGGCAGCCTCTTCCCGTCGTGAATGGCTGCACCAAGCCGCCAGTGGTTTGGCGGCGGCCTGGGGGCTGTTGGCCGGCTCCTCGGCCTCAGGCCAGTCAGCCCCTGGCGCACGCACAACGGGCAGCATCTTGGTGGTGGGCGCCGGCATGTCGGGGCTGGCGGCAGCCCATGCTCTGCGTGAGGAGGGCTGGTCGGTCACCGTGTTGGAAGCGCGTTCGCGCTTGGGCGGGCGGATTTTGACCGACCGCAGCCTGGGCTTTCCCTTGGACCTTGGCGCCTCTTGGATCCACGGCACGCAGGGCAATCCAGTGACCGATTTGGCCCGCGAGGCCGGTGCGCGAATGGTGGCTACCAGCTATGACAGCACCATCACCTTCAACACCAGCGGCCAGGCTGTCACCAAGGCAGAGCGTGCTCGCCTGGACACACTCACCCGGCGCATGAGCAAGACACTCAAGGCGGGACAGCAGGCCAACAAAGACCGCGCCGTGCGCACCACCGTCACCAACGGCATGGGCTATGACCTCATGAGCGCCGAGGATCAGCGCTATACCGACTTTCTGATCAACAGCACGATCGAGCAGGAGTGGTCGGGCCCGGCCACGGCTTTGTCCACCCACTGGTATGACGCCTCCAAGGGGTTCAAGGGCGACGATGTGCTGTTCCCGGACGGCTACGGCGCCTTGATTGAGCATCTGGCCGAGGGCCTGGATGTGCGCCTCGACCACGCCGTGCGCAACGTGAACTGGCAGGGCGCGGGCGTCAAAGTTCAGACCAGCCGAGGCGACTTCAGTGCCGACCGCGTGCTGATCACCGTGCCCTTGGGTGTCTTGAAAGCCGGTGGCTTGAGCTTCACGCCCGCGCTGCCGCAGGCCAAGCGAGATGCCATTGCCCAGCTCGGCATGGGCTTGCTGAACAAGTGCTATTTGCAGTTTGACGAGGTGTTCTGGGACCCTGACTTCGACTGGCAGGAATACATCCCCGCATCCTACGGTTTGTGGACGGAATGGGTAAGCCTGGTGCGCCCCACGGGCAAGCCGGTGCTGCTGGGCTTCAATGCGGCGGATACCGCCAAGGGTTTGGAGGCTCAGTCGGACGAGGCCACGGTGGCCAGTGCCATGGCCACCCTGAAGAAAATCTTCGGGCCCAACACGCCTGCGCCCCGGGCTTGGTCTGTCACCCGGTGGCAGTCCGACCCCTGGGCTCAGGGCGCCTATTCTTACAACGCCCTGGGCAGCCACCCGCGCCAACGCGACGACTTGGCGCGGCCGCTCTCAGGCCGGGTGTTTTTTGCGGGCGAGGCCACCCAACGCCAGTACTTCGCTACCGTGCATGGCGCCATGATGTCGGGCCAGCGCGCGGCCCAAGAGATCATGTCATCCGTTCAATCTGCTCTCTGAGCTCGGTGGTCTGCTGGCTCCAGTAGGCCGGGCTGGCAAACCACGGAAAGGCTTGCGGGAACGCCGGGTCGCTCCAGCGCTCGGCGATCCAGGCGCTGTGGTGGATCATGCGCAGCGTGCGCAAGGGCTCGATCAACAGCAACTCGCGGTCGTCAAACTCTCGAAAGTCGCGGTAGCCGTCCAGCAGGTGATAGAGCGCGGCTTCCACGGCCGTGCGCTCACCGGGCAGCAGCATCCATAGGTCTTGCACCGCAGGGCCGGTGCAGCAGTCGTCAAAGTCCACGAAGTTCGGGCCGGCATGTTCGCCCTCGTCGCGCCACAGCACATTGCCGGGGTGGTAGTCGCCATGCAGGCGGATCTGCGCCAGGCCTCGCATGGCGGGCAAAAGCCGCGTCCACCAGGGCCAGGGCTTGGGCGCTGACTTGGATCCAGGGCCCTTCGGTCTCGGGCTGTACAAAGCTGCCCTCGATCAAGCGGGCTCGGGCCGCATGGCCAAAGGTCTGGCTGTTCAGGGTGCGCCGGTGCTGAAAGAGGCACGGCGCTGCCCCACCCCATGCAGGCGGCCCAACAAGCGGCCCAGGCGGGCCAAGACCTCGGGCTCCTCCAGCTCTGCTGCGCGGCCGACGCGTCGCTCACACACCGCAAAGCGCCAAGCGTTGCCAGGGCTGGTGCCGTCGCTGGCACCATCGCTGAAATGGCCCAGCGTCGGCTGCGGGCTTGGGCCGCGCTCTTCCTCGTCATCCCAAGCCTCGAAAGCGTCAGCCGTGCTGAGCCGCAAGCGGGCGTCCAGTGGGTCGGCCTGCAGGGCCAACGGGGCGAGCACGGGGAGGTCGGCAGCGGCCAACTCGGCCGTGAAGGCGTGTTCCTCCAAAATCTGAGCATCGCTCCACCGGCCAGGCCGGTAGAACTTGACCACCACCACCCGGCCATCCTCCAGCGGGGCCTGCCACACCCGGTTCTCATAGGAGTTGAGTTGCAGTAGGCGGCCGTCCGCTTGGAGGCCGGCGGCGGTCAAGGCGTCCAGCACGATGTCTGGCCCCAAGCTGGCATAAGGCGTGCCACAGCGGCGGGCCGGTACTCATGGGCCAGCATGGTACGTGGCTTGTCAAGCAAAGATGGCGGCGGTTGGGTCAGCCCCACAGGGTTGTCCCTGCTGATCGTGGAAAAGGGTGTGCATAAGTCGGGGGTGGCGCTGCTAAGTGGTTGTGGCACTTGATATTTGTGTCCGGTGCCTCATTTTTTGGCATTGCGGCAGACTGATGAATAAGGAGAAGTGGCGGACAAAAACCAGCCATTTAAGCCACTAGAATCGGCGCCCTTTTTGCGCGGGGTCCGTCAGCCTTGTGCGGCGTGCAGCACCGCCACTTTGAATCGCCGCAGCGCAGCCAGCTCTTGCTCGGGGGCGGCAATGGCTGCCCACACCATGTCGTGCAAGGCGCGGCTGGTCGTCTCCAGGTCAGCCGATTTGCCAATGGCCGATGCGGTTTGGCCCACCACTTCCCACAGAATGTGCTCCATCGGCCCCAGCACCATGGGCCGCAGCAGGCGCAGGGGCAGGTCTTGGCGGATGGCACCGCTGGCTTGTCCGCGTGCCAGCAGGTCCATCAGCGGTGCGGTGTAGCGGCGCTGCAAGGGGGCAAAGCTGTCCCCCAGCGCTTGCCCTTTGGAGCGGCCTTCTGAAAGCACCAAGGCGCACAGGCCGGTGCCTTGGATCAAAAATAACTGTAAGTGGGTCCGCATCAGCAACAGCAGCTGCTGGCGCAAGGGTTGCTGCTGGGACTGAGCTTCACTCAAAACCGCCTGCATGGCGGCAATGATCTCGTCATACCAGTCGGTGATGACGCGCACACACAGCTCGCGCTTGCCTCGAAAGTAAGTGAACACCGTGGCTTCTGAGATGCCCAGTCGCTGTGCAATCTCGATGGTGGTGGCCCGCTCATAGCCCTTCTCGGCCAAGACTTCGCGGCCCACCCGCAGGATGTCGCGCACTCGCTGCTCGCTCTTGGCGCTGGCGGTCGCGCGGCGAGCGGGCACGGCGGGGGTGTGGGGCGGCGGTACCGGTGGCGTTGAGCGGCGAGTGGGCATAAATTGAGTATCACTCAAAAAATACTTGATCCGCAAGGGTGGCGCTGTTAGATTCTGGGCTGCACCGGCTCAGAGAGAGGCAGCTACGGCTGGCTTCATGAGGCGAGATTAGGGTTTTTATTGAGGATGGCTCAACAGCGGCCATCCCGTCACAGCATCAGGAGACACCGCATGTTTGAGTCCACCTTCACTTTTCCCTTGGGCGAGGACATCGCCGCGCTGCGCGAAGCCGTGCGCGACTTTGCGCAAAACGAGATCGCACCGCGCGCCGCCGAGATTGACCGCGTGAATGAGTTCCCGGCCGACATGTGGAAGAAGCTGGGCGACCTGGGCGTGCACGGCCTGACGGTGGCCGAAGAATACGGCGGTACCGGCATGGGCTATGTAGCCCACATGGTGGCCATGGAAGAGATCAGCCGTGCCAGCGCTTCGGTGGGCTTGAGCTACGGCGCGCACAGCAATTTGTGCGTGAACCAGATCCACCGCAACGGCACCGAGGCCCAGAAGCAAAAGTACCTGCCGGGCCTGATTGCCGGCACCCAAGTGGGCGCCTTGGCCATGAGCGAACCCGGCGCAGGCTCCGATGTGGTCAGCATGAAGCTGCGTGCCGACAAAAAGGGCGACCACTATGTGCTGAACGGCTCCAAGATGTGGATCACCAACGGCGGCGATGCCGACACCCTGGTGGTCTATGCCAAGACCGATCCCGAGATGGGCGCGCGCGGCATGACGGCCTTCATCATCGAAAAGGGCTTCAAGGGCTTCAGCAAGGGCCAGCACCTGGACAAGCTGGGCATGCGCGGCTCCAACACCTATCCGCTGTTCTTCGACCACTGCGAAGTGCCGGCCGAGAACGTGCTCGGCGGCGAAGGCATGGGCGCCAAGGTGCTGATGAGCGGCCTGGACTACGAGCGCGTGGTGCTCTCGGGCGGCCCGCTGGGCATCATGGCGGCTTGCATGGACGTGGTCGTGCCCTTTGTGCACGAGCGCAAGCAGTTTGGCCAAAGCATCGGTGAGTTCCAACTGATGCAGGGCAAGATCGCCGACATGTACTCCACCTTCCAGGCTTGCCGCGCCTATGCCTATGCCGTGGCTCAAGCTTGCGACCGCGGCGACCATGCCCGCACCCTGCGCAAAGACGCCGCAGGCGTCATCCTTTACACCGCTGAAAAAGCCACCTGGATGGCCGGTGAAGCCATTCAAGCCCTGGGCGGCGTGGGCTACACCAACGAGTACCCCACGGGTCGGCTGTGGCGCGATGCCAAGCTCTACGAGATCGGGGCGGGCACCAGCGAGATCCGCCGCATGCTGATCGGCCGCGAACTCTTTGCCGAGACCTGCTGAAGCCCCGCCCCGCTTACCCGCACAGACGACGGATCACACATGCCCATCATTTCAAGCAAGCTCAACGCGCGCTCGGCCGAGTCGCAAGCCAACGCAGCAGCCATGAAGGCCTTGGTCGATGACCTCAACGCCAAACTGGCCAAGATCGCTGAAGGTGGCGGTGAGGCCGCACGCGCCAAGCACTTGGCACGCGGCAAGCTGCTGCCGCGCGAGCGGGTCGAGATGCTGCTGGACCCAGACACCCCGTTCCTCGAAATTGCCCCGTTGGCTGCTTTGGGCATGTACCCCGAGAAAGACGGCAGTGACGCCGCACCTTGCGCCGGCATGATCGCGGGCATTGGCCGAGTGGGCGGGGTGGAATGCGTCATCGTCTGCAATGACGCCACCGTCAAGGGCGGCACCTACTACCCGCTCACCGTCAAAAAGCATTTGCGCGCGCAAGAAGTGGCGCAGCAAAACAAGCTGCCCTGCATCTATTTGGTGGATTCGGGCGGTGCCAACCTGCCCAACCAAGACGATGTGTTTCCCGACCGCGACCACTTCGGCCGCATTTTCTACAACCAGGCCAATATGTCGGCGGCAGGCATTCCGCAGATCGCCGTGGTCATGGGCTCGTGCACGGCGGGCGGCGCCTATGTGCCAGCCATGAGCGACGAGACCATCATCGTCAAAAACCAAGGCACCATCTTTTTGGGTGGCCCGCCGCTGGTGAAGGCCGCCACGGGCGAGGTGGTGAGCGCCGAAGACCTGGGTGGCGGTGATGTGCACACCCGCCTGTCCGGCGTGGCCGATCACCTGGCCGACAACGACCTGCATGCGCTGGGCTTGGCCCGCGCGGCCGTCGCCAACCTCAACTGGCAAAAGCCTCAGCCGATGGCGCTGCGCACGCCCGCTGAGCCCAAGTACCCGGCTGCGGAACTGCTGGCGGTGATCCCTACCGACACCCGCAAGCCTTTTGATGTGCGCGAGATCATTGCCCGCATCGTCGACGGCTCCGACTTCGACGAGTTCAAGTCTCGCTACGGCACCACCTTGGTCTGCGGCTTTGCCCACATCGAGGGCATGCCCGTGGGCATCGTCGCCAACAACGGCATTCTGTTTGCCGAGAGCGCCAACAAGGGTGCGCACTTCATCGAGCTGTGCTGCCAGCGCAAGATCCCGCTGGTGTTCTTGCAGAACATCACCGGCTTCATGGTGGGCCGCAAGTACGAAAACGAAGGCATTGCCCGCGCAGGCGCCAAGATGGTGACGGCAGTGGCCTGCGCCAACGTGCCCAAATTCACCGTCATCATCGGCGGCAGCTTTGGGGCTGGCAACTACGGCATGTGCGGCCGCGCCTACTCAGCCCCCGCTTCTTGTGGATGTGGCCCAACGCACGCATCAGCGTGATGGGTGGCGAGCAAGCTGCCAGCGTGCTGGCCACCGTCAAGCGCGACGGCATCGAAGCCAAAGGCGGCCAATGGAGCGCCGACGAAGAAGCCGCCTTCAAATCCCCCATCAAAGAGCAATACGAAGTGCAGGGCCACCCCTACTACGCCAGCGCCCGCCTGTGGGACGACGGCGTGATCGACCCCGTCGACACCCGCCGCGTGCTGGCGCTGGGTTTGTCGGCCAGCCTGAATGCACCGATTCCGGACGCGAAGTTTGGGGTGTTTCGGATGTGAGGTTGCAAAGCCCGGGTCAAGACTTGTATGTCGCACAGGTGGTGTGTTTGTAATCGCTTCTCTGCGACGGAAAACTCTATGATCGTGCCCCCTCATTCACGGAGAAAGAAATTGGGTACTACGACTATTTCATCAGGCCCGTTTCGCACCGCTTTATGGGCAGCTTTGGTGCTGCTCGTTGGGGTGACAGGGTGCACAAGCGCCAGCAAACGGAGTACTTCGGTGAGTCAAAAAGCGACACCACAGTCTGTTGCATCGATGACTCCCGTGCAGTTGGCCTCAGGCTCGCCAGTTGCACCAGCACCAGCACCAGCACCAGCACCAGCACCAGCAGCGGCAGCGGCAGCGGCAGCGGCAGCGGCAGCGGCAGCGGCAGCGGCAGCGGCACCGCCTGCTACGCCCCTACCCACGGGTGTCCTTCCGCACGTGTCTCAGCGTACTCCCGCTGTGTTAAAGGCCGATAGAGAGCAGCGGGTATCTGCGACGCGGGCAGAGGCTGCTCGTGGCTCGACAATGGCCAGATCAAGTGCGTCGGAAGGGCACGCTGAGCAATTGGCGGAATTGAGCCGTGTGCCAAATGTCGAAGGCGAGACGATTGACCGCTACAAGACTTTTCTCACTCGTCCACTTCCCCGGGCGTTTGCGATTGGAGAAAAAGGCGGCTGGTGGGCTGCATTTGGGGTCTCGCCCAACCCGGAAGTGCGTACGGACGTTAAAGACCTTGCGCTGAAAGGCTGTGAGCAGCGTACCAAAGGTCGATGCATCCTGTTTGCGGTGGACCGGAAGGTCGTCTACCTGCCTCAGGATACTGTGCCACGTTCGAAGTGACTGACGCATGAACTGCGTGATTCGGTCATCGCAAGGAGGAGAGGACTTGGGTCATCTCACAGGCTTGATCCATCGCGCCTATGCCTCGCTCGGTGCGGCTGGGCTGAACTTCACCGCGGTCGATCAGACGGTCGAGCAAACGGCCCTCTGCGTTCAGCATGGGCACTGCCTGATGGCTGAGCGGGAAGGGCAAGTGGTGGGCACGCTGACCCTTGATAGCGCCTATGACCCCAACCTTCATGGTTGGGCTCGGGCCACGCCCTGGTTTTTCCGGCAAGACGTGATGCATCTGCATCAGTTTGCGGTAGAGCCCGCCTTGCAAGGCCAAGGGATTGGGCGCGCGCTCCTTGAGCAGGCAGAAGCACAGGCACGCGCCCTGGGCGCGCGTGCCTTGGCGCTGGACACCGCGCTGCCCGCTGAACACCTGGTGGCTTTCTATCAGTGCCACGGCTTTGCCGAGGTGGCGCAAGCGCAGTGGGACGGCAAACATTACCGCAGCACGGTCATGGTCCAGCCACTCTCCGAGGCACCGCCCAGCGTGGACGATGTCGAGCACCGCTGTGCCATCGTGCGCTGCTTTTTGGCGTGCATTCAGGCGCGCGATTGGAGCGGCGCGCGGGCTTGGTTGCACGACGCCGCGCACATGGTGTGGCTTACTTCAGGCGAGGCCTTTGACCATGCCGACGCCATCATTGCCGTGAACGCGCACTACCCCGAAGGCTGGCAAGTTCATGTGCATCAGGTCGATGCGCTGGCCAATGGCGAGGTGATCAGCCTGGTCGAAGTGCAGCAAGGCGACAAGCGGTTTTTTGCCAACAGCCGCTACACCTTTGCCCACGGGCGCATCGCACGCATTCAAGAATGCTGGGGCACCTGGGAGGCACCGCCCGCCTGGCGCAATACGGCATTGCTGGGCGCCTACCGGCGTTCTGAAGCCACACCCGAGACCTTGACACCATGAGCACCACACTCGATCTTCAGCGCGCAGGCCCAGTGGCCCGCGTTTGGCTCAACCGCCCTGACGTTCGCAACGCGTTCAACGACAGCGTCATTGCTGAACTGACGGCGGCCTTCACCACCCTGGGGGCCGACGACAGCGTGCGCGCCATCGTGTTGGGTGGTCACGGCAAAGCCTTTTGCGCTGGGGCCGATCTGAACTGGATGCGCGCCATGGCCGAATATTCTTGGGCGCAGAACAAGGCCGACGCGCAAGGTTTGGCCGACATGCTGTGGGCCATCTACAGCTGCCCCAAACCCGTGGTGGGCCGCATCCATGGCGATTGCTATGCCGGTGGTGTGGGCCTAGCGGCCGTGTGCGATGTGGTGGTCGCGTCTGACAACGCGGGCTTTTGCCTCAGCGAGGCCAAGCTGGGCCTGCTGCCCGCCACCATCGGCCCTTATGTGGCGCGTGCCATCGGTGCGCGGGCCTCGCACCGCTACTTCCTCACTGCCGAGCGTTTCAGCGCCGCCGAGGCGCACCGCTTGGGCCTGGTGCATGAGCTGGCTACGCCTGAAGCCCTGGATGCCCGAGTGGACGCCATCACCGCTGCCTTGGTGGCCAACGGCCCCGTAGCGGTGAAGGCCTGCAAGCAGTTGGTGCACGATGTGGCCCACGCCGCCATCACGCCTGAACTGCGGGAAGACACCGCGCGCCGCATTGCCGACATCCGGGGCAGCGCTGAGGGTAAAGAGGGCGTGTCGTCATTCTTGAATAAGCGCGCACCGAACTGGATCTCGGGATGAGCCTGTTGCCCCAAGCTGCTGCGGCCTCGGCCTCGGCCGTTCAGTCCACCGCCCAAGCCGCTGCCCAGCAACTGGGGCAGGGTGTGGGGGCGGCGGCTGCGCACTTGGACACCACCCATTTGTTGGCGGTGGCAGCGGCCCTAGGCTGGGCCAGCGGCCTGCGCCTGTATGCCGTGGTGTTCTTGACGGGCTTGGCCGGGTGGCTGGGGTGGGTGCCGCTGCCTGAAGGCTTGCACCTCCTGCAGCAGCCTGCGGTGCTGTGGGGCGCAGGCGCCTTGATGCTGGTGGAGTTTTTGGCCGACAAAATCCCCTGGGTCGATTCCGCCTGGGACACAGTGCACACCGTTATTCGCATCCCGGCGGGCGCCATGCTGGCGGCGGGCGCGCTGGGGGCCGATGCAGGCCAATGGCAGTTTCTGGCGGCTTTGATGGGCGGTACCTTGGCGGCGACGGCGCACGTGGCCAAGGCCACCACGCGTGCGGCGGTGAACACCTCGCCCGAGCCCTTTTCCAACATCGGCCTCTCGCTCCTGGGTGATGCGGCCGTTCAAGCGTTCTTGTGGCTGTCTTGGCAATACCCGGTGGCCCTGTTCGTGGTGTTGGCCGTCGCCGTTGTGGTGGCGCTCAGCCTGACGGTGTTGTTGTTCAAGTTTGTGCGCGGCGTGCTGGCCGTGCTGCGTCAAAAGTTTGGCTCGGGCACAGCCCGGGCATGAAGGAGACATGATGTTCAAGAAGATCCTGATTGCCAACCGAGGCGAGATCGCCTGCCGCGTGGCCCGCACGGCCAAGCGACTGGGTGTGCGCACCGTGGCCGTGTACTCGGACGCCGACGCCAATGCCCAGCATGTGCGCGCCTGCGACGAGGCCATCCACATCGGCGGCAACGCCGCCAAAGACAGCTACCTGCAGTGGCAGCGCATCTTGGACGCCGCCAAGGCGACGGGCGCGCAAGCCATTCACCCCGGCTACGGCTTTTTGAGTGAGAACGAAGACTTTGCGCGGGCTTGTGCCGCCGAGGGCCTGGTCTTCATTGGCCCGCCGCCTGAAGCGATTGCCGCCATGGGCTCGAAGGCGGCCGCTAAGGCCTTGATGGAAAAGGCCCAAGTGCCCCTGGTGCCCGGCTACCACGGCGACAACAACGAGCCCGAATTTTTGCTGGCCCAGGCGCAGGCCATGGGCTTCCCGGTGCTGATCAAGGCCAGTGCCGGTGGCGGTGGCCGTGGCATGCGGCGTGTAGACAAGGCCGAAGACTTCATCGCTGCGCTGGCATCTTGCCAACGCGAGGCTCAAGCCAGCTTCGGCGACCAGCACGTGCTGGTCGAGCGCTATGTGCTGCGCCCGCGTCACATCGAGATCCAGGTCTTTGCCGACACTTTGGGCGACTGCGTGTATCTGTTCGAGCGCGATTGCTCGGTGCAGCGTCGCCACCAAAAAGTGCTGGAAGAAGCCCCCGCTCCGGGCATGAGCGCCGAGCGCCGCGCCGAGATGGGTGCGGCGGCGGTGGCAGCGGCCAAGGCCGTGGGCTATGTGGGCGCGGGCACGGTGGAGTTCATTGCTGAAGAGCGCGACGATGGTGATTTGCGCTTTTTCTTTATGGAGATGAACACCCGCCTGCAGGTGGAGCACCCGGTCACCGAAGCCATCACCGGCCATGACTTGGTCGAATGGCAACTGCGCGTCGCCTCGGGTGAGCCCCTGCCCGCCAAGCAAGACGCCCTGCGCATTCACGGCCATGCCATCGAGGCCCGCATCTGCGCCGAGAACCCCGAGGCGGGCTTTTTGCCCGCCACCGGTGAGTTGGCCGTGCTGCGCTGGCCCGATCACGTGAGCTTTCAGCGTAACGCTGACAATGAGCCCATGCATGATCCTGCACCGATTCGGGTCGATGCAGGCGTGCGCGAGGGTGACGCCATCAGCCCCTATTACGACTCCATGGTGGCCAAGCTCATCATCTGGGGAGCGGATCGGGAGCAAGCCCTGGCCCGCCTGGAGGCTGCGCTGCGCGACACCCACATCGTGGGCCTGAACACCAATGTGGCCTTTTTGCGCCGTGTGGTGCAGAGCAAAGCCTTCTCACAAGCCGACCTGGACACGGCCTTGATCGAGCGTGAACGCGAGGCGCTGTTTGGCCCCTCCAAGCTGCCGCTGGAGGTGGCCGCTGCCGGTGTGGCCGCGCTGACCCTGCAGAGCGAGGCTGCGCTGCAAGGCAGCGACCCTTGGTCGCGCCGGGATGGCTGGCGCCTTCACGGTGGGGCGCGCCGCCGCTTAGATCTGGCGGTGGGCGACACCCATCATGTCGTGACGCTGGCTCACCAGCATGATGGCAGTCTGTTGATGGGCCTGGGTGGCCAGACTTGGAGCAATACGTAGCA
>JAXHNT010000086.1:0-16522 GCA_034520165.1 Ideonella sp.
GGGTCGTGAAAGTGATGTACTTTGATGAGCCTAAGGATTTAACCCCTGTCCCTTCTCAAGGCGGAGTCGGTGCCTTGTTGGCCCTGAATGGTCTCGCTGCCTTGGGATTGGGTTTGATGCCCGAAGGCCTGATGGCCCTGTGCCGCCAGACCATCGTGGCTGCCTTGGCCGGCTAAACGCTTCATTGCCATGACCTCTACGACCGCAGTATGGTTGGTTTTGTTGGTGGCCTTGCTGGCTGCCAACTTGCCTTTTTTGAATGAGCGTTTGCTGATTCTTGGCCCCAAACGTTCCCCCAAGTCATTTGCTTGGCGACTGCTGGAGTTGGTGCTACTGGGCGCAGCGACCCTCGCGGTCGGTGCCGCACTGGAGACCATCTCTGGGGGCAGCGTGCGCCGCAGCGCTGGGAGTTCTACGCAGCGTTCGTGTGTCTCTTTGTCACCTTGGCCTTTCCCGGATTCATTTGGCGCTATTTGCGCAAGCAGCCACGCGCTGATGTCTGACGCCCATCTGGTCGAAACCCGCCTCAATTCCTGCAGGCAATTGGTGCGGGGTAATGGCTTTGATGGTCTGAGAGACTACCATTGCACCAGCCGGATCGGCGGGCAAAGCCACCCCGCGGAATATGTGGTGCACCCAGGCGCGCCGCCGATGGTTTATTTTGCCCATCTGGAGCGACGGACGCGTCATTGTGGAGCGGCAGTATCGCTATCCCCTTCAGCAGGTCATTCTGGAGTTTCCTGCTGGCAAACTGGATGCAGGCGAGACCGGACAGCACTGCGCCATTGCATGGCCGAAGAAACTGGTTATCGTGCCCGGCTGTGGGCGCGAGCAGGCGTGTTGCACCCAACGGTGGCTTACTCGACGGAATTCATCGAGATTTGGTTTGCACGCGAGCTCTACCTCGGGCAGCGAAACCTAGACCAGGGCGAGTTCATTGAGGTTTTGGCCATGGAGCCGGCGGAGCTGGACGCTGCGGCCTTTAAGGGCACCCTGACTGACGCCAAGTCGCTGATCGCGTTGCTGTGGCTGCAAAAGTCCCAGACCGGCCAATGGCCTCTGAATTGGTTGCCCGTGCCCGATGCGCAGCAGGGTTAAGGTCGGTTCATGAAGGTCTTCAACCTCTGCTGCGCGAACGGCCATGCTTTTGAAGGATGGTTTGGCTCGGAAGCCGACTACCAATCGCAGACAGAGCGCGGACTCTTGACTTGCCCCCTCTGTGAAGACAAGCAGGTGACGCGCTTGCCCAGTGCGCCTCGGCTGAATTTTGGGGCGGCTGCTCCGCAGGGGTCATCCGCTCTTGTGACGCCAGAGTCTGCGCCTCAGCATGAGCAAGCCAAGAGCTTGGCTGCGCTCCAAGGCGGCTTGATCGAGGCCGTCAAAGCGGTGATCGCCAACACCGAGGATGTTGGGGCCCGCTTCCCAGAGGAAGCTCGGCGCATCCACTATGGCGAAGTCGAAGCCCGTAACATCCGTGGCCAGGCCAGTGCTCAAGAGCGGGCAGAGTTGGCTGAAGAGGGCATCGAAGTGCTGGCACTTCCAACGCCCAAAAGCCTCACTGGGCCCACCCACTAAGGTTGAGCTACTCTGCCGCTGCCTGATGCGCCGACAGCGTCCAGCGCTGATAGCGCTCAGAGCATCTTGCCCGGGTTGAGCGTCCCCAGCGGGTCTAAGGCCTGCTTGATGGCGCGCATCATCGCCACGGCCACGGCGGGCTTGCGTTGCACCAAATCTTCGCGCTTTAAGGCGCCAATGCCATGCTCGGCAGAGAACGACCCGCCACGCTGCGAGATGTCGTCATAGACCCATGCGTTGATGCGGGCCTCATGCGCTGCCAAGAACGCTGAAGCCTCGTGCCCTAGGGGCGCCTGCACGTTGTAGTGCAGATTGCCGTCACCCAAATGCCCAAAGGTGATCAGGCGCACGCCGGGCAGAGCGTCGGACAAGCGCGTTCCCATGGTCCGCACAAACTCGGGGATGGCCGACACCGGCAAAGACACGTCGTGCTTGATGTTCAAGCCGTCCTGGCTCTGGGCCAAAGGAATGGACTCCCGCAGATGCCACATGCTCTTGGCCTGGCTCAGGTTGTCGGCCAGGGCAGCGTCGTGAATCTCCTCGGCCTCCAGCGCGTGCTCCAAGAGCTGTTCCATGGACGCCCGACAAGCCGCCTCAGGCCCAGATGCTTCCAACAACACGCACCAGGGCGTCGCGGGCAGCGGCTGCGCGAGTGCGGGGAAGTGCTGTGCCACCAAGTGCAAGGCCGCTTCGGCCATGATCTCAAAGCCCGTCAATCGGGCATCCAAGTGCTGACGAGCCCGATGCAAGAGGGCAACGGTTTGATCAATCGTCTGGCAAGCCGCCAGAGCTGTCACTTTGGCGGCCGGCGCGGGGAAGAGCTTGAGCGTCGCGCCTGTGATCACACCCAAGGTGCCTTCGCTGCCGACAAATAAGTCCCGCAGGTCGTAGCCGGTGTTGTCCTTCCGCAGCCCACTCAGCCCATCCCACACCTCGCCTTGGGCGGTGACGACCTCCACCCCCAGGCAAAGCTCGCGGGCATTGCCATAACGCAAAACTTGAGTTCCACCGGCATTGGTGGCCAGATTGCCGCCAATGGTGCACGAGCCCTCGGCGGCCAAGCTCAGCGGAAACAGCAAGCCTGCCTCGGCGGCTGCAGCCTGAGCCTGCGCCAAGATCACACCGGCATCCACGGTCATGGTGAGGTTGTGGCGATCCCGCTCCGCACCTGGTCGCATCCGGCTCAGACTCAAGACCACTTGCTCGCCAGATTCATCGGGCACACCGCCGCCCACCAGTCCCGTGTTCCCGCCTTGGGGCACCAAGGCCACGCCGTGTTGGCCACAGGCCTTCACCACGCCAGCCACCTCCGTCGTGTTTGCCGGGCGTACGACCGCCAAAGCTCGGCCGCGATAGCGCTTGCGCCAATCCCATTCCCAGGCGCTGAGGTCCTGGTCCGTCAAGACATGATGGGCACCGACAAGCGTGCGCATCTCTGAGAGCAATTCGTCAAAACGGGACATCATGGCGCTGAAGGGGGGAGGGGGTTGAGCGGCTCTTGCCGTGGGTCAGGCGCCATCGCACTTGAGCCGCACAGGCCGCAAACAGCACGACGCACAGCGCCACCTCGATCATGGCCAAAACTTGAGAGCGGCCGGTCTCACTGGTGGAGCGCACCAAGCCTTCACCGCAATACACCCAAACCAGCAAGCTCAGCCATCGGTAGGTATAGAGCCTGGAAGCGCCACAAGCCCACCAGGGGAAAGAACAAGGGAATGACTTTAATGGCGAGCGTGCCACTGCCTGTTGGGGCCAGCCACAGCTCCCAAGCCAAACCCAATACGATCAGGGCCAAGACGGCCGCCAGTGCGATGTTTCGGGTCCAACGCACCCGTCTGGTGGGAGCTTGGGATGCAGTGTTCGCGTCAGCGGCAACTTGAGCAAAGGAAGGGTCAGGCAACATCTTTGGCATGATAGCCGCCATGAGTACCCGAAGAGACTGGCGCGGCGGTGGACGCCAGCGATTGGCAGAAGCCTTAGAGACCCTGAGAGACTGGCCGTGGTTTGACACCGTCAAGACTTTGCGCATTCGCTTCCGCGAGGATCGCTTGGGCCTGACGGCGGGCTCGCTGACCTTCACGACGCTGATTGCATTGGTTCCGTTGCTCACGGTGATGTTGGCGGTGTTCACCGCCTTTCCCATGTTTGCCAATTTCCAGGACTCGCTGCAAAAGTACTTTTTGCAGAGCTTGGTGCCGGACGGCATTGCCAAGCCTGTGCTGGGCGCATTGACCCAGTTTTCTGGGAAGGCACATCGTCTGGGCACAGCCGGTTTGATCTTTCTGGTGGTCAGTGCGCTGGCCTTGATGCTGACCATTGATCGCACGCTCAATGGCATCTGGCGCGTGCGCAAGCCTCGTCCTTTGGCGCAACGCGTCTTGGTGTATTGGGCGGCAGCCACCCTGGGGCCGTTGGTGCTGGGGGTGAGCTTGAGTCTGACGTCCTATGCCGTGTCAGCCTCCAAAGGTTTTGTCGTCAATATGGCCGGTGGCACCCGCTTGCTGTTCGACGTGGTTGAGTTCGTGCTGTTGGCCGTCACCATGTCCGGGCTGTTCCACTATGTCCCCAACACGCATGTGCGCTGGCGTCACGCCATTGCGGGTGGCGTCTTTGTGGCCGTGGGCTTCGAGTTAGCCAAGCGAGCGCTGAGTTGGTATGTCAGTTCGGTCGGTTCGTTCTCCACCATCTATGGTGCCTTCGCCATCGTGCCCATTTTCTTGTTATGGCTGTACTTCAGCTGGGTCATCGTGTTGCTGGGGGCTGTGGTGGCGGCCTATGCGCCTAGCCTGCAGATGCGGGTGGTTCGGTTGGGCGACACACCGGGTCTGCGCTTTGCGCTGGCGCTCAAGGTGCTGTCAGCGCTTGATCACGCCCGCAGCAACGGCACGCGGGGCATGGACATGGTGACCGTGGCCACACAGTTGCGCATCGAGCCCATTCAACTAGAACCGGTATTGGATGAGCTCATGGCCTTGGATTGGGTGGCTCGTCTCGATGAGGAGGGCGGCCAGCGTTACGTGCTGCTGGCCGAGCCTGAGCACACGGCGGCGGCGCTGATCAACAGCATGCTTCTGGCACCTCAGGACGAATTGCTGACCTTTCGGGCCCGAGCAGGGCTGGACCGCATGGTGCTGGCGGACCTGCTGAGGCGATAGCCGTCTTCGCCAAGGGCCTGCCTCGGATGGCCTAGCTTCCGCCCAGAGGGGTGAACCGAATTGTCAGCGTAGACCTCGTGTACCACCAGGGGTAGGCCTGAGGCTAGGGGCATCAACGCCACGGGGGCTAGGATTTTTTCGAGAGAGGTGCAACCATTTGTAGCGCTGGCGGTACTCACACCTTGACACATCACGTGTCAAAGGGGCGGGCAGCTCGAACAGCCTGCCGCACATCACAACTGGCTACTTAGCGGAAGAAACTATGAATACATTCAACCTATTGGGCATAGGCTTGTCGATGGCGATGTCAAGCGCACTGGTCACACAAGCCCAAGCGGCACCGACCTACGACTACAAAGCGTTGGTCATCGTTGAGGGTGTGGGTCTGGTGGAGGGCCCGACGAAAGCCAAATACGTCGTCTTGGGCATGACCAAACAGCACCTCAGCACATCGGTGCCTGGGGTGTTTTGCCCACAAATGCAGGATTTCTGCTGGGTGTTTCCCTCCACTGAAACGGGGACTGCCATTGCAACCTTCAATGCAAAGCAACGCGTCTCGCAACTCACTTTCTATCAGGACAGTTCCGCCCATAAATGGCCTACCCGAAAGGGTGCAGTTGATGGGATGACACTGGCCGCCATCCACGCCCTTTACAAGGGCTCGACCTTGACGACCGAAGGCGACCCCAACGTTTATCCGACGGAGGGCTCGGTGCGCACCCGAAATGGTAACTACACGCACTCCACCTTTAACTTTTGCGAGGACACCGGCTGTTTCTACCAGACCAACAGCAGCGTGCAGAAGGGCGTCAAGCCACCTGCACCTTGATCGCGCGGCGCACGGCCGCCTCACGCTCAGCCCGCCGCCAAGGTGATGGCGATGGTGCATTGATCCCCCGCCGCTGAGGCGGGCCTCCTGCCGTGCGCCGCGACCCACCCGGCCTCAAGCTGGGTGCAGCACCACCAGCAAGCCCCTGGCCGGCGAATCACCTAAGTTGCGAATCTCGTGCGGCTGATCGACCGCGTAACGCGCGGTATCACCCGGCGTGAGCAAGCTGTCCACTCCGGCAGTGCTGACCTGCATTTCGCCGTCCAACACCGTGAGGTGTTCTCTGGAGCCGGGCTCATGGGCCTCTGAGGCCAAGGCGCCTTGGGGCTGAATCACCAACTCGTACCACTCGAAAACACCGGCCAACTCAATCGGCCCGAGGATGCGCAACTCGCACAAGCCGTCGGGGCTGCGCAGTGAGGGGGTGGCATGGGCAGCCACCGTGGTGACGGGCGGGGCAGGGGGTTTGTCGCCCCCCAGCAAGTCCGCCATGGAGACGCCCAGCGCATTGGCCAGTCGCCACACCACGGCCACGGTGGGGTTGGCCTGATTGCGCTCGATTTGTGACAGCATGGACTTGGACACACCGGCCTGGCGCGAGAGTTCGTCCAGCGACAAGGCTTTGGCTTGACGCAATCCCGCCAAGGTTTGACCCACCTTGGGCGGCTCGGCGGCAGGGGGGCGAGGTAGATTCATGAGGCATCAGTTCTGAGCGGGGTACACATAAAAGGCTCGAAAAAGGAGGGCGAAGGGCTTGACGAGCGCTCGTGCGTTCGTAATACTGCGCATCTGTTCGATATATCGAACAAGCAAGTTTTTAGTGAAAGCGTCCAATGATGCGATCATCTCACAACCTTCAGCGCCCTTCGAATCATGAGCACACCGACCGATTTTCTGACCCATGTCCAAGCTGAACTGCAGGGCTTGCGGGACGCAGGGCTGTTCAAGAACGAACGCATCATCGCAACGCCCCAAGGAGCGGTGGTCCGGACCGGCGGATGCCGCCGACAGGTCATCAACCTGTGCGCCAACAACTATCTAGGCCTCTCCAGCCACCCAGCGGTCATAGAGGCTGCTCATGAGGCGCTGCGCACCCACGGCTATGGACTCAGCTCGGTACGCTTCATCTGCGGCACCCAAGACCTGCACAAGACTTTGGAAGCCCGCTTAGCCCGTTTTCTGGGCACTGAAGACAGCATCTTGTATGCAGCCGCCTTTGACGCCAACGGCGGCCTGTTCGAGCCGCTGCTGGGCGAAGCCGACGCCATCATCAGTGACGAACTGAACCACGCCTCCATCATTGACGGCATCCGCCTGTGCAAGGCCCAGCGCTGGCGCTACAGCCACAACAACCTGGCTGACTTGGAGCGCTGCTTGCAAGAGGCCGAGGCCAAGGGCGCGCGCTTCAAGCTGGTCTTCACCGATGGGGTGTTCTCCATGGACGGCACGGTGGCCCAGTTGGACAAGATCCGAGCCCTGTGCGACCGCTACGGTGCGCTGCTCGGCATTGATGAATGCCACGCCTCGGGCTTCATGGGGCAGACCGGCCGGGGCACGCACGAGCACCGGGGTGTGTTTGGCCAAATCGACATCATCACCGGCACCTTGGGCAAAGCCTTGGGCGGTGCGTCGGGCGGCTTCACGGCGGGCCGTAAAGAGGTGATTGAGCTGCTGCGACAGCGCTCGCGCCCCTATCTGTTCTCCAATACGGTGGCCCCCAGCATTGTGGGTGCGTCCATCGCCGTGCTCGACCTGCTGGAAGGCTCCACGGCATTGCGCGACAAGCTGGAAGACAACACGCGCTACTTCCGTGAAGCGATCCAGGCGGCTGGTTTTGAGATTAAGCCGGGGGATCACCCCATCGTCCCCATCATGGTTTACGACGCAGTCAAGGCCCAACAACTCAGTGCCCGCCTCTTGGAACTGGGCGTCTATGCCGTGGGCTTCTTCTTCCCCGTGGTGCCCAAGGGGCAGGCCCGCATCCGCTGCCAGATGAGCGCAGCCCATGACCGCCAACATCTGGAGCAAGCCGTGGCCGCCTTCACCCAAGCTGGTCGCGAGCTGGGCTTGACTAAGTAAGCAGGAGCGCCCCCATGAGCACCCCTCGAATTCTCATCATCGGCGCCAATGGCCAGATCGGCACGGAACTGGCCGAGGCGCTGGCGCAGCGCTTGGGCCCTCAAGCCGTGATCACCAGCGATGTCTCGCCCAAGGGCCGCGTGCCGACGCTGCAGCACGAGACGCTGGACGTCACCGACATTGCCGCGCTGACGGCCGTGGTGGAACGCCACAGCATCACCCAGGTCTATCATCTGGCGGCGGCCTTGTCGGCACGCGGCGAGCAGCACCCCATGTGGGCCTGGGACCTGAACATGAAGGGCCTGCTCAATGTGCTGGAAGTGGCCCGCACTCACAAGCTGGAGCGCGTGTTCTGGCCCAGCTCCATCGCCGCTTTTGGCCCGACGACGCCGCGCGACCTCACGCCGCAAAAGACCATCATGGAGCCGACCACGGTCTATGGCATCTCCAAGCTGGCGGGCGAGGGTTGGTGCGCTTGGTATCACCGTATGCATGGGGTCGATGTACGCTCGATCCGCTATCCCGGCTTGATCAGTTGGAAGACGCCGCCCGGTGGCGGGACCACTGACTATGCGGTCGAGATCTTTCACGCCGCGCTCAAGCATCGCCGCTACACCAGCTTTTTGGGGCCCGAGACCGCCTTGCCCATGATGTACATGGACGATGCCATCCGCGCCACGCTCGAACTGATGGACGCACCGGCCGATGCCATCAAGGAGCGCACTTCCTACAACCTGGCTGGTATCAGCTTTACCCCCGCGCAGATTGCCCAAGCGATTGCGGCTGAGTTGCCTGACTTTCAAATCGACTATGCGCCAGACTTCCGCCAAGCCATTGCCGACTCCTGGCCCCGCTCTATTGACGACAGCGCCGCGCAGCGCGACTGGCGCTGGGCCCAGCGCTTTGACCTACGGTCCATGGTGCGCGTGATGCTGGCCCAGCTAGCTGCCCTGCAGCAGGCTCAGTGAGTGTCGCCCAGCCCCAAGCGCTCTAAGCGATACCTCAGGGTGTCGCGCGAGATGCCCAAGAGGCGGGCGGCATGCGTCACATTGCCGTCAGTGCGGGCCATGGCCGTCTGGATCAAGCGGCGCTCCGTGCGGCCAAGGTCCAGGTCTGCTTCGGGAGCGCCGGGAGACCGGCAAGGAGCAAAGGGTGCAAGTCCCTCACAGCAAAGGTATAGCGAACCATGTTGTCCCCGAGTCATGCGCGGCCTATCGCGAGGTACGACGTGAAGCGTTGACAGGGGTACATGCAGACCAGCCATTGAGCCGCGTAATAGATTCGATCCGGGTGCTGACGCTATCCGATCTGCGGAAGGCAACACGCAAGGGCGCGCCATCGCAAGCGCCCTTGCGACCCGGCGTACGAAGACCCTGAGATGGCCGCAGGCCGACCACGAACAGGGCAAGGCTGACGCCATAAGCGGTCAGACCCAGCAACAGCCCGCCGATTGGTGCCGTGCCTGACGGCAGAGTGCTTCCGACCCAGAGGACCAGCACCAGGTTGACCGTGCCAGCGCTCAGCCCCTTCATCGCTGCGATCCAAGTGGCGTCGTTGAGCGCCACCTTGCGGGTGAGATTGTTGTCGTTGGCCCAGGCGAGCCAGGCGCCGAGCACCGCCAAGGCGGGCCATGCGTCGCCGAAGCGCGCCTCACTAGGCCAGCTCAGCACCAAAGCACCAGCGCAACCGCCCAAGCGGCCGACAGCCATAGCCAACCGTTGCTCGACCGAGGTGTTTGCGCCCCTACATCGGGAGATGTCGACTTCAACGATCTCAACCGCGCAGGTCCAGGTCTGCAATCAACTTTGAAGCCTGCGCGCGCGCCTTCACTGACTCAGCCTGTGCCGTCTGCCACTCGAAGCTGGTGCCCCAAGCCCAGCCAGACCCAACCAGTTCGACGACTCGCAGGTCGCCAGCGCGTCCTTCTACACTCACGTCGACGCTCCGCCCCTCCCATTGCGCGGACACGCGATGGGCCCCGGGCTTCAAGCGCAGTCGTACCAAGGACACAGGAATGGTCGCCGCGCTGGCGGCGCCATCGACCGTGACCGGCACCACCACGCTGGTATCTGCCCAGCGATTGCGCAACAAGTACACAGTCAATGCAGTGGGGTCGGCCTGGAAGCGTTTGGCTTCAGCCTCAACGGCGTCGGTAGGCACCGGTGTGGGTGTGCAGGTCAAGGTCGGGCGGTAGCTCTTGCCAATGCGGTAGCAGTAGGTACCGTCCGCGTTGACCGCCCGCAACGGCTTGGTCATGCACCCAGCCAGCGGCGCAAGGCCGACCACCGCCAGGCCGACCATCAAGGTTCTGCGCCCGGGGCGCTGGGACTCGCTCATGATGAACCCTGGTTACTTCAGCGTGAAGCGCGCGGTGGACGGCTTGCCGGCGATCGTGACGATCGCAACCGCCTTGGTGCCTGGCCCGACCTTGAAGGTCCCGGTGGCTTCTAGCTTGTCACCGGCGGGCTTGAGTTCGACCTCTTGCTTCTCGGTGCCTGTCAGCAGCGTGATCTTGGCAGTGGCTTTGGAAATGTCGGCCGCTTTGCCGTGGTCGCGCAGGTGGAGCTGGATCACGGTGGCTTTGGCGACCAGTTCGTAGTCCATGTCCTTGACCTCGGCGACCACGCCACCATGCTTGGGGCTGTGGTCGTGGGCGCCAGCGGCGTATGCGGCACCGGCCAAAGCCATGGCGATGGAGGCAGCGGCGATGTGGAGTTTCAGTTTCATGGGTTTGCTTTCGGTTGGGAGTGGGAAGTTGGAAAAGATGGGTCAGGGTCAAAGCGCCTCGGCGTCCTTGTCGTTCATCAGTTGATCGGCTGCCTTGCGGCCAAACAGCCAGAACATCGCGGGCGTGAGGAAGGTGTCGAGCAAGGTCGAACTGATCAGCCCAGAGAAGATGACCACGGCCACCGGGTGCAACACCTCGGTACCCGGGCGCTCTGCTTCGAATAGCAGCGGCGCCAGCGCGAAGGCCGTGACCAGTGCCGTCATCAGCACCGGGCTCAGGCGCTCCAGCGAGCCGCGCACGATCATCTTGTGGTCGAAGTTCTCGCCCTCGAAGCGCATCAGGTTGATGTAGTGGCTGACCTTCAGGATGCCGTTGCGCACCGAGATGCCCGCCAGCGTCACGAAGCCGACCATCGCGGCCACGCTGAGCGGCTGGCCTGAGAGCCACAGGCCGATCACGGCGCCGACCAGCGCCAGCGGGATGTTCACCATGATCAGCGCCGACAACACCGTGCTTTTGTAGCGCGTGTAGAGCACCACGAACATCAGCGTGAGGGACACGATGGACAGCAGGCCAATCAGACGCGAAGCCTCTTCCTGTGCCTGGAACTGCCCGCCCAGCGTGATGAACATGCCCTCGGGCAGCTTGGTGTCCGCCGCCACCTGGCGGATGTCGGCCACGATCTCCGACAGCGGCCGCCCGGAGGCGTTGGCCGACAGCACGATGCGCCGCTTGCCGTCGTCGCGGCTGATCTGGTTGGGGCCGTCGCTGTCCTCGATGCTCGCCACCTTGGACAGCGGGATGCGTCCCGTGGGCGTTTCGATCAGGATCTGGCCCAAGCCTTCCAGCGAACGCGCGGACTCAGGCAGGCGCACGACCAGCGCGAAGCGGCGGTTGCCCTCGACGATCTGCGCCACGCGCTCGCCTTCCACCAGGCCCTGCAGCGTGGCCAGAATCTGCGGTGCCGGCACGCCGTACTGCGCCGCGGCGGCATAGTCCACGCGCACCTTGATCTGCGGCGCGAGCACCTGCTTTTCCACCGCCAGGTCGGCAATGCCCGGGATGCTGGCCAGCCGCTGTTGCAGCGCATCGGCCTGGCCGCGCAGCGCGTCGAGGTCTTCGCCGTAGATCTTGATGGCGATCTGCGAACGCACGCCTGACAGCATGTGGTCGATGCGGTGCGAGATCGGTTGGCCCACCTCGATCGACGCGGGGAAGTTGGCCAGGCGCTGGCGGATGTCGGTGCGCACCTCGTCCATGCTGCGGGTGAGCTGGTCGGCCGGGACGATGCCCACGTCGAGTTCACTCACGTGCACGCCTTCGGCGTGTTCGTCCAGTTCGGCCCGGCCGCTGCGCCGGCCGACGTGCGTGACCTCGGGCACCTGTGCGATCAGCAGCTCGGCCTTGCGGGCCAGCGCCGAGGTCTCGCTGAGCGTGACGCCGGGGTTCAGACGGATGCCCACCAGCAGCGTGCCCTCGTTGAAGGGCGGCAGGAAGGTGGTGGGGAAGAAGGGCACAGCGGCCCCGGCCACCAGTACCGCCAGGCCGGCCGCAGCCAAGGCGGCCTTCGGTCGATTCAGCACCGCCTGCAGGCCGCCGCGGTAGCGGGCCTTCAACCAGGCCAGTGCCCGCGTGTCGCCATGGTCCAGGTTCTTCAGCTTGGGCAGCAGGTAGTAGCTGAGCACCGGCGTCACCGTCACCGACACCACCAGCGAAGCCAGCGTCGAAGCAATGAAAGCCACGCCCAGCGGTGCGAACAGGCGCCCCTCGATGCCTGGCAGCGCGAACAGCGGCAAGAACACCAGCACGATGATGACGGTGGCGTAGAGGATGCCCGAGCGCACTTCCATCGACGCCTTGGCCACCAACTGCAGTGCAGGCATGCGTTGGTCGACAGGCTTGGCGCGGTCTTCCTTCAGCCGACGCAGGATGTTTTCCACGTCCACCACCGCGTCGTCCACCAAGCCACCGATGGCAATGGCCAGGCCGCCCAGCGTCATGGTGTTGATCGACAGGCCGAAGTAGCGGAAGACCAGCGCCGTGATGAAGATCGACACCGGAATGGCCGTCAGCGCGATCACGGTGGGCCGGAGGGTGCCCAGGAAGAAGAACAGGATCACCGCGACGAAGATCGACGCGCCGATCAGCTTGCCCTGCAGCGTGGTGATGGAGGCTTCGATGAAGCTGGCCTGGCGGAAGGTGACGCGCGGCGCTTCCATGCCGGCGGGCAAGGAGGCCTTGAGCCCGACGAGCGCCTCTTCGATGGTGCGAGTGAGCGCGATGGTGTCGGCCGTGGGCTGCTTCTGGATGCCCAGGATGACGGCGGGCTTGCCTTCGAAGCCGGCATCTCCGCGCTTGATGGCCGCGGCGAATGTCACATCAGCGATCTGGCGCAGCAGGATGGGCTGTCCGCGCGTGTTACCCGTGCCTACGCCAACCGCGAGGTTGCTCAGGTCTTCCAGCCGCGAAGTGCGCCCCAAATGGCGGATCAGGTACTCGCGCCCGTTCAGCTCCAGAAAGCCCCCCGAGGTGTTGGACGAAAAGCCGCGCAGCGCCGCCTCCAGCTGATCGTGCGTGATGCCGAGCTCGGCCATGCGCGCGGTGTTCGGCTGCACCTGGAACTGCCGCACCTCGCCGCCGATGGGGATGACCTGCGCCACGCCGGGCACCGCCAGCAGCCGCGGCCGCAGCACCCAGTCGGCGTACTCGCGCACGGCCATCGGCGTGATCTTCGATTCGTCGACGGGAATCGCGATCTGCATGATCTCGCCCATCATCGAGCTGATGGGGCCCATGCGCGGCACCAGGCCTTCGGGCAGGCCTTCTTCCATCGCCGACAACCGTTCCGAGACCAGTTGCCGGGCGCGGTAGATGTCCACGCTCCAGTCGAAGGTGACGTACAGGAACGAAAGACCGGCCGACGAGATGGAGCGCACGCTCTCCACGCCCGGCAGGCCGTTCATCGTCGTTTCCAGCGGGAAGGTGATGAGCTGCTCCACCTCCTCGGCAGCCATGCCGCCGGCCTCGGTCATGATGGTGACCGTGGGCTTGTTGAGGTCGGGGAACACGTCCACCGGCGTGCGCGACAGCGTGAACGCGCCATAGGCCATCAGCACGACGGCCGCGATCAGCACCAGC
Organism: Ideonella sp.; assembly: GCA_034520165.1. Lineage (GTDB taxonomy): Bacteria > Pseudomonadota > Gammaproteobacteria > Burkholderiales > Burkholderiaceae_C > Ideonella. The sequence goes on from JAXHNT010000086.1 coordinate 13,505, forward strand.
AGCCGGTTGGCCAGGCTGCTTTCAAGGATCCACTTGAACATGGTGGCTCCTTCAGCGGACTTGGTTGATCAGCGTGGCGCCTTGTGTGGCCACGCGGTCACCCGCTTGCAGGCCCGATGTCACGGCCACCGTCACGCCGTCCAGCGGCGCCGTGGTCACGACCCGCGGCTCGAAGCGTTCGGGCGCGGTCTTTACCCACACGATCGTCTGGTTGGCCGGGTTGCGCATCAACGCCGCCACCGGCACCGCAATGCCCTGCACCTGCGTCTTGCCTTGCACGAACACGCGCACCGGCTGACCCACCGCCAGGGCAGCGAGCACCTTGCCTTCAGCGCGGAACACCAGCGGCAACGCCTGCTCGCGCAGGCTGCGTGCCGCGCCTATGAACTGCAGCGGAACCCTTTCGGAACCGACGGCCATGCTGGCGCCACCGATGTCGGCGGCGATGCCAGCATCGAAGGCCAGCGCCTCGATGCGCAGGCGTGCCGGGTCGACGATCTCGAAAAGCAGCTCGCGGGCATCGACCACCTGGCCGGCCACCACGTTGGCCGAGGCAATGACGCCAGAGACCGGCGCCAGCAGCGCCTCTCGCGGTGCCACGCCCACGCCGAGTGCCCGGATGCGGTCAGTCAGGCTTTGTGCCTCGCTCTCGGCTGCTTCGATGTCCTTGCGGGGCACGGTGTCCAAGAGATCTTTCAACCGTTCTACGCGCTTGTCAGCCAGCGACTTGGCGGCGCGCAGCTCAGCCAGTTGTGCGGCCTGGTTGGACTGCTCGATGGGCGCAGCGGAACTGACCACATAGGCCAGCACTTCGCCCTTGCGCACGGCTTGCCCGGGATTGGGCAAGCCGCGCGGCCCAGGCTCGATGCGGCCCGCGTTCAGCGGCTGCACCTTGCCCCCAGCGTTCGGGTCCATCACCACCCGACCGTTCAATTCGAACGAGCGCGGCAGCGTGGCGGCTTGCGTGGCAAGCGTGCGCACACCCAACTGCCGCTGCGCCGGTTTGGGCAAAAAAACGCTGCCATCAGGCTGGCGTTGCGGGCCGTTGGCCGTGGGGGCTGCGGGTGCGTCGCCGTGGTCGTGGCCAGGGCCGGCGTGCACGGCCGGCGCACCGGCCATCGTCAGCAGCAGCACCAGGCTCGATGAGATCAGTGCGCGCTTCATGCTGCACCCCCGGCGCGAACGCTGCGTGCGGCCATCACGCGACGGCTGCCCCACCCCAGCAAGGCCAGCACGGCCAGGCCAGCGGCGGCCCAGCCGGCGTACTCCGCCCAGCCGTGCGTGTGCGCCGCCTCCGTGGAGTGGGCTTCCTCGTGGATGTCGAGTTCACCTGCCAACAGATCGACCTCATTGCCCGCCGTGATCGTGGCGGTGACCGGCAAGACGCCCGGCTTGGGCGCTTCAGGCAGCACGACCTCGTATTCGTCTTCGTCGGGCTCGTTGCTCATCTTCGCGGCCTTGAACTTCGCGCCGCCAATCTCCAGCTCGATCTGCGCGCCGCGCACTGGGCTGTTGTCGGCAAAGCGGTCGAGGTACAGGGTGATCTGCTTGCCGCTGAGCACGCCCACCAGTTCGAAGATCTCCGATTCGGCGGTGAAGCGCGGCAGCGCCTCGCCCGCCGCTGCAGGTGCAGCATCGCCGTGGTCATGGCCGGGGCCGGCCGCGGCGGGCGCGGCGGCAAAAAGTGCCGCCAGCAGCAGTGCGGCCGAGAAGTGGGTGTGTTTCATGGGTGTTCCTGAGGAAGTCGGTGTTCGGTAGGGCGTTCGCATCACGGGCACGTTGGCGCGGGCGCGTCTTCAAATGGCATCACTGCGGCAGCAGGCCGAGGGCCTGGCGCCACGCGGAAATCGCTGCTGAGAGTTCAATGCGCGTGCGGGCCGCCTGTCGGTCGGCCTCGGCGGCCTCGGCCTCGATGCGCAGGCGTGTCGGCAGATCGGTTTCGCCCAGACGGAAGGACTTGTCGAAGAAGCCGCGCGATTCGCGCGCCAGTTGCGCACGCCGCTCAGAAGCTGCCAGCTGCGCGCGTGAAGCCTCGACGCGCACGCGCGCCGCTTCGCGTTCTGCAGTGAGACGTTCACGTTCCAGACCCAGTTGGGCCTGGACTTCGGTCGCTTCGGCGCGCGCGTTGGCGCTGCGGGCATCGAAGCGCGGGCCAGCGCCGAAGGGGATGCGGATGGCCAGCGTGATGGTCTGCTGGGACGCCTCGCCGCGGGCACCACGGTCGCGCGTGGTCGCCAGCATCAGCTCGGGGTTGGCGCGGGTCTGGGTGGCGGTCAGCGCGACGGTGCGCTCTGCCACGGTGGCGCGATCCTTGAGTTCCTGCAACGCAGCGTGCGCTTCGAGCTCGATGGCAGCGGCGCCGGGGTCCGGCTCGGCCAGGGTGTCGGCTGCGCCAGACGCCGCGGGTGTGGCCCCGGCCAGCGCACGCAGCTGCTGTCGGGCCGCCGCCAGGCCGGCCTCGGCCTGGGCCAGGCCGGCTTCTGCGCTGGCCACGGCGCCATCGGCCTGGTGCTGGTCGGCGCGGGCCAGATCGCCGGCCTTCGCACGCTTGGTCACGTCGGCCGCGATGAGGCGGGTGTTGTCGAGCTGATCGCGGGCAGTGCCGACTTCGATGCGCGCACGCTGCCACTGCCACCAGGCATCGCGTACTGCGGCGGCGACGCGCAGTTGCGCTGCGGTGGCCCGGCTTTCGATGGCGGCACCTTCGGCTTCAGCCAGCGCTGCACTGCGGCCACGTTCGCCGGGCAGCCACAGCGGCACGGCGATGCCCACCTCGATTTCGCGCGCGCCCTGGTTGTTGCCCAGGCGGTCGGTCTTGTTCGAGAGTTCCAGCGCCGCCGGCTCGGGCGTCCACGCCTTGGCAGCGCTTTGCTGCGCGCGGGCGGCATCGCGCCGCGCCTGCAGCGCCAGGGCTTCGGGCTGGCGGGCCCAGGCGGCGTCGAAAACCTGACGCAGGTTCAGTGGGCTGGCCGCAGCTTCCATGCCGCCCGCGCCCACAGCCGTGACGGTCGGGGCGGT
>JAXHNT010000053.1:0-86403 GCA_034520165.1 Ideonella sp.
TATTACGTATTGCTGACCGACAGGCCAGCCAATCTCTCGTAACGGGGGTCCCCGTAGACCGTAAAGGCCCGGCGCAGCAGGTAGGCAATAGCGGGGCCGCAGACATCCTCATTGGCCCTATCCACTTGCACGAGCAAGCTGACATCGTCAGCGGTGAATTTACGAGGAAATGGAGCCGCCGGCGCGCTGTAGCGTTTGGTCAGCGGCACGGCCGCGAGCCGGTTCTTGTGCCAAAGCCCCACCAGGCGGGTGATTTGGGCACGGCAGTAGCCGCTGGTGTGGCGCAGGTAGGCCAGCACCACACCGCGCTCCGATTTGTTGCGCTGAGGGTAGTCGAAGCGCTTGAGGACGCGGCTGATGTGGGCATACCGCTCTGAGTCGTCGTCACCTGCTGCGTTTGTGAATTTGACTTCGGGCGTGGCGTCCACGAAGTCCTGAAGTTTGCTGGATTGTGCGCAGCTTTGTTTCGTCCATGTTGATCACCATCTTTGGATGATCAAGCCAACAGCAGTGGGGCCTGCGCTACCCCTTCAGGCTCACTTCTGGCTGGAAATACGTCGGCCGTTCAGGCTCATACCTCGTTGGACAAGGCTCTTGCTGGTGCATACTTGGACCTTTCGCAACGATGCCTCCGGCTACGGTTTCAAAGATCCACAAGCTGAGATGCGCTACTACATGAGCTTGGGTGTGGATGGAGTCTTCACGGACTTCCCCGCCACCGGCGTGGCTGCTCGCAGCGGCTTGTGAGTGCCTGAGCGCCCACCCGCACAAGGCAGGCTGTGGCTGCCCCTGTGCCCTCACACGCGATGCAAGGTCGCGCCGTGCGCGGCGCGCAGTTTGTCAATCAGGTGCCCGGCAATCTCTTTGAGCGGCAACACCTCATCGGCTGCTCCTTGGTTGATCGCTTCACGGGGCATGCCAAACACCACACAGGTTGCCTCGTCTTGGCAGATGTTGAAGGCCCCGGCATCGCGCATCGCCTTCATAGACTTGGCACCATCGGCGCCCATGCCTGTCAGCATGATGCCGAAAGCATTCGGCCCTACCACCCTCGCGGCAGACTCGAACAGCACTTCCACACTGGGCTTGTGGCGGTTGACGGGTTCACCGTCGCGCACCCGCGCCACATAGTTGGCGCCAGAGCGCTCTACCGACAGATGCAAACCGCCTGGCGCAATGTAGGCGTGGCCCGGCAGGATGCGTTCGCCGTCGGTGGCTTCCTTCACGCGGATTTTGCACAGGCCGTCGAGGCGTGTGGCATAGCTCTTGGTAAAGCCCGGTGGCATGTGCTGAGTGATCACCACTGCGGGCGAATCCGGCGGCAGGTTGATCAACACTTCCTTCGTGGCTTCGGTCCCGCCGGTCGAGGCACCGATGAAGATGATCTTCTCGGTGGAGACGCGGCCCAGCGGTGCGCTGGGCTTGCTGGGGACGGCCTGGCCGGCGCCAGCGGCGTTCGAGGCAGACGCCGCGCTGGCGACAGCCACGGCGGCGGTCACCGATGGTGGAGGGCGGTGGACATGGGCTTTAGAGGCGATCCGAACCTTGTCCGTGATCTCCTCTGCCAGGATCTTCAGGCCGTCCGCAATGCCGATTTTGGGCTTGGCGACAAAGTCCACTGCACCCAGCTCCAAGGCCCGCATGGTGACGTCGGCACCGCGCTCGGTCAGCGTGGAGACCATCACGACGGGCATGGGTCGCAAGCGCATCAACTTGGACAAGAAATCGATGCCGTCCATGCGTGGCATCTCAACGTCGAGGGTGATGACGTCTGGGTTCAGATTGCGAATCATCTCGCGGGCAATGAACGGGTCGGCGGCAGCGCCGACGCAGGTCATATCGGGTTGGCGATTGATGATCTCGCTCAATATGCTGCGCACCAGCGCTGAATCATCCACCACCACGACACGGGTCTTAGACATAGCTTGTAGCTCCTGAGCAGTTTTTGCTTATCGTGTTTAGAACAAGTCCACAGAGCCACCACCCGTGGTGGCGGGAGCCGCCTTTTGCGCGGCGAGTTTGTCTTGTGCGACCAGGGCCTCGGCATTGGCCGGTGCCAGACGTTTGACCATCGCCTTACCACTGGCGGGCAAGAAACAGACCTTGCGTGGATAAATGTCCAGCACGTCCTTGGACACGATGGGAATACGCTCGGTGCTGAGAAATTCAGTGACGAACTTGGTGTTTCGCTCGCCGACATTGATGCTGTTCATGCCGCTGATGACGGCGCCGCCACCAAAGATCTTGGCCTCCATGCTGAGCCGCGAGGCGCCCCGCTTCATCATCTCGTTGATCAACAGTTCCATGGCGTAGGTGCCGTAGCGGCCTGAATCGCCTGCGCCTTCGGGCAGCATGAAGTGATTCATGCCGCCAACGCGTCGGTCCCGGTCCCAGATGCAGGCGGCAATGCACGAACCCAAGGTGGTCATCACCAAGATGTCTTCAGTGTCCACGTAATACTCGCCGGGCAGTACCTTCACGGCCTCATTGGCGAAGTGGGCGTCGTAGTAGAAGAACGAGGCTTCTCCGGCTTGCCGAGCTTGCGATTTGAGCTTCTCTAGGCGCGGATTGCGAGCACCCAGTGCTGAGGATTTCGCGGCGTTGGCAGTGGGCAGCGGTGGTGTCATGGGCGTGTCTTGGTGATTGTGGTGGGGCTCATGAAGGCGTTAGGCCCTGCGGTAAATGGTTTTGCCTTGCAGCACGAACAGATCCCGCGACTCGGTGAAGTTTTCAGAGTGGCCGACAAACAGCACTCCTCCGGGCTTCATCACGTGGTAGATGTGCTCCAACACCTTGCGCTGCGTGGGCGGGTCGAAGTAGATCATCACGTTGCGGCAGAACACCATGTCAAAGGGCTCGCCCAGGCTGCCCCATTGGGTGCTCATCAGATTGAAAGTACGAAACTCGATGCACCGGCTGAGTTCTGGCTTGGCACGAATGAACCCAGCATTGTTCGCTGTGCCGCGCAGAAAGTGGCGCTTCAGCCGCTCTGGGCTCAGCCCACGTGAGTCCGCCGGATAGACCCCGCGCTGGGCCTGGGTCAGCACCTTGGTGTCGATGTCGCTGGCCAGCAATTTGGCTTGATGACCAGGCCCCAGCGCTTCGGCCAACACCATGGCAATGGAATAGGGCTCCTCGCCGGTCGAGGCAGCGCTACACCACACTCGCAGCAGGCCAGGCGAGTGGGTGCGCAGCATCTCAGCCATAGCCTGGAAGTGGTGCTCCTCGCGGAAAAAGGCAGTCAGATTGGTGGTCAGGCTGTTGATGAACTCCTGCCACTCCTGTTCACCGGCAGGGCCGGCTGACCGCTCAAGCCATTCCAAGTAGCTGTGAAAACTGGTGTGGTGGGTGTCTCTCAGGCGCCGCGAAAGACGGCTGTAGACCATGGCACGCTTGCCTTCGTGCAGGCTGATGCCGGCGCGCTTGTAGATCAGCTGCCGCACGCGCTCAAAGTCAGCCGCAGAGAAGCTGAACTCCTGCGACGCTGAATCACTGAAGCCAGGGGCGTTAGGGCGGGTCGGCGCATCAAGCAAACTAGACATGGTGTAGAGCCGCGAAGTGAGGTGCCGCTACGAGGTCACGCGCAGCGGGGCTTGACCGAGAGTCTTGCAATGACCGGGCCTTTGTGGCGGCTGAAGTTGCAGGGCTTTCGGGGTCTTTATCCCCGTCTTGAGCCGTCGCCCCCGCCTCCTATACTGGGTGCCTCATTGGACTGAGCGCCTACAAAGCAGCCTGCCGTGGATCACATTCCCTACGCCAACTTGCCCGAACCGGGGGTTTTGAACCTCGATCGAGCGCTGCAGTTGTTGCGCCAGACGGGACAAGAGCCGCCACAGGGCTTGCCGGGCTCAGGGGCTTGGCTGCAGTCTTTGCTGGACAAGCTGTGTGATCTGAGTAGCCGCGATGCCCTCACTGGATTGGCCAACCGCCGAACCTTCGAGTCAGCGTTAAACCGTGAGATTGACCGTGTGGCGCGTTCTGGAGAGCCCGCCCTTTTGCTGTATCTCGACATCGACCACTTCAAGCGTGTCAATGACACCCATGGGCACGCCAGTGGCGACTTGGTCATCAAGGCCGTGGCCCAGGCCATTGGCGAAAGCGTACGACCCATGGACTTGGCCGCCCGCATTGGTGGAGAAGAGTTCGCCATCATCTTGCCCAATTGCCCACCCGCCTTTGGCCAAACCGTGGCTGAGCGAGTGCGCATGCGCATCGAATCACGCGCGATTGAGGTCGGGCCTTCACAACGTTTGGGTGTGACGGTGAGCATCGGTGGTGCCTTTGCACCCCAATGGGTGCGTTCCTCCGCTTCTTTGTGGGCCGAGCGAGCTGACCTTCAGCTCTATCGCGCTAAGTCTGAGGGGCGAAATCGCACTTGCCTGGAGCCGACACCCGTGTCTCTGGTCAGTGCCGAAGAAAAAGGGTTGCTGTTTGGCAACTCACCGTCAGGGGATATTGCATGAACGCCCAAGCCGCTTCCCTCGGCCATGCGGCCCGAATCACCGCCATCACCAGCGGCAAGGGCGGGGTGGGTAAGACGTTTGTGTCGGCCAACCTAGCGGCTGCTTTAGCCCGTCAAGGCCTGCGTGTGCTGGTGTTGGATGCGGATTTAGGTTTGGCCAACTTGGATGTGGTGCTGAACCTCTTTCCCAAGATCACCTTGCACGATGTGTTCACGGGCAAGCACCCGCTGGAGGAGGCCATCATTCCCGCCCCCGGGGGGTTCTCGGTCTTGCTGGCAGGCTCGGGTATGGTGGAGTATTCGCGCCTCACGCCCGAGGTGCGTGACCAATTGGTGGACGTCATCCGCCAGATTCGGCCCAAGTACGACCGGATCTTGCTCGACACCGGAGCGGGCATCTCCGACGTGGTGCTCTACACCGTCTCTTTGGCGGACGAGGTGCTGGTGGTAGCCACGCCCGAGCCGACCTCGCTGACAGATGCTTATGCCACCATCAAGGTGATCGCCACCACGCAGGGGCGGCGTGACATGCGGCTGTTGGTCAACCAAGTGAGCAAGGTGGGCGAGGGCCGCACCATCCGAGGTCAACTGCAGCAAGTGGTGGATCGCTACGTGACCCCTGGTCTCGAAGCGCCCGTCAAACTGGCCTTTTTAGGCGAGATTCTGTTGGACCCGGCCGTGCGCCAAGCGGTGCAGCGGCGACAATTGTTGCTGGATTGCTTTCCAGGCAGCCCCGCGGCTCAAGGCATTGTGGCTGCGGCCACGCGCCTGGCCGACTGATGGCCAACAACGACAACACCTCCTCACCTCCAGGTCCCACCCCCTTCGAGCTGCTGGGCGGCGAAGCCCGCGTTCGCAGCTTGGTCGATCGTTTTTACGATCTGATGGACCTAGAGCCCCGCTTCACCGTGCTGCGCAAGGTTCACGGCACCACGCTGGACGACGCCCGGGACAAGCTGTTTTGGTTTTTGTGCGGCTGGCTGGGAGGCCCCAATCACTTCATTGAGCGCTTTGGCCACCCTCGCTTGAGGGCGCGCCATCTGCCGTTTTCTATCGGCAGCGAAGAGCGCGACCAGTGGCTGGCCTGCATGTTTCAAGCCATGGAAGACGAGCAGGTGCCCGAACCTTTGGTCAGTCGTCTGCAGAAGTCCTTCTTCGACACCGCAGATTGGATGCGCAACAGGCCCCACTGACCGGCCGGCTGGGTGAGTCGCTGGCGGCGTCGCCGAGCTTCAGTCTTGCAGCTTGTCCAGCGCTGCGAAGCCGCGCTCCCAGGCGTTGGCCAGGCTGTCAAACAGTGGGCTTAGGTCAGCAGGCTTGCTGGACATCACCGCCCGCGCGCCCTTGAGGATCAGCGTTTTGCCGGTCTGGCCAATGTCGTCGAAGGCTGTCACGGCGGGCTCAGCGTCAGGGCCTAATTCCAGCCAGCGCAACCAGCGCGAGGCCAACTCAAAACCCGCACCCATTTGGCGGGTGCCCGCAAACGCCCAGACGTGATAGTGGTCCAGCCCCTGCTTGCGCAGCCAGGGCAGATCTTGGTGCAAACGTTCGCCAAAGCGCTGCATGGGGTTATCGGCTGGGCGACGCTTTAACAGATCGGGCAATTGCGCTCGGCCTTGGGCCTGTAGCTGCGCCAAGGGACGAGACACGCGGCGGTCGCTGCGAATGACCTCGGCAAACAGCGGCAAATAACTGGGGTCTTCGGCCTGGCCCAGCCGGAAGGTGCGGTCAAAGTCTTCGCCCTCCAGTGCATAACAGCCGGCATTGTGGAAATAGACCAAGCGCTTGGCGGCCACGTCGATGTCGGCCAAGACGATGGTGGTCTTGGAATGGTTCTGGCGGTAATCGGTGCCCGCCACATCGGGCAGCCAATAGGCATCGGCTTCGACGCTGATCAGCTTGCCCGCACTCAGGTGTTCCAGCGCATGGTCGAGCAGCGGCCGCCACAGGGTCAGCTCTTGCACATCCAGCCCGTAGCAGCGGCGCAGTTCGTCATGCGAAGGCTTGAAGAAGGTCCATTGGTCGCCTTCAAAGTCCAGCGGCAGCGTGACGCCCAGCATGGCATGAGGGTCCAGCCCCATGGCATGCAGCAGCTCGATCCAGAGGTCGGCGTAGCAGTTTTTCTCGGGCCAGGTGGCACCGTCACCATGCAAGGCATGGCGCTGGTAGCGGGCCGGGTCGAGGCCGGGCAGGGCGGTGGCGCGGGTCAGCGCCAGGGTGTCGAGGGTGCTGCGCAAGCTCATGCGAAGGCGGCGCTCACGGCCAGAGTTGGGCGCGCACGTCGGCATGCCACTGGGTCACGTCAAAGCCGTGGGTCTTGATCAGCGCCAGCGTCACACGCTCCAAGCCAAAGCCCAGGCAGGCGGTGTGGGCGGTGCTGCCATCGGCCCGCTGAATGCCAAACTTGCCCGTGAAGTGCTCTTGGTGCCAGTTGAAGGAGCAGATGGCGGTGGGCTTTTCTTCAGAGATGACCGGGACCATGATCTCGAACTTCAGCTGCTGCTCGCGCTGGCTGGTGGCCATCATCTTGCCGGCCTTGCCGAAGAAGGGGTCGTTGGCCACATCGCTGATGACGGGCAGCTTCAGGCCCTCGAGCAGGCGCAGGCCACGCTCCAACCAAGCGTTGCGCCAAGCGTGCACCTCATCGGGGGCACCCACACGGATGTACTCGCGCATGCGGAAGGATTGCAGGCGAGTAGGCTCATCAGAGGGCTCGTGGCGGTAGCACCAGTTGCGCACCGTCACCAAGCGGCCGCCATCCGGCAGTAGGCCGCTGAACACGGGGTAGACCGGGTAGCAAGCGGCGGGCAGCAGCATGCTTTCGGTGATCTCCAGCACCTCTTCCCAGCGCTCGCCGTTGCGGGCTTTGTCGGCCATGGCGCGAGCGTCGAGTTCTTTGCCGAAGAAGCTGTGGATGCTGCCGATGAGCTGGGGGAAGTTGTCCAGATAGCCCATCTTCTCGATCATGGTGCGGGCCACGATCGGTGGGAAGGTCATGGTCTCGGCGCCGTCGGCCGCAGCCTCGCGCTGCACCAAGGCATCAAAGCGGTCGAGGATGTCCTCGAACACAGCGCCCCGGCCATAGCCGCCCTTGATGGGCGTGGGGATGATCAGGCCATGAGCGACCAGGCCGTCGTAAAAGGCCTTGGGGTCGTAGCGGTCTTGAGGTGTGGTCATGGTGGGTTCGGGTTCAGTCGTCTTTGTGGACCAGCAGCAGGGCAGCGCTCTTGGCGGCGATACGGTCGTTCGAGACCATCAAGGAGCCCGACAGCGCGTCGCGCAGCGGGCGGCCCATGGCGTAGGGGCCGTCGTTCTTGTAGCCTTGGATGCCCACGATCTGCAGCGCGGCGATCACGATCTGCGGTGCGGCTTCAGAGGTGGAGATCTTCAGGTTGTTCATGCGCAGCGCCCAGCTCAGGCTGCTGTAGGACTCCACCTTGTCGCCTGCCGCCACAAAGCCGTCGTACTCGCCGGCAATGGCCAGGATCTGCTGGCGGATCATCTGCAAGCGGGTGTTGAGCTCGGCCAGCGGCAGGGCTTGCGGCGGCACGGTGCCCGGGTTCTTGCGGGCCAGGGTGCGCACGTACTGGGCCGCCTTGCCATAGGCACCGGCGGCAATGCCCATCCACAGGGCCGACCACAAAATGTGCGAGTAGGGGACCATGGACGCGGCCGAGATTTCGGCGTAATCCACCGGCAGGACATGGTCGACGGGGCCCGTGGCGCTGAACTTATAGCCTGGGCTGCAGGTGCCACGCATGCCCAAAGTGTCCCAGGTGCTGGTTTGCTCCAGGGTCAGCTCTGCCTTGCGGTTGTAGACCAAGCACTGGTCGTTGGCGGCGGAGTCAACCGCCTTGCGGCAGGTTACCAAGATCACGTCGGCATCGGCGCAATAAGAGCCAGTGGTGGCGTCCTTGTTCAGGCGGTAGCTGTCGCCGTGTTTTTCCACCGCGCAAATACTGCTGCGGGTGTCGCCAAAAGTGCCAACTTCTGAGGTGATGGAAGCGATCAGGTGCTGGTGCTCGCACAGCTCGCGCACGCGCTGCAGCAGTGTGGGGTTGCCGCCGGTGTTGCGCATCAAACAGGCCACTTGGCTGTAATGCATGGTCAGCACCATGGCTGCCGACGCGCATCCTGGGGCCAGGGCTGCGACGATCTGTGCCAACTCACGCATGCTGCAGCCTGAGCCGCCCAGCTCACGCGGCACCGGGGCCGACATCAGCTTGGCGTGGCGCATCGCCTCTACCGATTCCCGAGGGAACCGCCCTTTGACATCCACATCAGTGGCGTGCAGGGCAGAAACCTCCTTGCTGATGCGGTGAGAGGCTTCTAGCAAGGTCTCAAAAGTGGGTGCAAGGGTGGACATGTAGCGTTTCCAGTTGGAACAGGCGACCCAGATTGGCTATCGCCTGAAGGAGATGTCTTGAATTTTGCGGGCAATGCACCAGTTGTTCGCGAAACAAAGCTCACGAAACGGTGAGCCTAGCGAGAAAATCACGGCAAATTTTGTCTGGGACAGCGGTTTGCACCAAGCTTGCGTTGACAGGCTTAGCCTTCACTGTCGTTTTCGTCATGTCCTCAACTTCCTTTAACCCCACAGACCCCGCCCCGCGTTGCCTTGTGCTGCTGCTGCATGGCCTGACCATGGTGCCGCAAACCATGGAGGCTTTTGCCAAAGTCTTGGAGCCTCAGGCCTTGGTGCGGTGCCCGGCGGGGCCAGTGCACTACCCAGATGGATCGCTGTCATGGTGGCCTGTGGACTTGGCCAAGCGCGAAGCGGCTTTGGCGACCGGGCCGGTGGATTTGGCTCAGCGTTCTCCCAAAGAGCGGGCGCGAGCCCGGGCGGTTTTGCATGTGGCAGTGCAGCTTGCGCGCGCGCAGCACCCCGGTTTGCCACTGGTGTTGGCGGGGTTTTCGCAGGGCGGCATGCTGGCAGTCGATTACTTGCTGCAGCACCCCGGTGCCCAGGCCGATGCCTTGGCCTTGATGTCGGCCTCGCGCATTGACTTAGCGACCTGGCAGCCCTTGCTGCCCCGTTTAGCGGATTTGCCTGTCTGGGTGACCCACGGCCGTCTCGACAAGGACTTAGCTTTCAGCGCTGGTGAAGGCTTGCGCGACATGCTGCACACAGCGGGCGCCCGTGTGCAGTGGCAGCCCTTTGAGGGCGGGCATGAGTTGACGATGGTGGTCTGGCGGGGCTTGCGCCGATTTGTCCAGGGGCTCTACCCATGATCGCGTTAGCTCCGTTATCATCCGCCCGCCGCTGGCTCCTTGGCGCCGGTGCAGCCAGCCCCTGCCGCTGGTGCGCGGGCAGTCGGTGACATGGACCCCTTCGTCTTCAACGCTGCCACCGTCCCCTCCATGCAGACTCCCCAGATTGACCCCCAGTGGGCCGCACAAGCCCTGCCGGGCCGCCGCTTGTGTGCGGGCATCGACACCGTGGCACTGGCTTCCCTGCGCGACTCGCTGGCTGCTTTTGGCCCGCGCTTTGTGCAGCGCTTGTTCACCGCTCAAGAGCAGGCGGTCGCGGCCGAAAGTGCCGACGGGGGCCTAGAGCGCCTGGCGGCTCGCTTTGCGGCCAAAGAAGCGGCCATCAAGGCGTTTGGCTTGTCTGAGGTGGGTGTCGATTGGCGCCAGATTGAAGTGTTTCGCTTGCCCTCTGGCGCGCCAGAGTTGCGCCTGCATGGCCGGGCCTTGGCGCATGCCCAGGCGCTGGGCGTGCGCAGCATGACGGTGTCTTTGAGCCATGACGGCGAGCAGGCTTGCGCCTTGGTCGTTGCCGTGGCTGATGAGACGGCATCCCCAGAACATGTTTGACTTTTTACTAGGAGATTTTTCATGAGTGCTTCTGTTGCTGAGCGCATTCGCGCGATCCTCGCCAAGCATGGCAAGTTGTCGCAAGATGCCGCAGGCTTGGCCGCTGATGCTGACCTGTACGCTGCGGGCATGACCTCGCATGCCAGCGTCAACGTCATGCTGGCGTTGGAAAGCGAGTTCGATATCGAGTTCCCCGACCATCTGCTGACCCGTGCTGTGTTCTCCAGCGTGGCCGCCATCCAGTCGGCCGTTGAAGAGCTGACCGCCTGAGGCTGCGTTCGCCATGCGTCGTCTTGCCCGCGTCCCCGACAGCCCGCTGCGCCAGCCCTTGCAGGGACAGTGGGCCATGGTGCGGCAGGATGGTGATGCAGTCCCAGACGACGGCGCTGACTGGATCGCCTTGCACGGCCCCATGACCGTGGCGGCTGGCTTGCAGCAGGCGGGCCTTTGGGACGTGGCCTCCTCCACCCGAGACTTTGACCAAGAGGGCTGGTGCTTTCGTTGCCGCTTTGACGCGCCGATGGGCACGGAGCCAGGTCAGCCACTCTGTTTGGGCTTGGACGGCCTGGCCACGGTGGCCCGCATCAGCCTGAACGGTGAAGCCCTGCTGGACAGCCAAAACATGTTTCGTCAACATGAGTTGCTGCTGCCTCAGGGCGTAAAGCCGCACGGCAATGAATTGTCAATTCGCTTCGAGCCCTTGGTAACTCTGCTGGCCCAGCGGCGTGGCCGCCCGCGTTGGCGCACGCCCATGGTGCCCCAGCAAGCATTGCGCTGGGTGCGCACCACCCTCCTGGGGCGTACACCAGGTTGGTCCCCCAACGCGCCGGCCATTGGCCCCTGGCGCAGCGTGTGGATGGAGCCGCTCGCGCCCCGCCGCTTGACTCATCTGAGCTGGCAGGCCGAGCTGGTCGACGGCCAGGGCCGGTTGCGCGTGGCGCTGGCCAGTCAGGCGCTCGACGCTCTGCGCGGCGCCTGCGTCAGCCTGGTGTGCGGCGAGCAGCGAGTGCAAGCTGTTCTGCAGCGGGGCGACGACGGGCTCTGGCAGGCCGAGGCGGTGGTGCCCCAGCCCGTCTTGTGGTGGCCTCACACCCATGGCCGACCTGCGCTCTATCAGGTGTCGCTGCACTGGCCGGGTGGCGTGGCTGCGCAGCACTTGGGCCACGTGGGTTTCAGAGCGGTGACACTGGACACCGCCCAGCAAGGCTTTGGCCTGCAAATCAACGGCGTACCCGTTTTTGCGCGTGGCGCGGTCTGGACCCCGCCTGACGCGCTATCGCTGCATGCTCCTGCTCCGCAGTACCAAGACCTGCTGCAACCTCTGTGTGCGGCCGGGCTGAACATGCTGCGCGTGGCCGGTCCCATGGTGTATGAATGCCCCGCTTTCTTTGAGGCCTGCGACGCGCTGGGCGTGATGGTCTGGCAAGACCTGATGTTCGCCAACATGGACTACCCCGTCGATGATGCAGCCTTCTTGGCTGAAGTCGAAGCCGAGGTGGCTCAGCAGGCGCAGCAATGGCAGGCCCGCCCAAGCGTGGTGGTGGTGTGTGGTAACTCAGAGGTTGAGCAACAAGCCGCCATGTGGGGGGCGCCGCGAGAGGCCTGGACGCCCGCACTGTTTCATCAGCACCTGCCGGCGCTGCTATCCCAGGTGCTTCCGGGTGTGGCCTATTGGCCTTCCAGCGCCCACGGCGGAGCGTTGCCCTTTCAACCGGCGGTGGGCACGTGCTCTTATTACGGCGTGGGCGCCTACAAGCGCCCGCTGGAGGATGCTGCGAGCAGCCGGGTGAGTTTTGCCACTGAGGCCCTCGCCTTTGCCAACATTCCCGGTGACGACACCCTGGCTACGCTGCGCGAGCAGTCTCAGGGCCAGGTGGCTCGGGTGCACGGGCCGATCTGGAAGCATGGCGCGCCGCGCGACCTGGGCGCTGGGTGGGACTTTGACGACGTGCGCGATCACTATGTCGAAACTCTCTATGGCGTTCGCGCAGATCAACTGCGTGCCTATGACCCTGCTCGGCACTTGATGCTGGGCCGGGCGGCCGTGGCTGAAGCCATGGCCGCCGCCTTTGCGCGCTGGCGCTCGGCGGGCTCGGTTTGCCGAGGGGCTTTGGTGTTCACGCTCCGAGATCTGCGACCCGGGGCGGGTTGGGGCGTGCTGGATGACGTTGGGCGGCCCAAATCTGCCTTTCATGGCCTGGCGGCTGTGTGGCAAGCCCGCAGCTTGCTGTTGACCGATGAGGGGCTCAACGGCGTCACCCTGCAGGTGGTCAACGACCTGCCCGAGGCGGTGGTTGGCGAGCTGGAACTCAAGCTCTTCCGCGATGGCCAGATTTTGGTGGCCGACGGCGGCGCACCTCTCACGGTGGCCGGGCATTCGGTCACGGCAGTGCCGGCGCAGACTTTGCTTGATGGTTTTCTGGACATCAATTGGGCCTATCGCTTCGGGCCGCCGGTGGCCAATGTGCTGTGGGCCTGCTGGCGCGATCAACAAGGTGCGCTGATCTCTGAGCGACTGATGTTTCTCCCCACGGCGACCGGCCTGCAGGGCCAGGCATTGGGCTTGACCGCCCGGGCTGAAGCCCAGGCTGATGGATCGCGCCGCGTGACGGTGAGCACTGAGCGCGCGGCGCGCGGCGTGCACTTCGAGGCCGAAGGCTGGGTGGCGGACCACGAGTGGTTTGACCTGGCCCCGGCTTGCTCGCGCTGCGTGGTGTTGAGACCCAGCAGCCCCAAGGTGCGCGCCTTCCGCGCATTGGCGCAGGCCGTCAATGGTCTGGCGCCCGCTGTCATCAGCGGGGGAGCTTGAGCGTGCAGCCCGGCCTTGGCCTTGCTGCGCAACCCTTCTACCTCGACACCCGAGGCGGGACGGTGCTGTGCTGGTGGCACGCTCCGGCGCAGGCTGCGCTGGCGCATCCCGTCTTGATGTGCCCAACCTGGGGCGACGAAGAAATTGGCGCTTATAGGGGCTGGCAGGCACTGGCCCGCAGTTTGGCGCAACAAGGTGTGCCGGTGCTTCGTCTCGACTTGCCCGGTGAAGGCGATAGCTTAGAACGCCCCCAGGGCATCTCAGCCTGGTCGGCCTGGTTGGAGGCTCTGGAAGACGCAGCAAGGGCGCTGGCCACAGCCACGTCGTCACCGTGCATTCATCTGCTGGGCTTGCGTCTCGGGGCCTTGTTGGCGGCCCAAGTGGCTGATCGTCTGCGGAGGGCCGGTGGCACGGTGGCTTCTTTAACCCTCCTGGCGCCAGTGGCCTCCGGGCGCAGCTTTCTGCGTGAAGCACGGTTACTCAGTGCGGCCCCTCAGACCGAGGCGCTGCATGAGGGCGAAGTGTCAGTCGGTGGCTTTGTCCTGGATGCGCAGAGTGCGCAGGATTTAGGCGCTGCCCAGTGGCCGGAAGAAGCTGTGCCCGCCACCACTGTGGGCTGCCCGGTGTTGGTTTTGGAACGCAGCGACAGGCCCTTTCCCCCATCAGCCCAGACGGCTTTGGCCCTGTGGGCGGGTGAGAGTGAGGTCATGGTGGAGGCGCGAGACGATATGGCGGAGATCGCCGCCGTCGCGCACTCCTCCAACTGGCCTGACCTGAACGCGCTCTTGGGCGAATGGCTGCTGCGGTGGGGGCAGCCCAGCTCGGGGCACGGCGTGTGGTCCGGAGTTTCAATGGGCGCTACAGCCTCTGGCTTGGCTTGGACCGAGGAAGTGGTCAGTTATGGCCCAGGTTTGGTGGCTCAATGCACCCATCCGCTGCAACGGCCTGTGTGTGCCACGATTTTCTTGTCCAGCGGGGCCGAACGGCGGATCGGTCCGCATCGCCTGTGGGTCGACTACGCGCGCGGCCTCGCTGCGCAAGGAGAGCTTTGTCTCAGGCTCGACTTGGCAGGCATAGGGGACAGCCTGGCTCGCTCTGAGGTCAGTGCAGCGAGATCGCGAGGGGATGTGGTGTACGACCCGCGTTGTGCCGAAGATGTTCAGGCCGCCTTGGCGTGGTTGGAGCAACAACACGGCCTGACCCAGGTTCGCTTGGTGGGCTTGTGCTCGGGCGCTTACCATGCATGGCGTTGTGCTGTGCTGGGCTTGCGAGTGAGTCAGGTGGTGGCCATCAATCCATTGGTCTATCACTGGCGGAAAGGCATGTCTTTAGACCCAACTCACCACGCTTTTGGGCAGATAGACATTGCCGATGGCGCTGTACGCTCTATGCGCGATCCCGCCCGCTGGATGAGGTTGCTGCGGGGTCAGGTTCACGTCAAGGTGATTGCCCAAGCCCTGATGGCTCGGCTCTCTGGGCGTGTTCAAAGTGTGGTTCGTGACCTTGGGCGGCGATTGCACTGGCCGCTCTCAGAGGACATGGTGAGTGATTTGAGGCAAGTGATCCGCCATCAAAGGCCCCTGACCTTCGTTTTTTCAGAGGGAGACCCGGGGCATGCACTGCTGCATCAGCAGGCGGGGCCGTTCTTACGCACGCTGATAGCCGGTGCTAGCGTGCACTTGGCCACGATTAGCCGCGCGGATCACACGTTTTCTACACGAAGTGGTCGTGATAGCTTGTATAACTGTTTGAATAACATCCTCTCGCCAACGAGTGAACCTCCTGTGCGCGAGGACCCGAACTTGGCGTCGCCGACGCCCCTGCAGTCATGACCAACACTCCATCGCGCCGAATCGCCATCATGGGCATTCGCGGCGTGCCCGCTCAACACGGCGGATTCGAGACTTTTGCTGAGCGTTTAGCACCGTATCTGGTGCGTTGCGGTTGGGAAGTCACCGTTTATTGCCAAGAAGATGAAAAGGGCCTGGCGACAGAGTCAGTCTGGCAAGGGGTTCGTCGCGTCCATTTAGGGGTGGGCGAAGACACGGCCTTCAACAGCATTCGCTTTGATTGGGCGTGCATCAAGCATGCGGTGCGAGAAAAAGCCCCCCTGGTCCTGACGCTTGGATACAACACCGCGGTGCTGGGCCTCAGGCTCCGCATGGCTGGGATTTGTCATGTCATCAATATGGATGGCATCGAATGGGCCCGCGACAAATGGGGGCCGTTGGCCAAGGCTTGGCTGTATCTGAATGATTGGGCGGGATGCATGGGTGGCAATCATTTGCTGGCCGATCACCCCATGATTGCGCGCCACCTGGCTGGCCGTGTCAACAAGCGCAAGATCAGCACCATTCCTTACGGCACGGACATCATCCGCCAAGCGTCCGTCACTCTCTTGGAGCCTCTGGGGCTGGAGTCCGGGCGATTTGTCACCTTGATCGCCCGCGCCGAGCCAGAGAATTCAGTCTATGAGATTGTCAAGGCCTTCTCTGCCAAGCTACGCGGTGTGAAGTTGCTGATACTGGGGCACTATAAGCCTCAGCAAAACCCGTTTCACGCCAAAGTCATGGCTGCTGCCAGCCAAGAGGTGATCTTTGCCGGCGCGATCTACGACCACGAAGTGGTCAATGCTTTGAGGTTGCACGGATTACTTTATTTGCACGGACACCAAGTAGGAGGCACAAATCCGTCACTGGTTGAGGCGATGGGTGCGGGAAATCCTGTTCTGGCGCACGACAATCGCTTCAATCGCTGGGTGGTTCGTGAAGGGGCCTGGTATTTCAAGGATTCAGACGCGTGTGCCGATGCCTTGGATGCCTTGTTGACTGATCCTGAAGAACGCCAGCGCATGTCGCGTGCCAGCCGGCAGAGGGCTGTAGAGGCCTTCAGTTGGCCCGTGGTTTTGTCGCAATATGAAGTGACATTGAGTGTGCTATTCGGGCGGGCGGCCGGGGCTACGGGTGATGTGACCCCGCCTTACGCCGGCAGCTTGGATACTGTGAATACGATCGACCTGTTATGAACCCCACCCGCCAAGTCTCTCTCAGTCTGGCCCGTGTGCTCCGTTTTCTGACGGGGCTGATGGTCGTTGCAAGCCTCGCTGCCTGTGGCAGTCTGAAGCCGCCAGTGCAAACCGCAGGAGCGGTGCCCTTCTTGAGGCTGGATCTGGATGGACAGATGCCGGCAGCCACGAACGCATCAGAGCCCGGTGCCGTGCTGACGGGGCTCGATGTTGAACCCTCGCTGCCCCCGTATCGGTTTGGCGTGGGTGACGAATTCGATCTGCGGGTTCCCGATGCGCCTCAGTTGGATTTGGCGCTCAAGGTTCGGCCTGATGGCAAGGTCAGTTTGCCCAGCGATTTAGCCGCCCGACGAAGGGGCGCTCGCCTGAAGACGTTCAGGATGAAGTGCGGGAGCGTTTGACGGCCCTGTCAGGGGGACCTGGCAATCGGGAGTATCTGCTGCACACCAATGATGAGTTGGAGATCAAGTTTCCTTACATGCCGACGCTGAATGAGTCGGTGCGCATTCGGCCAGACGGGAAACTGCAGTTGCAGATGGTGGGGGTCGTTCAAGCGGAAGGCTTGAGTCCAGAAGAGTTGCAGGGGCAACTCAAGCAGCGCTATGCCAAGTTCTTGCGCTCGCCTGAGGTGACGGTGGTGGTGCGCTCCTTTGGAACCCAGAACGTCCGGGTTGGTGGCGAGGGCACCGGTCGTGCCAGGCTCTCGGCCAAGCTGCGCCTACAATGATCATCGTGCGCGCAGCACCCAGGCCACGCAGGTTTTTGTTGGGGGTGAGGTCGCGCGCCCAGGGGTGCTGGCTTATCGTCCGGGCTTGTCACTGCTGACCGTTGGTGCCTTGATCGAAGCCGGTGGCCAATTGCCCAGCGGCGACGTGACGCAGATGCTCATCCTGCGTCGTGGTGCCAATGACAAAGTCGAAGTCTTCCCCCTGCGTCTGTCGGCCACCTACTTTAGAGCGCCCGATCGGGACATTCAACTTCAACCCTTTGATGTCGTGCTGTTGCCCAAGTCGGGCATCTCCACCCTGGGCGATCAGTTGAATCAGTATGTCTTCAACTTGTTCCCGCTGATTCGGAACAGTGCATTTGGCCTGTCATACAACTTGCGTTCCAACAATCAATGAGCGCGGGCCAAACCCCTCATCGCATCATGTCCTCCACACAGTCACTTTTCAGCCCCTCGGGCACTGCCGCAGAACCTGCGCTGACTCTGCGTGAGGGCTTGGGCATGCTGGCCCGTCGAGCTGGTCCTGATCCTGATGACGATGGCCGTGCTGACGGCCGTGACCCTGTGGTTGTTGGGTGGGCAGAACAAGATTTACACCACCACCGCCCGCATTTGGATCCAGACAGAGCAACAAGGCACGCCCGCGTTTTTGTCGGGCTTGGCGGCGTTTCGTGATTCGCCCTATCCAGACCCAGTGGCGCGCAAGATTGAGACGGAGATGGAGTTGCTGCTGACGCGGTCGAATGCCGCAGATGTCATTCGCCGCTTCAAGTTGACTGAAGATCAGTTGGCCTTCAAGCCCATGGATCATGTCAAAAACAAGGTCTCAAAGCTGCTTGGGATCGAGGATGACTATGTGGCAAAAGAGGTGCAAGCAGGCCCCCCAGTCGATGCGTTGGTGGATCAGTTGCTCAAGGGCATCAAGATCAGCCCCCGCCGCTCCGGTACGGCAGACACCTCCTCGAACGTGCTGGAAATTGAGCTGGAGTCCACCGATGGAGAGATGGCGCCCAAGATTTTGGCCGCACTCATTGATGGCTATCTCAAGCTCTCCGCAGCGCAGTCGCAACAGCAAGCCACCACGACCAGCCGCTTGATCGAGCGCCAGATGCTTCAAGCGCGTGATGAGTTGCGCGCTGTTGAGGTCGAGATGACAGAGGTCTTGATGCGTCAGGCCGGGCGTGCGCAAGCAGATGGTACCGGTGGGTCGCTGATCACAGCGCGTACCGGCGCCTCTCTGCAGGGAGAAGCTGACGGTGGTGCCGTACAGCTCAAGAACCACATGATGGAGTTGCAGATTCAGCTCGACCAGTTGCGGCAACTCTACACAGACGACGCAGAGCCCGTGAAGGCTGCTAAGCGGCGGCTCGCAGCCGCCGAAGCTCGCTTGCGGCAGGGCATGGGTGACGGCGTCAAGACCAGTGCAGACCTCAGTCGTCTAGCGCGTCAACGTAACTTGGCGCAGGAGCGCTATGTCGAGTTGCGCAAGCGACTCGATCAAATTGAGCTGTATTTGCAAGCCAACCAAGAGGAGAACCAAGCACGCACCGTCGTGGATAACGCCAGTGCGGCCTCTGGGTCGGGTAAGGCCAAGCAATTGATGCTGATGGCACTGGGGCCGATCTTGGGCTTGGCCTTGGGCTTGCTTTTGGCAGGCGTGCGCGAGTTCATGGACGGCAGACTGCGCTCGCCCAAAGAGGTCAGGCATATCTTGGGTCTGCCCGTGCTGGGTCAGGTCAGCGAAATGAGCCGCAAGGCGCGCCGTTCCTTTGAACAAAGCAGAGGGGAGTGAGCGCATGTTTTCCAAGTTGTTTGGTGGCTCTGACTTGCCCTCAATAGACACACTGGCCGTCGATCGCATGGCCTTGCACTTGCGACAAGACAGCGAAGGCGCAGTCGAAGGTCGCGTGTTTGTTGTAACCAGTGCCACGCCTCGGGAAGGTAAGTCGCTGATTGCGCGCATGTTGGCTCAGGCTGCAGCCCGGCACCAAGAAGGAGACGTGCTCCTGATGGATGCGGGCATCACGGGCAACCCAACCGATGCAGCTTCGGCGGGTTTGTCGGAACTGCTGGCCGGCGCGCCGCTGGACGGTTTGGTCACCCAGTCCTCCAGCCCGGCACTGTGGCAACTCTGGCGCGGCAACGGCTACCATGCCAGCCAGCTCTTCCGTGGCGCGCGCCTGCGCGCTGCGCTTGACAAGGTTCGGGCGCGCTTTCCCTTGACCATCATTGATGCTCCCGAGTTGTCGGCCTGCGGTGCCCTTCTGGCGCTGGCGGATCAAGCAATCGTGGTTGTGGACACCCGCGTCACTACGGGTGAAGACGTCAAACAGGCCTTAGATACCGCCCTAGGAGTGGCTGGGGTTGGGCAAGACCGCATCGCCGGTGTGGTGCTCAATCGGCAATCGCAGCGGCAGATTCGCTGGACGGGGGGCTGATGCGCGGCGGGCTCCCCTTGTTGGAGGCCGCCTTCTGGTCGCTTCTGGCCTGTGGGGCTGCGGTCGTTTCTGCCATGGTGATGGTGGGGGTGTCCCCCTCCAAGTCGGCCACCATGGTGGTGGCGGTCTTGTGCGCTTGCGTGTTTCTTTGGCTCAGACACTACCGGGCCAGCCTTTTGGCTCTGGCTTTTGGGCTGATGCCCATGGACATGAGCAAGGCGGTGTTTCCGCCATTGGAGCTCTATTACTCCCCGGGGCTCTACGTCTACGCGCCTCAGGCCATTGCCATGGTGCTCTTGGGCATGGCTTTTGTGCGTTGGGTCATGGTCACCAAACGGATGCCCAAGTTTGAGGGCATCGATGGTTTAGTCGCACTCTTCTTGACCTGGATCTGGATCTCCGCCATTGGTTCACCCCAAGGCTTTTTGGCCATAGCCACGGCGATGGCCTATACCTTGATCATTGCGACCTATTACGCCACCGTGGTCTCGGTGCGTGAGTTGCGCGATGTACGGGCCATCTTGTTCGGTGTGTGTGCCATCGTGTTGCTGCAACTCATTTGGGTGACGCTGCAAGTGGTCACCAAGCAGCCCTTGGGCCTGCCCGGCAGCAAAGCAACGACTTCCGCTTTCATTGTGAATTTCGGCGGCGCGGGCGTGGCCATTCGTCCCGGGGGGTTCACGGGTCACCCGAATGGTTTGGCGCACCATATGGTGATGGTGGTTCCCGTGGCGCTGTCACTGGCCTTGCTGGGCTATCGATTCATCTCGGCCAGAGTGCTGGCCGCCGTGTGGGCGGTGTTGTTGGTGGCCAGCGTGGTCTTGGTGCAGACTTTGTCGCGCGGTGGTTGGTTGTCGGCAGCGATTGCAGGTTTGGTGTTGTTTGGCTTGATGACTCGCTTGGGTGCCATCTCTGGGCGCCGTCTGGCTGGCGCTGTATTGCTGTCGATAGGCGCCTTGCTGCTGTTTGTTGCCATCTTTCCCCAGACGATCTTGCGCCTGACGGAGTCCGATGACCGATCGGTCGAAGGGCGATTGGTGCTGAATGATCAGGCCATGGCCATCATCAAAGGCAATCCTGTCGCTGGGGTGGGCTTGGGTGCTTACAACCGCTCCACCTACGCCTATAACGGCCCACTCTATGCCACGGTGT
Source organism: Ideonella sp. (assembly GCA_034520165.1). Classification (GTDB taxonomy): domain Bacteria; phylum Pseudomonadota; class Gammaproteobacteria; order Burkholderiales; family Burkholderiaceae_C; genus Ideonella. The sequence goes on from JAXHNT010000053.1 coordinate 20,431, forward strand.
CCGAGGACTTTCAGAAACAGTTGCGTTCAGTGGTGGTTCACAACGGTTACCTCTTGATGGCAGCGGAGCTTGGCATACCGGCGCTCATCTTGTTCATCGTGATTTTGACCAGGTTTCTCGCCACACCTTGGCCCCTCAAGCGCTTCAGAGATCCGGTCATGCTGACCTTGGCCATAGGACTTTTTGCCAGCTTGCTGGGCCAAGCCATCTACTTCAGTTTTGACAATTACTATGTAGACCAGCGCGTTGCCATGCTCTGGATGACGGCCGGTCTGCTGCGCGCAGTGACGCGCCTGGCCAGTGAGCCCGCCAGCGGAACGGCAGCATGAAAAGGCCCAGCACCTTGTGGTCGGCCCTGGGGTCGGCGGTGTTCCTGCGGCTCATCATGGCCGTGGTCAACTTTGGGCAATTCTGGGTCTTCACCGCGGCTGCTGCCGGCAGAGGAGCTGGGTGGCTACGCCCTGATGCTCGGCGTCTTGATGATGCTGCATTCCTTGCCCTTATTGGGCTTGTCCGTGCCCCTGATTCGACGGGTAGCGACGGACCCGGACAAGGCCTCCGAAGAGGTTTCTAACGCCTTTGCGCTGAGCCTGCCCATTGCCATCCTGATGGGGGTGGGCGTTTACGTCTATGGCTTAACTCAGTTCGCTGACACATTGCACGGCCCGATGGACTGTCTGGCGCTCACCATGATTCCGGTGGCCTGGATTCTGGTGGCCGAGTGCGCATTGCTGGGGCTGGAGCGCATGGACCTGATCACCAAGGTGCAGGGTCTGGAGGCGTTAGGTCGGCTGATCTTCGGTGTCCTGGCCATCAAGCTGGGCTATGGCTTGATGGGGGTGTTTGTCTGCATCTTCATGCTCAGGTGCATGGTGGCGCTCTATTACAAGATGTCCTCGGTGGTGCCTGCTGTTCGTTGGCGATCGATCAACTGGGGCTGCCAGCGACGCAACTTCAGGGAGATTCCGACCTTCATTGGGATTGTGATTCTGGCTGCGCTCATACTGAGGCTGAACGTCTTGGTGTTGGAGCACACGCGCGACTTGGCGGAAGTGGCGCTTTTTGCGGCCAGCGCACGTCTCTACGAAGCGGCACTCATGCTGCCGATCATGGCGGCACAAGCATTGATGCCCACTTTGGCGCGGATGCTGCAAGAAGATGAGGGTCGATTCAAACAGATGTTCAGAGAGGTTTTGGCTCAGATCATGCTGCTCGGCGCGCTCTTCGGCATTGGGCTGGCTGCGGTGGCCACAACAGTGGTGTACGTGATCTATCCAAAGCATTTGCAGGGGGCGGGAACGGTGTTTGCTTGGATGGCGCTAGGCACCGCTTTGGCCATGGTGGAGCAAATCCTTTCCTCCGCCATGTTGGCTGCCAAAGCCCAAGGCGCCGACATGCGCAGCCTATGCGTCTCGGCCGCCGTGCTGACTTTGGCCTTGTTGTTGCTGACAGGCCGGTGGGGCGCCACGGGGGCAGCCTGGGCCAGCTTGATTGCACTGCTGGTCTGTTTGGGCATGCGCATTGTTTGGGCGGCAGAGCGGTTTGTCTTTCCAGAGTTGCCCGGCCTCGCAATGCGTCACTTGTTCAGCTTGGGCGTGGGCGTTGTCGGTTTGCGAGGGGTCCAAATGGTGCACCCCATTGCAGAACCTGTGTGGGCCATCGTGGCAGGTCTGGCGGGGTGGTATGTGAGTGTTCGCCTGAGTGGTGTGCTCAGCGCTGACTGGTGGCCGCGCTTGCGGCAGTGGCATGCCAATGTGCGGGCCACCCGCTGAAAGCCCGAGATGCGAATCCTGCACCTCGACCCTGATGATGTGGACAATCCGGTGTCTGGTGGCGGGCCGATTCGGACACTCCAGCTCTATCGGCGCATCGCCAAGCATCATGAAGTCACGGTGCTGACCCCCACCTTCGCGGGTTCAACACCAGAACTCGTGCGCGACGGCATTCGCTATTTGCGCCTGGGCCACAAGATCCGCAACCATGGCTCTTCACACCACATCACGTATCTGTTCAAACTCCCGGCAGCGGTGAGGCGCATCGCGCACGATTTGCTGGTCGAGGACTTTATGCCCCCTTGCGGGGCCACTCATGTTCCCCTGTTCCGCCGCCGTAATGCGCCTCATATCGCTTCCTTGCAATGGTTCAGCGCTTGGGACTACACCCGCAAGCTCAAGCTGCCGTTTCATTGGGGGCAGCAAGTTGGATTGAAGCTCTACGACAACTTCATCGTTCTGACGCCCTCCATGCAGCAAACCGTTCAACGCTGGAACCCACGAGCGCGCACCGCTGTGATTCCGAACGGTGTGGACGATGAACTCTTTCAAGTGCCCATTGAGGCAGGGCAGGGCATTCTGTTTTTGGGCCGGGTCGAGATTGGCACCAAGGGCATTGACCTGTTGTTGGAGTCTTACGCACGCCTACCGGCCGAGCGACGACCCCGCCTCACCATCGCCGGCACCTTGCAAGAGCCAGAGTTGCTGCAGGCATGTTTGCAACGTTGGGGCCTGGAGGGTCAGGTGAATCTGTTCGGACGCTACAGCCCTGACCAACGGCGCGAATTGCTCCGGTCCCACCGCTGCTTGGCCATGCCCTCTCGCATTGAAACCTTTGGAATGACGATCGCCGAAGCCAACGCGGCGGGCAAGCCCGCTGTGGTGTGGGATCAGGCGCCCATGAACGAGGTCTCATCGGCGGCTTGCTGGCGAGTCAGGCCCTATGACATCGAGGCGTACAGCCATGCGCTCATGCAGGCCTGCGCAGCGTCAGACCATGAACTTCTGTGCAGGGGTGCACAGGCGCGTGAGCAAGCGCGCCGATTTAATTGGGATACTGTGGCCGCGGCGCAAATGGCTGTCTATGAAGAGCTTAGAGACCGCTGGCTTCATGCCAGGGCGAGGTGAGGTTTTGCCGACATGAGAATGATTCAGTTGCTGCGTCAGACAGTGGTTCGGTTCCTGCGGCCAGACGCTCGAAACTCATTGGCCATCGCGCTCATGCTGTCGGGGCATGACCGCTGGCCCAGGCCGATTGAATCCTGGCCGCAGCGGCGAGTATTGGTCATCAGCCCACATGCCGACGATGAAGCGATTGGCTGCGGCGGCGCGGTGCTCAAGCATGTGGCTCAGGGCGCTGTGGTCACCGTCGTGCAACTGACCGATGGGCGCAATGGCTGCAAGCGTCTGCAAGACCCCGCCTTGCCGGCCGCTGAGCGCGCGGCCCTGGTGGCCTGGGTGCGTCAGACCCGGCAACAAGAAGCCCAGGCCTGGGCAGCCGGTGCCGGGGTGAGCGCTGTGGAGTTTCTGGAGATACCTGACGGTGAAGTGAAGGCGTCCAGCCGGGCTGTGGCCAGCTTGAAGACGGTGCTCGAACGCACCCAACCGGATTTGATCTACCTGCCCGCCATCACCGACTTGCTGGAAGACCATTGGCGGGCCAATCTCTTGCTGGATGCTGCCTTAAAGGTTGCAGCAGGCGCTTGGCAACAGCAGTTGCTCTTGCGCTGCTACGAAGTCTGGAGCCCTCTGCCTGCCAACCGTGTGGCAGATATCTCAGCGGAGTTCCCGCGCAAACTGGCTTTGCTGCGTCTCTATCAGAGTCAACTCGCCGATGTGGACTATTGCCGCGCCATTGAGGGCCTGAACATCTATCGCTCGACGATGCTGCCTTGTACCGGCCAAGGGCATGCCGAGGCCTTCCTGGAAGCCAGTCTGCCGGGCTGGCGGGCCGTGTTGGCCGGCAGGAGCTGAACGCATGATGACGGTTAAAACGGGGCAAGACATCCAGGTTCGGGAGGCCACTCCCGACGATGACGAAGGCGTGAACCGCTTGTTCTGCACGGTCTTTGGGGTCGAGCGATCTCCCCAGCATTTCCGCTGGAAGGTCTACGACAACCCGGACGGTGCCATGGTGGCTTTGGTGGCTGTGGCAGACAGCGAGGTCGTCGGTTACTACGGCTTTTGGCCCACTGCTATGCGTTTAGGAGGCAAGCGCGTGCTGGGGGGGCAGGCACTTGACATCATGCTGCATCCAAAGCACCGCGGCCTGCCGCTGGCGTTGCGTTTGTGCAGCGAGTGCATACAGCTGGCGGGCCAGCGCGGCATGCAATTGTTGTATGGCCTGCCCAATGCCTTGGCGCTCAAGTTGCAGGTCGGCAAGCTTAACTCTGACCATGTGGGGGATGTGCCGCTGTGGGTTCGCATTCTTGATGCACGAGAGTCACTGGCCATCACCGGACCACGAGGCTGGGCCGTGCGGGCGATGGCCTTTCTGGCCTTGGGCTCCGCTCAGGGCTTTGAGCTTCGGCAAGGGATGCCCAGCTCGGAGGAGTTGGCCGACTTTCTGGGCCGCGCCAAGTTGCCGCATGGTCGCTTGCGCATCGCCTCGACTCCCGAGCGCATGCTGTGGCGGTTCGGGCCCCATGCCCAGCGTAACTATCTGTGGGTGACGGCATGGCGGGCTGAGCAGTTACAGGGCTTGGTGGTGGTGGGTGATCACACCTTGCCACGCATGGCACTGCTCGCTGAGCTGTTAGGCGTGACAGCGGCAGCACAAGAAGCGGCGCTGCAGCACGCCTTGATGGGCCTGAAGAGAAAAGGGGTGGCGGCAGTGCACGCCATGTCCACCAGCGGTCCCAGAGGCCAAGTTTTGAAGGCTTGCGGCTTTCGGCAGCGCCGGGTGACGCAGCCGCTGGTGGTGCACAAGCCCTTGCCCGTGACGCTGCCTGCCAACCCCCATGTCTTCGAGGACTGGGTGGTGTTTGGTGCAGACCATGATGTGTATTGATCGGCAGGCCCCATCCCTGGGGCGGGCTTGCCCCACCGAGCTTGAGCATGATTGACGTTTCCATCATCGTCGTGAACTGGAATGTGCGCGAATTGCTACGCTTGTGCCTGCAATCTTTGCGCGAGCAAGCCGGCCTGCCCATGGCTCAGATGCAGGTCATCGTGGTGGACAACGCCTCTGCGGACGGCAGTGCCGCGATGGTCGATGCCGAGTTTCCTGAAGTCACCCTCTTGGCCAATCAAGACAATCTAGGGTTTGGAAAGGCCAACAATCAAGCCTTGCCTTTGTGTCAAGGTCGCCATGTGCTGCTCTTGAACCCAGACACCGTGGTGCTGGAGGGCGCCATCGGTAAGCTGGTCGCCTTGATGGACCGGCAGCCTGAAGTAGCCGTGGCCGGTTGCCGTTTGCTCAACGGCGACATGAGCTTGCAGCGCTGGACGGGAGGTGCCTTTCCGCGCTTGCTGAACTTGGCCAACCACTACTTCTTTTTGGATCGGCTCTTGCCTTCGGCGTGGCGACCCATGCCGCTCTACCTGGACCGCGATGTGCCGCAGAACATGGCCGTCGATTGGGTCAGTGGGGCCTGCATGATCTTGCGCGGCAGCGCCTTGGGTGGCCGCCTCTTCAACCCCGACTACTTCATGTATGGCGAGGACATGGAGCTGTGCCATCGCTTGAAGCAGGCGGGCGGGCAGGTGCTCTACACGCCGGAGGCGTCCATCATTCACTACCAAGGCGAGAGCATGAAGCAGCAGCAAGGCGACGTACTGCTGTCGTCGCTGAAAGGCCCGCGCCAGTTTTACCGCCAGATGCGAGGTGGTCGTGGCCTGTGGCTGTATGACTTGATCACCTGGGCCGGGTTTGCGCTGCGATGGCTGCTCTATACACTGGCCGGTGCTCTGCAAAGCGGTGGGCGCTGGCGCGACAAGGCGGCGTCAAGCCGCGGCATGATGCACCGCGCCTGGAAGATTTTGCTCAGCCCCTGAGGTCAGCCCGGCAGGGGGGAGGTCTCCTCGACTCAGGGGTACTCAAGCGCGTCCGACTGCATTTGCAGCGTGGCATAGGCCTGCAGCGGGATATAGCCGCCAAAGCCATCGGCATCAGCGCCTGCGTCCACCATGGCGGCAAACAGCGGGTCCACCGGCAGGCCCAACTGGCGCTGGGAGGCCAGCACCAAACGATAGGCCGTCATCACCAAGGGCACTCTGGGCTGATAGGCCAAGATGACGCGGATGCGCAGCACATTGGCGTCTTGGATGGTTTGCCCTGAACTTGGGCCAATGACCACGGGACGGTACTCCAGACCACTGTTGGGGATGACACGCAGCCCGCCGGGCTGGATCGTGAGGGCCGGGTCAGCCCAATCGTTGAAGCTGGCAGTTGTCGGATTAATCAGCGTCACGACCCGCCAGTTGCCCCTCAGCACCCGATCTTTGGTGATCGCAACAGCGCGCTGCGCCCGCTCCCGCGAGGCCTGCAACTGTGTGTCGTCCAGGCCGCCGCCGTACATGGGCACCATGGCGTCGATCAAGGCTCTTTCCATGATGTCTGGATTGCCACCATTGACGGCACCGGCCCGTGCCGCCATGAAGGTGGCGTGATTCAGTTGGTTCTTGGCGAAGAACAGCAGACCATGATGAATCAGCACCATGGTCAGCAAGAGCAGCACCGGCAGCACAAAGACCATCTCGACCATCGTGGCGCCACCTTGCCCCCAAGGTCTGGGTCGCGCGAGAGGAGCGTAAGGCAGAGCACTCATGACGGTTCAGCGGGCCAAAGCCGAAGCACAGGGCAAGAGGGCAGACAAGGAGTCTCCCACCTTGATGCCCAGGCGATGGATGGTGCCTGCGCTCAGCTCTAAGGTGTGGACGGCCGAGCGGCCCCCCAGGTGAAAGCGCCAAGGCTTGAGCGCCGGAGCCAGTCGCACCACTTGGGCCGCGTGATCCAGGTAAACAACGTCAATGGCAAAGCGCATGAAACAAGTATGAATGCTGTCGCAGCGGGTGATGAGCAGGCCCTCATCAGGGGCCAAAGAGGGCTTGAACATCAAGCCCTTGAAGCGAGACCAAAATGAGTCCGCGCAGTGAATTCGAAGCGCCATGCTGTGCTCAACCGCCTGCAGCCAACAGTCGCGAGACGATAGGGAATAACAAAACAATAAAGGTGCAGGGGAAGATACAGGCAATCAGAGGAAAGAGCATCTTCACCGGGGCTTCCAGTGCCAACTTCTCCGCACGCATGAAGCGCTCGTTGAGTCGCTGCTCACCCTGAGTGCGCAACATAGGCCCCAAGCTCATGCCCATGCGCTCAGCCTGAATCACGCAGGAGGTGAAGTGCGACAGCGACTGATCCTTGACGCGATCGCTCATGTCGCGCAGGGCCTCTGCCCGCGATTTACCGGCGCGGATATCGCGCAAGACGCGTTGGAACTCGTCGCGCAAATAGCCTCGAGGGCCTTTGGCCACGGCCTGGGTGATGGCGCCTTGCAGGTTGAGGCCAGCTTCCACGCACAGCGTGATCACATCCAGAAAAAAGGGCAAGGCACGAACGAATTCTTTTTGCCGGGCCTTGATGCGGTCGCGCAACCATACCAAGGGCAAAAACCAGCCCAGGGCACCCACCAGCACAATGAGCAGCAGCGAATTGCCATAGCCCACCTCGAACTCACCTTTGGTGGCATCGGCAGTACCAAGGCCCGTCAAGACCGCCAGCAGCAAAGCCATGAGCACCACGCTGGTCATCATGAAGGCCAACTGACCCGCATAGAACTGCCCTGGCGAAAGCGAAAACTCCAAGCCTGCCTGGCGCAGCCGCAGCACAAAGGCCAAGCGGGTTTGACGCGAGAGCAGGCGGTCAAAGCGGGGCTCCATCCATTGAACGGGCCACCACAGCATCCGAAAGCCCAGAGGGGGTGGATCTCGGAACTCACGGTCTTCTTCCGGGGGGTCAGGCAGAAAGCCTAATGCAAACCAAATGGCCACGCCCACCACAGCCCCCATCAAGAGGGCGGCCAGTGGCAAGATCCAAGAAGCGTTGATCAGGCTGTCCACAGCGACTCACACATCGATGGTGGTGATGCGGCGGATGAGCAGCACACCAATGATTTCAAGCACAGCAATCACGCCCAAGGCGATCCAGCCTGGCGTGGTATGCCACAAACCGTGCATGCCCACGGGCTCAATGTGGTTGAGCACCAGCATCAAGGCGATAGGCATGGAGCCCACCACCCAGGCTTGCAACTTGCCTTGAGATGTCAAGGCGTCGATCTTGTCTTCCATCTGCAGCTTGCGCCGCACGGTGGTGGAGGTGCGCTCCAGCGTTTCCGCCAAGCCTCCGCCGGTCTCGTTGGCCACCCGCATCGCAGAGACCACCAAGACGGTGGTGGTGGTGGGTACGCGCCGCGCAAGATTGGTCAAGGCACTGTCCAGCGGCATGCCCAGCCGGTTCTCGCGCAGCACCAGCCCCATCTCTTGACGCAGAGGTGCCGGCGCCTCTTCCACCAAATGGTGCAAAGCCCCACTCAGGCTGAGGCCGGCCCGCAAACCGCCAGCAATCATCATCAGGGCATCGGGTAGCTGCTGATCGAATTTCTTGAGCCGGGCTGCTCGCATACGGGCATAGATGATGCGGGGCATGGAGGCCAGCAAGACCAGGCCCAAAATGGCCAGCAAAATGCTGTCTGTGACGAGCCAGACGGCCAAAGTCCCGGCAATCATGGCGAACAGATTGATGCCGAAAGCTGCCTTTGGATCCAGCGACAAATAGAGGTCGCGCGTATGAGTTTGAGTCAGCCGCGTGAAGCGGTTTTCATAGGCGTCAATGGCTTTGGGCGCAAACTGAATCACCAGCCAAGCGGCAGCAGCAGCGGCGATGGCCGCTGTCAGGGCCACCAAGACAGGGATCAGCACGTCTGCGCTCATGTCAGCACTCCGGTTGCCGTGCTTTCATGCTGCGAGAGCGCCGTCTCTTCGGACACCGGGGCAAACAAGCGTAAATCCAAGGCGCCGCCGCGCGCGTTCAGGTCTTCATAGAAGCTGGGGATCACATCGCAGCCGGTGTAGTAGCCGCGTACTTTCCCCGCCTTGGGGTGGCCTTCCGGGTAGTAGCCGCGTTGCATGAACAAGAACAGGTCTTGCATCTGGAAGCGGCCGCTTTCCATACCGCTGATTTCAGTGATGTGCGTGATGGCTCGGGTGCCGCAGGCAAAGCGCGTTTGCTGAACGATGATGTCCACGGCGCTGGCAATCTGCTCGCGGATGGCGGGCAAGGGCAGGTCTGCACCGGCCATCAGGATCATGGTCTCCAAGCGGGCCAAGCCGTCGCGCGGTGTGTTGGCGTGCAAGGTGGTCAGTGAGCCTTCATGACCGGTGTTCATGGCCTGCAACATGTCCAGGGCTTCGGCGCCCCGGCACTCGCCAATCACCACGCGGTCCGGACGCATGCGCAGCACGTTCTTGACCAAGTCGCGAATCGCCACCGCCCCCTTGCCTTCGGCATTGGGGGGCCGGGCTTCCAGGCTGATCAGGTGGTGGTGATGCAGCTTCAACTCGGCCGCATCCTCGACCGTGATGACCCGTTCGCTGTTGGGAATGAAGTTGGACAAGATGTTCAGCAAGCTGGTCTTGCCCGAGCCCGTGCCACCAGAGATGATGATGTTTTTACGGGACTCTACGCAGACCTTCAAGAAGCGCAGCATCTCGGGGCTGACGGAGCCCAAGTTAACCAAGTCATCGCCGGTCAGCTTGCGTTTCGGGAACTTTCGAATCGTGATGGCCGAGCCGTGAATGGCCAGCGGCGGAATGATGGCATTCACACGAGAGCCATCCTTCAAGCGCGCGTCCACCATAGGGCTGGATTCGTCAATATGCCGCCCCAACGGTGCCACGATGCGTTCGATCACGCTGATGACCGCCTTGTCGCTGGTGAAGCTCAAAGGGTAGGGGTGGAGCTGGCCGCGCCGCTCGACATAAATGCTGTCGTAGCGGTTCACCATGATTTCGCTGATGGAGTCATCCAAGAGCAGTTCTTCCAAAGGGCCAAGCCCGACGGCTTCGTCGATCACCTGTTTGCGCAGCAGGGTCGGGTTGAGCTGCGGCGGAATCTCATCGGCCACGCTTTCCATCACCCCATCCATCAGGCTGTTGGCTTCGCTGCGCAGACGCTCGTCGGTCATCGACGACACATCGCGGCGTCGCAAGTCCATGCTCTCGATCAGCAAACCATGCAAGCGCCTGCGCCATTCAAACTCCAGCAGCTTGAGCGCGTTGTTGGCGGGCTCCATGCGCGCCATCGGGGTTGATGCCGCCAACACGGGGGTACCCATCGGTGCCGCCTTGAATGCGCTGGGTGTCGGGGCGGGTTCAAGGGCTTGTGGCGCCACTGCCGCCGGGGGGGCAATCAAACGTTGGTCTTGAGCGCGGCGGCCAAACTCTGCCGCACCGAGAAGGTCCTCTGGCGTCAGTTGATTGCCGTGCAGGTGGTCGCTGGCTCTTCGGGCCAAGCGGCGTGTAGAAGCTTGCGAGTCGGTCGGTGCTTGCCAGGGCATGGCGTCTTGCGCACTGGCCAGCAACTTCATGCGGAAGGGCCCGATGACAATGCGGTCAGTGATGCCCAGGGGCCCGTACTGCAAGTCAATACGTTGGTCGTTGACCTGAACGCCGCCGAAGGCCCCCAGGTCCTCAATGAAGACACCCGACGGGGTGTTGAACAACCGTGCATGTTCGCGGCCAATGCGCCAATTGTTCAGCCGCAGATCGCACTCATTGCTCTTGCCAATGATGCAGTCATCGGCCACCGCAATGGCGCTGGTTTGCCCGTCAGGACGGGTCAGCTCAATGTTCATCATGGCCGTGGACCTGCCTTACTGCGCACGCAGCCATTGGGCACCGACCCAGCCGGTTTGCTCTCCGGCTCTGACAGCCACGAAGTAGCCCTTGCGGCCCGTCGGCAACACTTCAACCACGGCATTCAGAGGCAAATAGCGCAAGACGCGACCATTGAATTCGGCGCTGGATCGTAGTGGCAAGTCGTACTGATTGACCCGGTACATGCCAGCAGCCAAAGCGCCATCGCCAGCCACCGGCATGCCCGTCAATGGCGTGGTTTCATTGCGTGGTACCCGTCGAGCAGCTTCTGCGGCGATGTCGGCTGCCGTGGGTTTGGCTGCGGCTGCGCGTTGGGCGGCCAAGGCCTCTGCTGCCAGGGCGACGGCCCTCTCGTTGGCCGTGGCAGCAGCCTGCATGGCGGCAGTGCTGGCCGGGATTGCCGTTGCGGCAGCGGTGGCAGGAGCCATCGTGCTGGCGGTCAAGGCGGGTGGCGGAGAGGCTTGCGCCGCAGCGGGGGCTGCTACCGCCACTGGGCGGGCTGGGGAGCTGGCCACGACAGGGGTGGGGGCCACCAACGCGGGCTGAGGCAGGCTGACAGGTTTGGCCTGAACCGCATGGGCTGGAGGCAGAGTCTCGATGGCGGGCAGGTAGGGGGATTTGCCAGCATCACGCTCCAGCCGCTGGGTGGCGTCGTCCACTCTGGCGGTCAAGGAGGAGGTGTGTGCGTCCACGATGGTGGGCGTTACAAACACCACCAACTCGGTTTCGTCGTTCTGGAAGCGCTTGGATCGGAACAAAGCACCCAGAATTGGGATATCGCCCAGGAAGGGCACCTTGTCGATGGTGCTGGTGGTCTTGCGAGACAGCAGGCCGGCCAAGACCATGGTCTCACCTGCCTTGACGTTGAACTCGGTGCTGGTGCGGCGAGTGGACAGCGCCGGGCCAGCGTTCGTGGACAAAGAGGTGTCCAGCGAGCTGACCTCACTGTCAATCACAGCCCGCACCATATTGTTCTTATCCACCTGCGGCACGATGTCGAGCTTGATGCCAAAGGGCTTGAAGAAGACGGTTTGGCCGTTGATGGACGAGACGGTGTAAGGGTACTCACCGCCCGCCAAAAAAGTGGCCTTGGAGCCATTGCGGGCTGAGAGCTGCGGCTCCGCCAAGATGCTGCCTTGGCCGTCGCGGACCAACATATTCAGTGTGCCAGAGAGACCTAGGTTGATCGGCGCTCAGCGCGCGCAGGCCAGACGTTAGCGAGACGGCATTGCCGCCACCGGTGCTGAGATTGGGCGAGCCGGGCACAGCAATGGTCAAGTCACCCGTTGCGCCACGTTGAAATGGCGACCACACGCCCCCGATAGCCGCCCCGCCGGCGGGGTTCCACTTCAGGCCAATATCGCGGAGCAAGTTAGTGGGGAACTCCACCACCTTCACGTCCATCATGATCATCTTCTCCCAGCCCAGCTTGCTGGTGAAATTGACGACCTGGGGATAGCGCTTGCTCAGCTCATCGATCTTGGCCAAATCTCGGTCGGCCAGGTTGTCGCCTTCGACAATGACCTTGTCACCGATCACCGAGGTGCGGGCATTCGGAATGGTGGATAAAAAGCTCGCAATCTCTTTGGCGGAGCCGCGTGCATCATTGGCGGTGACGGTGACCTTCATGCCCGTCATGCGGCCGGCCGCATCCCAGAACATCATGTTTGTGACGCCCGGCGCATTGGCAAACACCAGCACATCGCGGCCATCCAAAACATTGGCGGTGAGGATCTGCCCACTGCCCACCGCAATGCGTTTGACCCCCGGTGCGGGAAACAAACGTGTCTCGCCCACGTACAACTGCACCTCCGCGTCCGCCGCAGTCGCTGCCGCAGTGGGCGTGGTTCGCGGGCTGGGGGGAGTGGCAGTCTGAGCCGCCAGGCTCAGCGGTAAACACAAGGCCGCCACCGTCAGCAGTGCAGGGTGGTGGGCCAAAGGGCGGGGGGATGAGGAAGCAAACATGAGGGTTCCGGTGCGCTGGGTTGCCGTCAGAGTCAGGGCCATCACCGGCCTGTCGGCAGGCTGGGCGTGGTTGCCGCAGCGGGGGGAGGCGCTTCAGTGGGCGCGCCCGAGAGGTTGGACAAGACTTTGCCCGGCGAGCTGGACTTGCCAGCGCCGCCATAGAGCACCTGCACTTCAGGGGCGGGAGGGGGCGCGGGGCGGCCCCGGGGCGCGGCTGATGGCGAGGCCGCGCCGTCGTCCAGCATGCTGACGTCCACCTCCTCAACAGCCCCAGTGGGTTTGTCTTTGGGGTTCCGCAGCAGGGCGGTGATTCGGCCCATTTCACGAGAGCTGATCACGTTGCGGGCCTGTTCCGGCGTGGTGTTGAGCGTGACGGTCGAATAGCGGCGGGACTCGCCCGTGCGCGGATCATTGGCCACACGCTGGCCGGTGGCCATGACCTCAACGCCCAACAGCACCGGAATCGGGGCCGAGCGACGGCTGCCCTGGGGGGTGGTCACCAACAGGTCGATCAGGTCGCCCGGTTCGACCAAGCCGGAAATGGAGCTGATTTCGTCCACTTGCAGGGTCACTGCCCGACGGCCGGGTTCCACCCTGGCGGAGAACGTGGCGGCACCCCCTTGAATCAGGCTGGGCAGAATCATCTCGCCTGCCTTGATGGAGTAGGCCATCAGCTTGCCCTCGACCCGGTCAAAGTCGCTGGCCTTCAGGGCCAGGGAGTGGGCATATTCAACGGGTACCTCACGCGCCGCCACGTTGTCTTCGGTAATCGCATCGCCCCGGCCCAAAGGGCGCTTGGCCACCATCATCTGAACTTTTTGCCCGCTCTCCAAGTTCGCACGGGCGGCAATGGCTTCCTTTTGACGGTTCAGATAGCTGAGGCTGAGCATGGCCGATGCGCCACCCAGAACCAGGGCCACCACCAGAATGATCCAGGTGCGCCGAGTGGCGCCCCGGGCGGACTTGAGGGAGGGGGAGGCAGAAGGTGCGTTCACAGCAAAAGCTCAGCAAAAAGAGTGCGAGACAAGCGACGTCTTGTCTCAAGTGGGCAAGGACAAGGCGTAGCTGAAGCGTTTGTAGGCTTCCAGCAGCGCAGCCAGCATTTGATCCATCACCGAAGTCTTGCCGTCATAGGGAATCAGTAAGAGGATGGAAAACGCCACAAGAATAATCACATATTCGACCATGGTCTGGCCTTGAACGGCACGACGAGAGCCGACATTCATCCGGTGCATCATCTGGCTTAGCCTCCTGTCACAGTGACCAAAAATACAGCCGTTTGGCCCTGCGACTCTAGCGAAATGGTGGCGGTGGCCTCTTTGCCACTCCCCCGAAAATACAGCAACTCACCGGCTTTCTCACCCTCTTGGGGCTTGCCGACCGCTCGGCGCTCTAGCTCGTAGCCTTCGCCCTTGAGCATAGCGACTAAATGGCTTGAATTGATGGCCAAGGAGTTGGTGTTCGTGAAGAGTAGCTGCATACTTTTGCGCGCACCATCCACACTCGTACTGTGGCTCTTGATGACGGCGCCGATGGGGAGTCGATCTTGCAGCTTGTTCAGGCGCGCTCGGTAATCCTCGCGCATTTCGGCCGCCGAGCGCATATCGGTGATGCCGATCAAACCCCGCGAGCCCGGAAACGTGGCCTCAATCTGCACCGTGACATAAAAGCCTTCGAGGTGTTTCGCCAGCACCATGGCCTTGCCTTGGGCACTGCGCGCTACCGGCTGGCCCAAACTCTTCTCAAACCAAGCCGTGACAGCGCCGGGTTTGTCGGGGCTGACAAAACCCTGCATGCGCATGGGCGTACCGTTGTGGATCATGGGGCCACCCATGTCTTGCGCTACTGCGCGAGGTGGCAAGGCAATGCTGGGCCAAGCCCAAGCAGGGCTGCACAATAGTGCCAAGGCGCAGGCCAAACTTGTCCCAAAACGCCCCAACCAGCTATGAGCGGAAGCCCAAAAGGGCAGCAGCCTACCGGCCGACAAATCCGAGACAGCAAGTGTCGTCACAGGCGATAGCCGCATCCAGCGGGCGGCTTAATTGGGCTTGAGGCGATCAGGAGGCGGCATGTCCTGCCAAAACTCCAGCCGACCGATCTCAGGGCCTTTGATCTTGCCTGTGGCTTCAACATCCGACACGATCTGGACGATCCGGTCCGTGGTGTACTGGGTGTAGTCATTGGTCAGGGTCAGGCCCTGAGACGGAAACACCCACGCAAACACATCCCCTTCGCGGGTGCCCATCTGGCGCAAAACTTGAGCGGGATCTTTGGCAGTCCAGGGCGAGGTGAGTGTGGTTGTTCTGGCGGAGAGCCGCATGTTCAGTGCATCGAAGGGCGCAAAGCTGGAACCCATGAAGCCCGGACCGACGGAGGGCAGGCGATTCAGGTTGACCTCGACGGTGGCGGTGAACAAGCCCCGGCCTTTCAGGCCCAAGTAACGCGGTTCCATCCCGCCTTGAAAAGCTGGACTGGAAAACGCATCAGTGTCTGGGTCGAAGCCGTTGCTCGTGCCGCTGCCTAGGCCATTCGGGCCGGTGCGTATGGCCACTGCTGCGCTGGGGTTGGGCAGCAGCGCCCGGTGCGTGGGGTCGGTCCAGTTCCAGGGGCCGGTGGCTGGGCTGCTGGGGTTGGAGGTGATGCGACTGCCGTGCTCACCAAAAAACCGGTTTTGAACTTCGCGCGCCAAAACATCGTCGGGACGCCAATTGCCTGAGTCGTCAGATTGAGTTCTCGCCTCAAAGGCCACATAGCGGCTGGCCAACTGGGTTTGATGCTGAGCGTCCTGATACTTGGCGATCATGGGCATCAACAAGAGAAAGGGAACAATCACCCCGGCCAGCAAGATGATGAACTCGGTCATCGCCTGACCGTGGGAGCGTTGTGTGCGCAGTGTCATCAAATGCCCCCAGCGCCTTGCAAACTGCGAGCCGCATTGACCTCGCCCTTGGCGTCGGCCAATCGCGTGTGCCAAAACGGATTGAACAAATTGGGCCGCTCCTCTGTACCAGACTGCTGATTCAGCCGAGCTGCGCCGTCTCGTCTGAAAAAGGTCTCGGTCTTGGCCACAGCCACCAACTCGCCCGCCGCGCCTGCCGGCTGGGCTTTGTAGGCGTTGAGCTTGTCAGTGGCCTTGACCCCCGAGCGACCTTCCGAGGTGGCGGTGTCGGCCACCTTGCGCATCACGCGAATGCCGTAAACCATGCGCATTCTGGCGTCTTGTTCATCGGGCGTGAGATTGGGGTCTGGCGCTTCGAGGTCGAAATAATCTGGAATCCCAGAATAACCGCTGGCCCCCGCCGCACCGCTGCCAAAGGAATTTCGGCCAAACAAAATGCGTTTGCGCTGTGGGGTGCTGCAGTCCTCAAGACTGTAAAACTCCTCCACCAGCTCGTCTTCAGAGGTCCAGCGTGCATAGCCCGGTGGGCCTGGGTTGGCCAGGTCGCCGGCGTTGCCGTCTTCAGAAATCCAGGTCTTGCCGCGGCGAAGCAGCCTGTCGTTTTGGCCTGCGCAAAACGTGCTGGGCACCGACATCTCCCAATTGCGCTCCATGGGGGTGGGGTCGGCCGTGCCGGGCTCGCCAATGAAGGGGTCTTGTCTTTGGGCGGCTAGAACGGTGGCCAGCATACGGCCTCGGTTCTGCCCGCCCATGATGCGGACAAAGCCGCCACCGCCATTGCGCCACTCTTCCTCAGAGTCGGCGGCGCCCAAACTGTTAGACAGTGGTATCGGGTCGGCCTGCGCGATGACGCCGTCAGCGGAGTAGGTGGTGGACAAGACATCGTTCACGGCTTGTTCACGCGCCTTTCTCAGCATTTGAAAGGCCACGAACTGAGAGCCGGCAATGGTGTAGAGGCTGCGCTGATCAGACAAACCCGTCAGCGCGCCCAGCACGCCGCTGTCCACCAGCTCGCCTTGCATTTGCGGTGCGTGCTGCTGAGCGGCGGCCACTGGCCCCGCCATCTCAGGGTACTTGCCCGAGAGCAGCACAATTGCGTCGTCGCCCGCCGTGTTGAGCATGGTCAACCACGATTGCAGGCTGTTCATTTGGGCTATGGCGATGGTGTTGGCCACGATCACCCGGTTGCCATAGGCGGTGTAATTCAGGGTTCTGGCATCCAACAGCCCAGCCGCATACACGGCGGCGTCGGTGGTGTTGACCAGTTTGGTCTTCTCGCGGATCAACTGACCCGAGTTGAAGACAAAGAAAAGCATTGCGGCGGCCACGGCCGCCACAAAGAGTCCAAAGACCAGCACCTGGCCGCGCTGGGCGCGGCGCAGGGGTGGTTTAGGGGGGCGGCTGACATACTCCATAGGCGAGATGTCGGGGTTGCTTTGAACAAAACCAGTATGACCTTAACTAAGTGCTGACAAGCGCCCACCAGCCATTACTGGGGACGGCCTTGCGAGCTGTAATCGCTCAAGGTGCGCTTGTTGGTTGCATCGGTCGTGGCGGCCTTACCGTCGGTTTCAGCCTTGTCCGCTGCAGTCTTGGCCGCAGCTTGGTCGCCACCGATTTCAGAAGCGATCGACGCAGTCTGGTTACGCACAGCGCTACCGAAGAACTGATAAGTGATGATCGCAGCGACGGCGATCAGGGCGACGATGATGATGTACTCGGTCATGCCTTGGCCGCGTTGGTTGGCACGGGCTTGGATTTGCTTGAACATGGTTAAACCTTTCAGGTAAACGCGAGAAAAGAAGATAACTCGGAGCTTCAGCGAGATTTGAAACAGCTTGTTTCGCCTATCTCCGAGCCCAGAACGTTGGTGCGGAATGAATTCTATGGGGGGCTTTGCCGCCGCGATACCTTCTTTGCACGATAGGGCGTGCGGTGCGTCACGAACTCATACAAATCATGGCCTCAACGGCGTGTTGGCGCGGGCCGATAAGGCTTCGTCGCTTGGCCTGATGCCACGGCAAGTGTGACGTATGCCCGCCAACAGGGTTTGGGCCGACGCCTCCCAACTGAATCGCGCGGCCTGCAACAACCCTGCTTGGCGCATGGCTTGTGCGCGGGGGCCTGGTGCCAGCACTTCCGACAAGGCGGCAGCCAGGCCTGCGTCATCGTCGGGGGGTACCAGCAAGGCCGCGTCGCCGGCCACTTCGGGCAGGGCGGTGGTGTTGGCGGTGATCACCGGCACGCCGCTGGCCATGGCCTCGGGCACCGGCATGCCGAAACCCTCGGCCAGCGCCGGGTAGACGAAGAGCAGAGCGTGGCGCAGCACGGCCGGCAGCGTGGCGTCGTCGACCGTCTCCAGCACCTTCACACGCGGGCCGAGCTGCAGGCGGCGGATGTCGTCGAAAACCGCGCCGTAATGGAAGTCGCGCTGGCCGACGATGACCAGCGGCGGCGCCGCATCGGCCAGCCGGGCATAGGCCTGCAGCAGCGTGACGTGGTTCTTGCGCGGCTCCAGCCGGCCCAGCGTGGAGCTGGTAGCCGCCGGGCATCAGGCCCAGTGCCGCCACCGGCTCCGCACCCCTCGGGCCCGGGCGTAAACGCATGAAGTCGACCCCGTTGGAGGTGATGGCACGCGCTCGGCGCCGGTCGCCGTACTGCCGCACGATCTCATCTCGGGAGTAGTCGCTCACGGTGAACAGCAGTTAGGCTCGCCGCGCGGCCTGCCGCCCGGTCAGCCGCGAGTGCCAGACGAAGGCGCGCGTGAAGTACTGCGGGTGGGTCTCGAACAGCACGTCGTGGATGGTGCAGGCGCAGCGCCCCAAGCGCAGCAGCGGCAGCCGGTACTGCATGTGCAGCAGGTCGACGCCCGTGGCCGGCGGCGCAGCCAGGGCAGTTGCCAGGCCAGGCGCCAGGGCCCCGGGCGGTGCGGCATGCGCACCAGGTGCACGTGGGGCGCGTCGAATTCAGGGTGGGCGCGCCGCAGGGCGTCGGGCTGGTCCAGGAAGAAGACGAAGTCGATGTCGGGCGCCAGGGGGATGGCCGCGCGGTACAGGCCCAGCAGGTGGCTGCGCGAGCCCTGGAACAGCTCGTCCCAGACGTGGAAGTCCACCCCCAGGCGAATGCGTTTGGAGCGGGCGGCAGCAGGGGCGTGAAGGGCAGTCATGGGGCGTTAGCGAGGCGCGCTTATCAGGCCGTTGGTGGCGCCCAAGCAGCGCAAGCAGGGCAAGCGGCGGATGCTAGCAGCGGCCAAGCCGTGGCTTTGTGCCATGCCCGCCCACAATTTGGCGCTTCACGCCGGCGCGCAGGCTTGGCTCGGGCGGTGTGAACGGCGGACCTTGGAGCCCAGCAGCACGATCAGCGCGCCCGCGCCGCCCTCTGGTCCACTGGCCTGAGTGAAGGCGATCACTTCTTGGCGCTGTGCCAGCCAGCGCTGCACCTTGGCCTTCAGAATGGGCTGGCGACCCGGCGAGCCGTGCCCTTTGCCATGCACCACGCGCAGGCAGCGGCGGCCCTGCTGGTGCGCTTTGAGGATGAAGCTGGCCACCGCCTCGCGGGCTTCGTCGCGGCGCAGGCCGTGCAGGTCGATCTCGCCTTGAATAGACCATTGCCCTCGCCGCAGGCGCAACAACACATCTTCAGACACCTCGGGGCGGCGATAGCTCAGGCCGTCGTCAGTGAGTAGCAGCGACTCTACGTCCACTTCATCAGACAGCGCCTCGCGCAAGGCAGCGGCCTCATCGGCCTGTGTTTGGCGGGGTTCGGGCGTGGGCGCACTGCGCGGCAATTCAGCCCTGCCGCTGGCTTTGAGCGGTGCGACAGGCCCCACACTGAGCGAAAACAATTGCTGCTCACGCGCCAGTCGGGCCGCCTCAGCCGCCTCTTGGGCGCGCCGCGCCTCTTCTTGCAGCCGGGCTTGGCGCAAGGCCTCACGCACCGCCCCCAGCTCTTTCCAGTCTTTCACCGTCACCATGCGGCCATGATGCCTGCTTTATGGCTGAGACGCTTTCAGGCGGGTTACATCAGGCCTCGCTCGGCCAAGCTGACCACCTCGCCTTGACCCACGACCATGTGGTCAAGCACCCGTACATCGACCAGAGCCAGCGCCGATTGGATGGATTTGGTCAGAAATTCATCCGCTCTAGAGGGTTCGGCCACGCCCGAGGGGTGGTTGTGCGCCAAGATGACGGCGGCGGCATTCATCTCCATCGCCCGCCGTACCAGTTCGCGCGGATAGACGCTGGTTTGGCTCAGCGTGCCCTGAAACAGCTCTTGCCAGGCGATCAGACGGTGTTGCGCGTCGAGAAACATCACGGCAAACACCTCGCGGCTTTGGCCGCCGAGCTGCAGCGCGGCGTAGTCTTTGACCCGCTGCACGGTGTCAAAGGCGGGTTTGGCGCTGAGCTGCTGGGCCAGGGCGCGGCGCGAGATCTCCAGCACCGCGCTGACCTCGGCGCGCTTGGCGGGGCCCAGGCCTTTGATGCCCTTGATGTCTTCGGCGCTGCAGTGCAGCAAGCCGCCAAAGCCTTTATAGCGGGTGAGCAGGGCGTCGGCCATGTCCAGCACCCCCATGCCCCGGGTGCCCGTGCGCAGCAACAGGGCCAAGAGTTCGGCGTCGGCCAGGGCTCCAGGCCCGTGGGCGAGCAGCTTTTCGCGCGGGCGGAGGGCCTTGGGTAAGTCCTTGATGGTCATGTTTCCTCCCTGATGTGGGGCACGTTCACGGCTTGTGACGAGGGCCTGCGTGGGCCGCCCCTAAAATCGCCCCCAGCGTATCAGTTTGAGGTCGTGCTTGTGAATACCATTCAGCCAGGGTCTTTCCTGACCTTGCATTACCGGCTTGCCGGCCCGGACGGGGCCGATGTGGTCACGACCTTTCAGGACAAACCGGCGACCTTGTCGCTCGGCGCGGGCCAGTTGGCGCCGGCCATTGAAGCCAAATTGCTCGGTTTGGCTGAAGGGGTGCGCACCACCTTCACGCTGGCGCCTAGCGAAGCCTTTGGCGACCGTAACCCAGACATGGTGCAGCGCATGAAGCGCAGCGCGCTGGATGGCTTGGCCGACCCCGACGCCGAATACAACGTGGGCGATGTGGTGGAGTTTCCGACCCCCGATGGCCGAGGCCGCTTTGCGGGCGTGCTTCAAGCCCAGGGCGAAGGTTGGCTGGAATTTGACTTTAACCACCCCTTGGCCGGCAAGGCCGTGACCTTTGAGGTCCAAATCATTGGAGTAATGTGATGAGCCTGCCTGCCATGAATGATGCGGAAGTGCTGTTGGCGGAGCCGCGCGGCTTTTGCGCCGGTGTAGACCGTGCCATCGAGATCGTTGAGCGCGCCCTGGTGCGGTTTGGGCGGCCCATTTATGTGCGCCACGAGATCGTCCACAACACCTATGTTGTGAACGACCTCAAAACCAAGGGCGCCATCTTCATTGAAGACTTGGCCGATGTGCCCCCAGGGGCGACTTTGGTGTTCTCGGCGCATGGTGTCTCGCAAGCGGTGCGCCAAGAGGCGGCGCAGCGCGGCTTTCAGGTGTTTGATGCCACCTGCCCGCTGGTCACCAAAGTGCACGTAGAGGTCGCCAAGCTGTCCAAAGAGGGCTATGAGTTCATCATGATCGGCCACAAGGGTCACCCCGAGGTGGAGGGCACCATGGGCCAATTGCATGAGGGCATCTACCTGGTTGAAGACGTGGCTGATGTGGCGACGGCACCCGTCACTCGCCCTGACAAGCTGGCGGTGGTGACGCAAACCACCCTGAGCGTGGATGATGCGGCTGAGATCTTGAATGCCGTGAAAGCCCGATTCCCGCAGGTGCGCGAGCCCAAGAAGCAAGACATCTGCTACGCCACGCAGAACCGCCAAGATGCGGTCAAGGTGCTGGCGCCCAAGGTGGACGTGGTGGTGGTGGTCGGCAGCCCCACCAGTTCTAACTCCAACCGCTTGCGCGAGTTGGCTGAACGCCTGGGCACGCCAGCCTATATGGTCGATGGTGCAGACGACTTGCAGTCCGAGTGGTTTGAAGGTCGGCAGCGTGTGGGCCTGACGGCAGGGGCTTCTGCACCCGATGTATTGGTGCAGCAGGTGATTGCCCGTTTGCGCGAGTTGGGTGCACTGGCCGTGCGGCGCCTGCCAGGGGTGGAAGAGACCATCGAGTTCCCCTTGCCCAAGGGTCTGGGAGATAAGTCGATGGCCGAGTTTGCAGCGTCACGATCCTGAGCTCTGAGCGATTTTTTTTATGAATGTTGAGTGGGCGCAGGCCAGGCACCCTGGGGTCGGCTTCGAGCGTCACTCATCACCCCTGAATCATTTTTGAGGACTGTCATGCTGGACATCACCCAATTGCGACGCGACTTGGACGGCGTCGTCGCCAAACTCAACGCACGCAAGTCGCCCCAGGCCTTCTTGGATGTGGCCCGCTTCACCGAGCTGGAGGCCGAGCGCAAAGCGCTACAGGTCAAGACCGAGGAGCTGCAGTCGCGCCGTAACGCACTGTCTAAGCAAATCGGCATGAAGAAGGGCAAGGGCGAAGATGCCTCGGCCGAGATGGCCGAAGTGGGCGGCATTGGCGACGCCCAAAAGGCCGGCGCCGAGCGGCTGGAGGCCATTCAGGCTGAACTGAACCACATGCTGATGAGCATTCCCAACCTGCCACATGACAGCGTGCTGGTGGGTGCAGACGAAGCCGGCAATGTCGAAGTGCGCCGCTGGGGCACGCCCCGGGCGTTCGACTTTGCCATCAAAGACCATGTGGACCTGGGCGCACCTTTGGGGTTGGACTTTGACACTGGCGCCAAGCTTTCGGGCTCGCGCTTCTCCTTCTTGAAGGGCCCTGCAGCGCGCTTGCACCGTGCCTTGGCGCAGTTCATGCTGGACATGCAAACTCAGCAGCATGGCTATACCGAGTGCTACACGCCTTATATCGTCAACCGAGAGGTGCTAGAAGGCACGGGCCAGTTGCCCAAGTTCAAGGACGACATGTTCTGGGTCAGCCGTGGCGGGGATGAAGCCCAGGCCGAGCAGTACCTGATCAGCACCTCGGAGATTTCGCTCACCAACAGCGTGCGCGAGCAAGTCTTGAGGGCCGACGAGTTGCCCATCAAGCTGACGGCTCACAGCCCCTGCTTCCGCTCGGAGGCTGGCTCTGCCGGGCGCGACACGCGCGGCATGATCCGCCAGCACCAGTTTGACAAGGTCGAGATGGTGCAGATCACACATCCGGACCACAGCTATGCGGCGCTGGATGAGATGGTGGGCCATGCTGAAGCGGTTTTGCAAGCCTTGGGCTTGCCCTACCGCGTGTTGGCGCTGTGTACCGGCGACATGGGTTTCACGGCGGCCAAGACTTTTGACCTAGAGGTGTGGGTGCCGGCGCAGAACGCTTATCGCGAGATCAGCTCCTGCTCGAACTGCGAGGCCTTTCAGGCGCGCCGCATGCAGACGCGGTTCAAGAATGCCCAGGGCAAGAACGAGCTGGTGCACACCTTGAATGGCTCCGGCTTGGCCGTGGGCCGCACCTTGGTGGCTGTGCTGGAAAACTACCAGCAAGCCGATGGCTCGATCGAGGTGCCCGAGGCGCTGCGCCCCTATTTGGGTGGCGCTGCGCTGCTCAAGGCCTGACGATCACGCGAGCGTGAGGGTCGCCAGCCCATAGCTGGCGGGCCCCATGAGCCACTGCACGGTGCCTCGCTTGGCGTCAACCTGCACTTCAGGCCTCACCAAGGTCGAAGCCTCGGGCAGCCCTGGGCTGTCGAACAAGGCTTTGGCCTGCACTTGCTCGACCTGGACGCTTTGCACCTGCACGCCCGGCAGGCTCAGCTTGATGACGCCTGCCCGCGCCGGGTCTTTGTTGATCACCACCACCTGCACCGTCTTGCCCTGGCGTGCCGCCACAGCACTGGCCAGCGGCATGTTCGACCAGGGGGCAGAAAAGCTGATGCCTGTGGCTTTGGCCGTAGCCTCCACCTTGACGTGGCTGCCCACAATATGCCCCCCGGCCAGCAAGCGGCGGAACATCTTGAGCGCATGAAAGGCTGGCCGCACGGGCGGCGGGTTGGCCTGGGTCAGCACGTCAAAAGCACCGAAGATCCAGTTGCCGTTGAGCGACCAGTGCGCGCCCAACTCCATCTGCGGCTCATGGGCCATCATGCGCAAAAGATCCGCCACAAACAGCGCACCGCCTTGCGTCATCACATAGCCGTTTTGGCGAATCTCTTTGCCTTTGATGCGGGTGGAGGTGAAGTAGCTGTTGTACTCTGTCACGCCAATGCGCGGTAGCGGCAGCTTGGCGGTTTTGGGGTGCTGGCGCCAGAGATCGTTGATCAAGCCGGGCACGCGGCGCAGGGTTTCACTGCCTGCGGCGGCGCCCCAATACAGTTGCTCATCGCTGCCCAGCGCTACCGGGTATCCCTCGGCATTGGTGGCACCGGTGATCAGCGGCATGTACCAGTGCACGGCCAAGAAGCTCAGGTCTTGCGGGCGGTCTATGCCGTCGAGCATCTTCCTGCCCCAGCCCAGGTGCTCGCCCACCACGGTGGCGATTTCGCTGTTGGGACGCCACGGTTTGCCGGAATAGGTGTCCAGTGCAAACGGCAAGCCCACTTTGATGCTGGGGTCGACGGCCTTGATGGCGGCCAGCACCGCGTTGACGCGCCGGGCAAAGTGCTCAGTCTTGAGATAGAGCGGGTGGTTGCGCTCCATCACATAAGGCTCATTGCCCAGCTCCCAGTACAGCACTTTGGGCAGCGGTTTGCCGCTCAGGCGCGAGAGATGGGTTTGTTGGTTGGTGAAGCGTACCCACTCCGCCGCTTGCTGGGCCAGTTCAGCATCACTGCCCTGATGCATGTTCAGCTCAATCAAAGGCTGCGCGCCGACATGTTCGCAGGCTTCCAGAAACTCGATCGTGCCGTAGAAGATCTTCTGCAAAGGCTGACCCGGATAAGCGAACACCGGCTTGCGTTGGGCTGCGGGGCCAATGCCTTGCTTCCAGTGGTAGGTGTCGGGCACACCGGGGTAGCGCAGCACCGCAGGGGCCAGCTCTTTGGCACGGTTGGCGGGGCCTTCACGCCATTGGCCATCATGGTCCATCAAGCCTTCGCTGCCGTAAACCCAAGGCGTGTTGCTGCCCACCAGCAAAGGGTTGGCCGCATGCAGCACCTCCTGCACTTTCACCTCGATGTCGATGGCATGTTGCGCAGGCCTTTGGGCCAGGCTCGGCAGGCTGGCCCCAGTGGCGACCGATGTGGCCAATACCTGGCGGCGGTTGAGCGCATGGCGAAGAGGGCGGGGGCTGTGGCGCATGGAGCGTAAAGCAAGCAGCGGCGAAGCCTTGATTGTGGGTTCAAGCCAGAATCCTGTGCCACAGAGTGGGCACCAGCCAGTATTTTCCAATCCAGGTATGAGCCTGAAGCATGCGTGAGTCGATGCCCTGAGCGTCTTGACTTGACCGGGTTAAAACTGGGAGTTTAAGGGGGCGGAGTTTCTGTCTTCTTCCTTGCTTCATACAGGCCCCTGCCAGGCCGCCGGAGGCCTCCCCCCAGCCGCATGTATTTACCCAAATTGTTGCGCTCTTCCGCCCTGATTCAGGCCTGCAATTTACGCCTTGGCTTGTTGAACAACTCAAACAAATCAGCCTTGGCCTTTTGCATCTCTTGGGCCGCTTGCAGATCAGTCTTTGCGTTTGCTTGCGCCACCAGATCGTCCAGCTTGGTGCCCGGTTTGAAGGTGACCAAACCCCGCTCGTTGAGCTGCACCAAGCGCTCCAGCGGCGTCTTTGCATCCCGGCTTTTGTAGACCTTCTTGACCTTGCCTTGGTCGCTCACCACCTCAGTGGCGTACAGGCACGGACGGTGCAAATTGAGCCACGAATTGAACACGCCCTCATAGAACTTGTTGATGGGTTTGGCGTACTTTTGGGGAATGTGGCTGTAGCCCATGTGCTTCCTGACCACGCTGGCGTTTTTGCTCTCGGCCAAGGCGTTGTCGTTGCTTTGGCGCGAGCGTGATTTGGTCTGCTCAATGCGCAGCTTGTCCAGCAACTTGGCCACCTTGTGATTGATGTACTCCGAGCCGTTGTCCGAATGGAAGCCCTCAATGACAAACGGGAACTGCGCCAATACCGCCTCCAGCACCGGTAGCAAAAAGGCCTCGCTGATGCCCTGCACACAAGCCTCAACCTGCCACTGACTCACGCTGTCCACACAGGTGATGTGATAGACCCCTTTGACGCCGTCCAAGTCACCTTGGTGGACGCTGTCAATGCGCACCCAGCCCGCCCGGCCATTGGGGCGTGGCGGATTGCGCACGCCAATGGGGTTGCACACAGGGCGAGTCTTGGTGAAATGAGTGCGCTGGGCTTGGTAGTTATTGCTCTTGCGCAGGTTGTACAGATGCGAGACCGACAGGCCAGCCAATCTCTCGTAACGGGGGTCCCCGTAGACCGTAAAGGCCCGGCGCAGCAGGTGGGCAATAGCGGGGCCGCAGACATCCTCATTGGCCCTATCCACTTGCACGAGCAAGCTGACATCGTCAGCGGTGAATTTACGAGGAAATGGAGCCGCCGGCGCGCTGTAGCGTTTGGTCAGCGGCACGGCCGCGAGCCGGTTCTTGTGCCAAAGCCCCACCAGGCGGGTGATTTGGGCACGGCAGTAGCCGCTGGTGTGGCGCAGGTAGGCCAGCACCACACCGCGCTCCGATTTGTTGCGCTGAGGGTAGTCGAAGCGCTTGAGGACGCGGCTGATGTGGGCATACCGCTCTGAGTCGTCGTCACCTGCTGCGTTTGTGAATTTGACTTCGGGCGTGGCGTCCACGAAGTCCTGAAGTTGCTGGATTGTGCGCAGCTTTGTTTCGTCCATGTTGATCACCATCTTTGGATGATCAAGCCAACAGCAGTGGGGCCTGCGCTACCCCTTCAGGCTCACTTCTGGCTGGAAATACGTCGGCCGTTCAGGCTCATACCTCGTTGGACAAGGCTCAGCCCTTCAGAAATCGGCTAGAATGCGCAGCTTCACCAAAATCGGCCGGTGAACACCCGAATCAGGAGAGGTGGCAGAGTGGTCGAATGTACCTGACTCGAAATCAGGCGTGCGGTACCCCCGCACCGAGGGTTCGAATCCCTCCCTCTCCGCCAAACATGGCCCCAGCGCCTGCATCTCCCATGTCCCAAGACGCCGCTATTGCCAAAATCGTCTCCGGGTTCTTGGCCCAAAGACATGCAGCGTTGGGTCGCCCTGGCACCCCAAGTCCCCAGGACGCAGTGTTTGAGAGCCACTTGATCGACAGCTTGGCGCTGATTGATCTGGTGGCCTTGATCGACACTGAGTTGGGCTGCGAAGTGGATATGTTGGTGTTTGATCCGTCTGACATCGTGACGGCTGATGATCTCAGCCGAGCCCTGGCGCGATCCGCAGCCTAACTTTGCACATCGCCCTCGGTGTGGGCCTCGTAGTCGGTGACGCCAAACCAGTCGTCGCCATCGACGTTCGTCATGGGCCATGATGGCGGGCTGATCTGATCGGCGTGCAGTGCATTTGCGCTCAGGCGCACCCAGTGGCTACCGGTGTGCAGCGTGCATTGATGAGGCTGGGCTTTACGGAGTTGCTCGAAGGCCGCTCCGGAAAAGCGGGCGGCCTCAATGAGGGGCAAATCGCGCGCTTGGGCCCAGGCCGAAACAGCCTGAAGCAAAGCGTTTCGCGCCGCTTGTGGTGGGCTGTCGCGAAGCACCCAATCCAACACTTGTACCCTCGGAATCCTGTGCGGTCGATTCGTCACGGCCAACACTTGTGCCATGCCGAGCACTTCGCCAGCGGCATCAAGCAGTGAGAGCAATGCGCAATGACCACGCATGTCCGGGTCGCCCAGTCGCCACGCCAGCATCTCGGGAGAGCGGTCGAGCTGCATGCCTGCTCGCTGTTTCAAACCTTGCCAGAAGCGCTCAAAGCGAAGGTCGAGTTGCTCAGCGGAATCGGCGGTGATTGTTAAGGCGTGTCCTGCAAAGCCGCGCGCCTTTGGCACGGTGGCTATGCCGACCCATCGGCGTAAAGGTCTCAACACCCAGGCCAGTGGCGTGCCCGCCTGGCCCAGCAGAAGGTGCTGATGAAGCCGCCGCAGGGAGTGCTGCACGAGGGCGTTGTCTGAGGCGATCCATAGCAGACGTTGATCGGTCCCCTGGGGTGTCCAAGGTTTGGCCTTGAAGAGCTTGTAGAGCTGCGCACTGTGTTCATTGGCCGTGGTCGTGAAAACACATTGCACGTGGGGCTGAACAAAAAAGGCGCGAAGCAGGTCGACACTGCGCGCACGCCATTCGGGACGAACCAGGTAGGAGGTGCAGGTGGCCGTCATGACACGCTGCCCCTGGAACCAATACGTTTGTGGCAGATTGCCAATGAAGCCGCCGATGTCATCCCCTTTGGTCAACACCCAGCCCAGAGGAGCCGCTATGGCTTGGCGCGATGGATTCTGCTCAAAGGCCCAATCCCAAGCTGCAAGGCTACGCAGGGGCCAGGTGTTCTGTCTGAACAGGGCTTGAATGGCTGCGTGATCGTCGAGCGTGGCTTGGCGGAGTCGAATGGCGGACGTGTCTTGATTCATGACCGCAACAAGGCTGCCAGTGCTGCACGGTCGACTTTTCGATTGGCGTTGAGTGGAAAGTCGTCCAAGATACGAATGTCATCGGG
Organism: Ideonella sp.; assembly: GCA_034520165.1. Lineage (GTDB taxonomy): Bacteria > Pseudomonadota > Gammaproteobacteria > Burkholderiales > Burkholderiaceae_C > Ideonella. The sequence goes on from JAXHNT010000053.1 coordinate 48,611, forward strand.
CAGCATAGCCTTGGGCAGCAGCGCGGCCATGCGGTCGCGCAAAACCGCGCCCGTGTCAGAGCAAGGCGCGCTCACAAAACCCACCAAACCTTGTGCAATGCCGTCCAGTGCCGGCAGCGGGATCACCGCCACCAAGTCCACCCCAGAGGCTTGTCTGAGGCCGTGTTCAACCTCTCCGAGCTCGATGCGGTTGCCCCGTATCTTGACCATGAAATCGACCCGGCTGATGAAGTGGTACACCCCCATTGCATCGCGCTCGACCCGGTCGCCGGTTTTGTACCAAACGCCAGATCGTCCTTCAAGCGCGACAAAGGTCTCGGCCGTGCGCTGCGCATCGCCCAGGTAACCCGGCCCCACCTGCGGCCCGCAGAGATACAACTCACCCTCACCATCACCGATAACTTCTTGGCCAAACTCATCCAGCAAGAGGTGCTGGTGGTCGTCAAAGGGAATGCCGATCGGCACGACGCCACGAAGGCAGGCTTCTTCAGAGAGGCCACTTTGCCAGCGATAAAAGGACAACTCCATGGTCGTCTCCGTCGGGCCATAGACGTTGTAGAGAACACTGTTGGGGGCGGCTTCTGACCAAGCCATCGCTGTGGCCTTGGGCAAGGCTTCACCGCACAGCAAGCTGACCCGCAAACGGCTGAAGATGCCGGCCCGCAACAGGCCCTGTTTCTGCAAGATCAAGGCGAAGGAGGCGACCGAGAACCAATAAGTGATCTGCTTGTCGAGAATGAACCGCGCCGGTGCCAGCATGGCGCGTTCCGGCATCACGACCAGCGTTGCACCACTCCACCATGCATTGAGCAGGTCGTGTAGCGCGACATCGAAAGTCAACTCATAGGTGGTGGCTACCCTGTCCGTTGCCAGCGGTGGTGCCAGATGCCGAAAGTTCCGCATATAGACCGCCAGATTGCGCTGGGTGATCACCACGCCTTTGGGCTCTCCCGTGCTGCCACTGGTAAACACAATGTAGGCGGCTGCGTCATCCGCAAGCACTGGCAGCGAGGCCGGACGACGGGCGTTGGCGAAGTGCCGTTCGTCATAGACACGCTGGATGCTCGGTGATGAAGGCTCAAAGCATGACAGGGGCGCCAGCACCGTGACGGGATGACCCAGCAGAGCAGCCAGGGGCTCGACAAGAGCCAGGCCTTCAGGCCCCACCAGGAGCGTGGAGATGCCTGCGCGTCGCAAGATCGCTGCATTGCGCTCTGGGGGGTAGGCGGGGTTCAGGGCCACGTGCGTCACCCCCAGCGCCATCACGGCCAAGCTGCCCGCATAAGCGGTGAGAGAGCGTGAAGCCAGCACGGCCACCTTCTGGGGGCCCTCTTCGTGCGCTAGCACGTCGAGCAGTGCGCCCATCAGCCACCCGAAGAAGGGGGGGAAAAGAAGAGCGGGGACGAGGGGAGAAGGAAGCGAAGGGAAGGGAAGAGGAGGGGCAGAGGGGGAGGAGGGGAGAGAGAGGGGGGGAGAAAGGAGAGAAAAGCAAGCGACAGCGGGAAAGGGGGAACCGCCAAGGAGGGGGGGGGGAGAAGGCAAGGGAGGAGGGAAAGGGAAAGGGGAAGGGAGAGGGAGGGGAGGGAAGGGGGGGGGGGAGGGGGGACGAAGGAAAAAGGGAGGAAGGGAGAGAGAAGCAAAGAAAAAGGGAGAGAAAAAGCAGGGGAGGAGAGGAAGCAACCAAAGCAAACAAAAAAGGGAAACCCAGGGGGAGAAGGAAGACGGGGAAACGGAGGAAAGAGGGGAGGGGAAAGGGAAGAAAGAAAAAACCAAAGAAAAAAAGAAGGGGGGAAGGGGCGGGGGGGGGAAGGCGACCGCACCAGACATCAATGTCTTGGTAGGTCCACTGCTGATCTGCGATCTCCAGGGCCGGGGCCTCTGGGTGCATCTGACAGGTGGCTTGAAATCCAGCCCAGGGCGACATCAGTGCGCTGTTGTTCATCCTCGGGTCCGTCATGGCAAAAAGTCAGGCAGGACGACCCCACGTCCGGCGGCTTTACAACTGCGCGCGACATACTCGGCAAAAGCCAGATCCAGAGCGGCCAAACCAAAGGGGTTGAACATCACCGGCTGTTGGCCCTTTCGGGCTGGAATCGCGCCTTCAATGACTTGCGCTAGCGTTCCTCGAATGAAGTCGCTGCGCCCTGTCAATTGCTGGGTTCGGTGCACGGAGGTGTTCGCTTGCAGCACATGCTCAACAAGTATTTTCCAATCCAGGTATGAGCCTGAAGCATGCGTGAGTCGATGCCCTGAGCGTCTTGACTTGACCGCTTAAGCGGGAGTTTAAGGACTGGAGTTTCTGTCTTCTTCCTTAGCTTCATACAGGCCCCTGCCACCGCCGGAGGCCTTCCCCCAGCCGCATGTATTACCCAAATTGTTGCGCTCTTCCGCCCTGATTCGGGGGGGGCCTGCAATTTACGCCTTGGCTTGTTGGAACAACTCAAACAAATCAGCCTTGGCCTTTTGCATCTCTTGGGCCGCTTGCAGATCAGTCTTTTGCGTTTGCTTGCGCCACCAGATCGTCCAGCTTGGTGCCCGGTTTGAAGGTGACCAAACCCCTTCGCTCGTTGAGCTGCACCAAGCGCTCCAGCGGCGTCTTTGCATCCCGGCTTTTGTAGACCTTCTTGACCTTGCCTTGGTCGCTCACCACCTCAGTGGCGGTACAGGCACGGACGGTGCAAATTGAGCCACGAATTGAACACGCCCTCATAGAACTTGTTGATGGGTTTGGCGTACTTTTTGGGGAATGTGGCTGTAGCCCATGTGCTTCCTGACCACGCTGGCGTTTTTGCTCGGCCAAGGCGTTGTCGTTGCTTGGCGCGAGCGTGATTTGGTCTGCTCAATGCGCAGCTTGTCCAGCAACTTGGCCACCTTGTGATTGATGTACCCCGAGCCGTTATCCGAATGGAAGCCCTCAATGACAAACGGGAACTGCGCCAATACCGCCTCCAGCACCGGTAGCAAAAAGGCCTCGCTGATGCCCTGCACACAAGCCTCAACCTGCCACTGACTCACGCTGTCCACACAGGTGATGTGATAGACCCTTTGACGCCGTCCAAGTCACCTTGGTGGACGCTGTCAAGGTGCACCCAGCCCGCCCGGCCATTGGGGCGTGGCGGATTGCGCACGCCAATGGGGGTTGCACACAGGGCGAGTCTTGGTGAAATGAGTGCGCTGGGCTTGGTAGTTATTGCTCTTGCGCAGGTTGTAGCCTGATGCGAGACCGACAGGCCAGCCAATCTCTCGTCACGGGGGTCCCCGTAGACCGTAAAGGCCCGGCGCAGCAGGTGGGCAATAGCGGGCCGCAGACATCCCCATTGGCCCATCCACTTGCATCGAGCAAGCTGGACATCGTCAGCGGGTGAATTTACGAGGAAATGGAGCCGCCGGCGCGCTGTAGCGTTTGGTCAGCGGCACGGCCGCGAGCCGGTTCTTGTGCCAAAGCCCCACCAGGCGGGTGATTTGGGCACGGCAGGCCGCTGGTGTGGCGCAGGTAGGCCAGCACCACACCGCGCTCCGATTTGTTGCGCTGAGGGTAGTCGAAGCGCTTGAGGACGCGGCTGATGTGGGCATACCCCCGCCTCGAGTCGTCGTCACCTGCTGCGTTTGTGAATTTGACTTCGGGCGTGGCGTCCACGAAGTCCTGGAAGTTGCTGGATTGTGCGCAGCTTTGTTTCGTCCATGTTGATCACCATCCTTGGATGATCAAGCCAACAGCAGTGGGGCCTGCGCTACCCCTTCAGGCTCACTTCGGCTGGAAATACGTCGGCCGTTCAGGCTCATACCTCGTTGGACAAGGCTCAACATCGTCGGCAAGGTTGTCCGCTTGTAAGATCGCCTCTGGCGTGAAGTCACGCAGGGAGACATGCAAGATCGTGCTGCTCGGGGGGCACATGGACAATGTGGTCACGCTCGGTGCGACGGCCGAGGTGCCAAAGCTGACCAATTCGCAGTCGGCAAGAAGCGCATCGGCAGCGCCGAACTGCTCAATCGGCTTGCTGAATCCAGCTTGGCGGGCTTCTTGCGCAAAAGCCTCGGTGCGCGCAGGGTTCAGGTCGAACAGACCCAGGCCATCAATCGGCCGACGGTCAGCCAACACGAAGCGCAGCACCTCTCGATTGATGGGCCCGCAACCCACCAGTCCAAAGCGTTTGACTCGATCTCCTTGATGCAGCAGGCGGGCCGCCAAAGCGGCTGAGGCCGCAGTGCGCTGACCACTGATGAGGGAGCCTTCCATGACCGTGGTCGGTCGGCCGTCCTGCACGCTATTGAGAAGGATCAGCGCAGAGGCTCGGGGCATGCCTCGGCCGACGTTGTCCGGGAATGATGAGATCCACTTGATGCCGGCTGTGGGGTGCGCGCCGCCGAGGTAGCCTGCCTTCGGAATGATGCGCTCGCGCTCCAAGTGGGGGAAGCGCAGATACTCAGACTGCGGCAGGCGTGAGTCACCTCGGCTGTGGGTGACGTAAGCCTGAGCGGCCAGGTCGATCAGGGCCAGCTCTTGGCCCTGCAGTTGGGCGGCCACGTCGTTGAGACCCAGCAGCGTGAGCTCGCGGGAGTAGGGGGTTGCGGATTGCATCAGCTCTCTTGTTCAGTAAGTTCAGACAGTTGCGGCACGCCGCCGAAGTGACGCATGCACCAAGCATCATCGAACACGGTGTCCAGATATCGCTCGCCGCGATCGGGGAAGATGGCGGCAACACGGGTTCCCGGCGCCCAGCGGTGGCGCAAGCGAGCCATGACTGCAACGATACCGCCACTCGACGCACCGGCCAAAATGGCCTCACGCCGCACCAAGGCTCGGCAGCCCGCTACACAGTCTGCATCGGTCACCAGGACACCCTCATCGGCGAGGTCGTCGCTCATGTGCTCGGGCATGATGCCGGCCCCATGGCCAGCGAGCAAGCGCGGCCCGCGTTGCCCGAAAGTGACGGAGCCAGCGGCGTCGACCGCCAGCAATCGCGGCGACAAGCCGCGCTCGCTCAAGGCCTGCCGCACTCCTTTTAGGCTGCCACAGGTGCTGACCGACACCAACAAGATATCCACCTTGTTCTCCAGGGCCTCCAAGATCTCACTGGCCGTACCGATGCGGTGTGCAGCCGGGTTGTCGGGGTTGGCATATTGGTTCAAGTTAATGGCGCCCGGTACGCTGGTCAGCAAGTGCTTCACCCGCTTGCGGCGCGCCGCCAAGTATTCGCCGGTCTCTGGGTCAGGCGTGTTGACGGTATCAATCTGCACACCATAGGCGCGCAAGATTTTTAAGTTGGCCTGAGTGATCTTTGGGTCCACCACCACGATCAAGCGCAGGCCAAGTGCACAAGCGACTTGTGCCAGCCCGATCGCCAAGTTGCCGGAGCTTGATTCCACAATGACCGAATCTGGCCCCAACGCCCCCGCAGCCATGGCCTGTTGCACCATGCGCAGGGCTGGCCGGTCTTTCATGGACCCGCCGGGGTTGAACGCCTCCAGCTTTGCGAACACTTCAATCCCGCTGCCTGCGAACAGCTGGTTTAGCCGGATCAGGGGCGTTCCACCGATGGTGGAGAGCACGCCGGTGTTCACCGAAAAACGGGAGTTCAGAGTCATGGCTGGGGACTTATCGAAACTTCTGGCACCCGACAAACGTGCATGTGCAAAGGTGCTGACATCAGCGAGGTGTCGCAGGGCCCTGAGGGCCTCTTTCGACGGCTGATGGAGGTCCCGTCTCGACTACGGCGGACTGTAATGGTTCCCAAGCACAGTCGGCACACGATGATGAGAGCTGGATGAGCACTTTGAAACGAATTTTCCATCTCTGCAAATTTCCTATTTCTTTGGGGTTTCTGTAGGGGCTATCGATGGGTGGAGTACGGTCTCAAAAGTGTGTAGATCACTCCAGATTGCCAATCCGTCTTGGGTTCACCCATCTTTACAAGCGGGTGACCGCTGGCTCACATGGCTCGTGCAGAGTACACAGCAGTCCCAATTTGGGGGCTGTCAACTCTGAGTTTGAGCACTACCATGCACCCTTCCATGACCACGGTCCGCAGCAACCCGTTTGCCTTCGGCGGCCGAGAATCTTCGCTGGACACCATGACGGCCAAGCTGTTGTTGATTGATGATGATGCCCGCCTGACCAGCATGGTGGGTGACTACCTGCGCGGCCACGGCTATGAGGTTGACACGGCGGGCAGCTTGGCGCAAGGCCGTGAGTGCCTGCGCCAAGTCAGCTATGACGCACTGGTGCTCGACCTGATGTTGCCGGACGGCGATGGCCTAGACCTGACCCGTGAGATCAGGGCTGAAGCACGCACCCGCCGCTTGCCTTTGCTGATGTTGACGGCACGCGGTGAGCCCACCGACCGCATCATTGGCCTTGAGATTGGCGCCGATGACTATCTACCCAAGCCCTTTGAGCCCCGCGAGCTGTTGGCGCGTGTCAAGGCCTTGCTGCGCAGAGCCACACCCGAGGCCGCCGATGACGACGTGCTGCGCTTTGGCCACCTGGAGATTGACCTGGGGGCGCGCGAAGCCCGCTTGCAAGGCCAGCGCTGCGACCTCACCGGTCATCAGTTCGACTTGCTGGTAGTGCTGGCGCACAGCCCCGGCCGGGTCTTGACCCGCGACCAGATCATGGATGCGCTCAAGGGCCATCCTCTGGAGGCCTTTGATCGCTCCATTGATGTGCACATCTCGCGGATTCGCGCCGTCATTGAGGACGACCCCAAGACGCCCAAGCGGGTGCTGACCGTGCGCGGTTCGGGCTATGTCTTTGCCCGCAAGCAGGACGGCGATTGAAATCTCTTTATCTGCGCATCTGGCTCACGGTGGTGGCGGCGCTGGCGCTGTTTGCGCTGGCCTCGGGCTGGTTGGTTCAGCGGCATTTGGACCAGGAGCGTTTGCGCTCTGATGCCCAAATGGCTGAACGCATGGCAGCCTGGGGTGAGCTGCTGCAAGGCTCTTTGCCCGAGGCCTGGGAAACGCCGCGATCGCAGGCTGAGGCCCTCAAGGAATGGTCTCGCCGCTTGCGGCTGCCTCTGGCGCTGGATGCGCCTGGCGGTGCACGAATTGGTGCGTCTGACTCCTACCTTCGGCGCGAGCTGGAGCCCGGCGGCTTGAGCCGTGCCGCCGCCATTCGGCTGGACGATGGCCGCACTTTGTGGCTGGTGCGGCCGGGTGGACGTAAGCCCAGAGAAGCTGATGCGAGCGACGGGGCGCAGGCAGGGATGGGCACTGAGGCGCCGAGCCGAGGCAACGCAAGCCCGGAGCGGCAGACCTTTCTGGGTTTGCCTGTGGCGGTGCCTCCCGACTGGCCGGCCAGCCTGAGTTTGCTGTTGTTGCTGGGTTTGTTGTTTCTGGGTGTGGCCGCTGGCGCGTGGCCGGTGGTGCGCAGCCTGACTCGACGGCTGGAGTTGCTGCAGCACGGGGTGGAAGCCTTTGGCGCCGGAGCCTTGCACCACCGCATTCAGGCCGAGGGCAGCGATGAAGTGGCCGCCGTGGCCCACAGCTTTAACCGTGCAGCGGAGCGCATTGAGACCTTGGTGCAGACGCATCAGCGCTTGCTGGCCAACGCCAGCCATGAACTGCGTTCACCCCTGGCGCGCTTGCGCATGGCCGTAGAGATGTTTGAGTCCGCCAGTCCAGTGCAGCGCGCTGCCCTGAAGGCCGAAATCGAAACCAATGTCTCGGAGTTGGATGCCTTGGTCGAAGAGGTACTGCTCTCCAGCCGCTTGGAAGCTGGAGCGACGGTGGGCTTGCGCGACCGCATCGATCTGAGGGCCTTGCTGGCCGAAGAGGCTGCGCGGCTGGATGTGCCCCTACAGGGGGATCACGACGCGATTCAGGGCAATGAGCGATTGTTGCGCCGCGCGGTGCGAAACCTCTTGGAGAACGCGCGGCGCTACGCGGGTGACGAGGTGCTTCTGACGGTGCAGCCCGCGCCCAGGCCAGGCTTTGTGGACATTCGTGTGTGTGACCGCGGTCCTGGCGTCCCTGAAGATCAACGCGAAAAGATCTTCGAGCCCTTCTACCGCATGCCGGGCCATGCCGAGCGAGAAGGTGGCGTGGGTTTAGGCCTGTCGCTGGTCAAGCAGATTGCTCAACGACATCAAGGCAGCGTGTTTTGCGAGCCCAATCCGGGCGGCGGCAGTTGCTTTGTGATCAGGCTGCCGCAGGCTTGAGTCTTTGGCCTTGGACCCGCAGGGTCCAGGCCATCAGGCTGACCATGGCGACGGCCGCAATCATCAGGCCCAGCGTGCTGCTGATCCAAAAGCCCTGGGCGCCTTGCCAAGACACCGGAATATTGCCCGACACGTTGAAGGCCAGCATATAGCCCCCGCCCAAGCCCACGCCACTGAGGGCTGCCACATAGATCAGCATGGGCACGGTGGCCACACGCCAAGCGCGCAGTACAAAAGCGGCGACGGTTTGGATGGCGTCGGCCACATGAAACAAAGCCACCCAGGTCAGCAAGGGCAGGGCGGCCGCGGCAATGGCTGCGTCAGGCGTGTAGAGCGCCACGATCTGCTGCGGGCTCAAGTGCACCATCAGGCCCAGGGCGGTGGCGATGCCTGCGCCCAGCAGCAAGCCATGCCAGCCCAGACGCCGGGCATCCACCACGTCTGACGCCCCCACACGCTGGGCGACCAAGGTGCTGGTGGCATTGGCCAGGGCCATGGGCATCATGAACATCAGCGTCACCACATTGATCGCCACTTGGTGCCCCGCCACCGCCAAGCCACCCGTGCGAGCGATGAACAAAGCCATCAGGCTGAAGCCGGTCACTTCCACCAAGATACTCATGCCCATGGGCAAACCCAAGCGCAGCAAGCCCTTGAGGGACGCTAGATGGGGTCGATGCAGGCCTCGGTTCCACAGCTCAAAGGGCAGGTAATGGCTGTCACGGCGCATCCACCACCAGGCCAAGGCCAACTGGGTCCACATGGCCACGGCGGTGGCCCAGCCGCAACCTTCTACCCCCAGCGCGGGCAGGCCCCAGGCAGGCACACCCATCACGGCCATGGTGGACAGTGGGATTTTCACCAGCAGGCCCAACAACTGCAGCACCATCACGGCTTTGGGCCTGGAGATGGCGTTGTTGAAGCCGCGATAGACGGTGAAGAGCAACGCTGCAGGCAGTGAGACCGCCAAAGCTGACAGATAGGCCTGGACTTTGGCGCGCACCTCTGCCGTGGGCTGAGCCAATGCCAACAGGGGTTCGGGAAACAAGAGCAAGCTGCTGCCCAAGATCGACAGCGCCAGGGCGATCCACACCGCCTGATGCACCTGCTCCCCGGCGGCGCTGGGCTTGCGCGCACCATAGAGTTGGCCAACCGTGGGGGAGATCGCCAAGACCACCCCCATGAAGCCGATGAAGATGGTGATATAGACCGACATGCCGATGGCCAGTGCGGCCAAGTCCTCGGGCGAAACGCGGGCCACCAGCAGGGTGTCCACCGTGCCATACGCCAGCACGGCGATCTGGCCCACAAAGACGGGCCAGGCCAGCCTCAGAATGCGGCGGATATTGCCTCCCAGCGAACTGGGGGCAGACTCGATCAGCTCACTCATGGGGCCTGGCGGCAGGCTCGACAGCCATGGCGTCGCCTTGTACAGCGAGCGTTCGGTCACGGGCCCTCTCCGCATAGCGGTTGAAGCGCCAAGCCTTGGCTTCCAGCGTGATGCGGCGCCAGACCTGGCGCTTTTCGCCCGGTGTCATCACGGGCCAGTGCTGCACTTCGTCTTCAGTGCGACCGCAACCTTTGCACAAGGGGTCACCTTGGGCCGTGGAGCAGATGGCGATGCACGGTGCATCGGGCGTTTGCTCATACCAGGTCAGCCAGGCTTCATGGGCTCTGGCAGGCATGCTGTCCTCATCGGCCGCCGTCTCGCGGTAATACACCATCAGCGCATAGACCTCGGCCAAGGCGCGTACCTGAGGGCAGGCCACCACCCCGTCTACCGACGGCGTTTTGTGTCGCCACCAGTTGATGGCGGACTCAATGTCGGTGATGTGTATGCCAGCCATGGGGCCCCAAAAAGCACAACCGCCCGTGAAAGGGCGGTATCAGGATCGAGTTTTGTGGCAGAGGCAAGGCTTGGGGGACGGCCAACCCAGCAAGATCAGCAAGTTCCTGGCAAACCCACCCGCGCCAGCGTTTCAGTTAGCCCTGCTAGGCGCACTGGCCACAGGGCTTTGATCAGCTCGATTCTAGGCGCTGGCGAGAAAATCCCTGCCGTGGGCTCATCCGCCAGCGATCAGGTTGCCCCGTTTGAGCAACTCTTCGATCAACTGAGTATCGGTGGCTTGTGCCGACAGATCCAATGCACTTCGGATGTCCACACCGTTGAGGCTGATGGTCATGTCTTCAGCGGCGGCGCTGTAGATGCCGTTGGTGAATTGGCCCTTGCTCGAAATGTGAATCAACGTGGTGCCAGGGCTGCTGCTGGTGTCGAACTCCAGGAAGTTGGCCAAGTTGCCAACGCTGCCGTTCGGACCAAAGGCCTCGCCCACGAGAAGATCGCGCAGATCCAAAACGTCACCACCTTCGGCAAAGTCCATGGCTGAAAAATCCATGATCTGGTCTCGTTCGGGCGTGCCGACATCCCCCTTGTCACCACTGCGCCAAAAGAAGGTGTCGCTACCGTCGTCACCACGCATCACATCGTTGCCACGCCCGCCGATCAAGGTGTCATCGCCGTTGCCGCCACGAAGCCCGTCACTGCCATCGCCGCCCTCCAGAACGTCATCATCAAAGGCGCCATAAATCAAGTCGGTCCCGGCACCTCCGAAGATGATGTCTCTGCCCCAGCCACCGTTGGCGACGTCAGCCCAGGCCGTGATGGTGTTGGTGTCTGTCTGACTGTTGTTGTTGTTGAGCATGCCGGTCGCCAAACCTCCCACGCTGTCAATCAGCTTCCAGTCGTCCTCGCTCATCAGTGCTGTACGAGCTACATCCGCTGTGGTGGCCACTTGTCCGGTGGTGTTGTGAATGTTGGAGCCCGACGCTCCAAGGTGAACCCAGTCATCGCCATCACCGGCTTGCACCAGGTCATTGCCACCCAGCCCCAGAAAGGCCTGATCCCAGGTCGGCGTGCTGAGTTCGTCTTGGTTCGCACCGCCACCCAGATTTCGGGTCACGATGGTTTCGTCGCGGTCCACCGCCACCGCCAGAACGTCTTGGCCTTCGCTGCCAGCAATGACTGGATTGAAAGCGATCCGGATAGGCAGCGCCGGCGACAGTTGGGACTCAGCACCCGTGGCTTGATCAACCCACGCGTAGGTAATGAGGTGGTTGCCCTCGCCCAGCACGGACTTCGGGGTCAATGTGTTGGCGTTGTAAGTGGCGTCGATCTTGATGCCATCTACATACAGTACGGCGGTGCAACTGGCTGGTGCCCGAGGAACGTTGAACCCGGGTTGATTGGAGCCCGTCAGGCCCCGTTGATCCTCTCCGCTGATGACAAACGCTGCCTGCAACTCTGGCGCTGCGGAGGGCAGAGGGGCTTGGGTTCGGATGTCTACATTCAGAGCCGCAGAGGGCTGCGACACATTCCCTGCCGCGTCAGACACTCTGACCGTGACCTGATGAACACCATCAGGCAGGGCAGAGACCGGGGTGATGGTGCGGGTTGCGCGATCAAACGTCGCTGCCACCTCCACGCCATTGATCCAAAGAGAGGGCTGATCAGTCGCCGCAATCGTTCCTAAGGCGAAGCCTGGGACATTGATGGCAGTGATGTTGTCTGTGCTGCTCGATCCAGAGTCGCTGGAGGCCTGCAAGTCGGGAGCGATCGGTGCAGTGGGTGCCGTGGTGTCGATGACCAAGCTCAGGGCAGGCGAGCGGGCGGACTCCACGCCTGCGGCATTGGTGAGCGTGTAGGTGACGCTGTGGGTCGCGGCTCTGAGCGCATTGACCGGTGTCAGCGTGCCTGCAGCGGCGTCATAGGTGGCGGCAACCCGGCTGCCGTTGACATAGAGGTTGAAGACATCACCCGCCTTGGGCAGCGGGCCGACGTTGAAGATGGGCCGGGTGAGGTTGGTGATGTTGTCGGTGTTGCTGCCACCGGAGTCACTGGCCTCGGCCAGGTCGATCAGGGCAGGCGTCTCCTTCACGGCGTCGATGTCAATCGTCAACGCGGGAGAGGCCGCAGACTGCGCGCCAGCGGCACTGACATTGACGATGGCAATGGTGTGTGCCCCTTCACTCAGGGCGACGCTGGGCGTCAGAGTCTTGGTGCTGGCGTTGTAGGTGGCCGCGACCACGACACCGTCCACCAGCAAGTCGATGCGCCCACCGGGCTGTGGGTCACCCACCACAAAGCCAGGTCGGGTGTTGCTGGTGATGTTGTCGCTGTTGCTGCTGCCACTGTCGGCGGTGGCCAGCATGTCCGGCGTCAGCGTGGGCGCCACGGGCGTGCTGGTGTCCACAGTGATGCGGTAGCTCCGGGTGCTGACGGCGGTCTCGTTGCCGGCCGAGTCGGTGCGCGAGAAGCTCAGCGTGTGCTGGCCATCGGGCAGCGCATTGACGGGGGTGAGCGTGCCCGCGACTTTGTCCCAAACCGAGGCCACCTTGACACCGTTGACAAACAAGCTGGCTGTGCCCACGGCACCTGCTTCGCCAAAGTAGCTGCTGGTCAGCGCTTGGTTGGCCAGGCTGGGCCGGGTGTTGGAGGTGATGCCGTCGGCATTGTTCAAGCCCAAATCGGTGGCCGCTGTGAGCTTGGAGGCGAAGCTGTTGAGGTAGGTGTTTGGTGCCGTGGTGTCGACGACCAAGCTCAGCGCAGGCGAGCGGGCGGACTCCACGCCTGCGGCATTGGTGAGCGTGTAGGTGACGCTGAGGGTCGCAGCGCTGAGCGCATTGACCGGCGTCAGCGTGCCTGCAGCGGCGTCATAGGTGGCGGCAACCCGGCTGCCGTTGACATAGAGGTTGAAGACATCACCCGCCTTGGGCAGAGGGCCGACGTTGAAGATGGGCCGGGTGAGGTTGGTGATGTTGTCGGTGTTGCTGCCACCGGAGTCACTGGCCTCGGCCAGGTCGATCAGGGCAGGCGTCTCCTTCACGGCGTCGATGTCAATCGTCAACGCGGGAGAGGCCGCAGACTGCGCGCCAGCGGCACTGACATTGACGATGGCAATGGTGTGTGCCCCTTCACTCAGGGCGACGCTGGGCGTCAGAGTCTTGGTGCTGGCGTTGTAGGTGGCCGCGACCACGACACCGTCCACCAGCAAGTCGATGCGCCCACCGGGCTGTGGGTCACCCACCACAAAGCCAGGTCGGGTGTTGCTGGTGATGTTGTCGCTGTTGCTGCTGCCACTGTCGGCGGTGGCCAGCATGTCCGGCGTCAGCGTGGGCGCCACGGGCGTGCTGGTGTCCACAGTGATGCGGTAGCTCCGGGTGCTGACGGCGGTCTCGTTGCCGGCCGAGTCGGTGCGCGAGAAGCTCAGCGTGTGCTGGCCATCGGGCAGCGCATTGACGGGGGTGAGCGTGCCCGCGACTTTGTCCCAAACCGAGGCCACCTTGACACCGTTGACAAACAAGCTGGCTGTGCCCACGGCACCTGCTTCGCCAAAGTAGCTGCTGGTCAGCGCTTGGTTGGCCAGGCTGGGCCGGGTGTTGGAGGTGATGCCGTCGGCATTGTTCAAGCCCAAATCGGTGGCCGCTGTGAGCTTGGAGGCGAAGCTGTTGAGGTAGGTGTTTGGTGCCGTGGTGTCGACGACCAAGCTCAGCGCAGGCGAGCGGGCAGATTCCACGCCTGCGGCATTGGTGAGCGTGTAGGTGACGCTGAGGGTCGCAGCGCTGAGCGCATTCACCGGCGTCAGCGTGCCTGCAGCGGCGTCATAGGTGGCGGCAACCCGGCTGCCGTTGACATAGAGGTTGAAGACATCACCCGCCTTGGGCAGCGGGCCGACGTTGAAGATGGGCCGGGTGAGGTTGGTGATGTTGTCGGTGTTGCTGCCGCCTGAGTCGCTTGCAGCGATCAGGTCGATCGCGGCCGTGGGCGCTTCTTTGACGGCATCAATGTCGATGTTGAGGGGCGCTGACGTCAGGGTCAAGGCTCCGCCAGCAGTGGGTCTGTAGCCGTAGGCGATCTGATGCGGGCCTTCGCTCAAGGCGAGGGACGGCGTCAGGGTCTTGGCGGTGGCGTTGTAAGTGGCTGCCACTTGAACGCCATCCACCAGCAGCACGGCCATCGAGCCTGCGGGCGGTGCCGGAATGGTGAAACCTGGCCGGGTGTTGGCAGTGATGTTGTCACTGTTGCTGAGGCCGGTGTCTGCGCTGGCCAGCAGGTCGGGCGCCCCCGCCTGCACCGTCACCGTGACCTGCGCGGTGCTGCTGCCGCCCTTGCCATCGGCAATGGTGTAGCTGAAGCTGTCTACGCCCGTGAAGCCTGCATTGGGCACATAGGTGATGCGGCCATCGGCATTCAGGGTGGCCACGCCCTGGTTGGCAGACCCCACCGCGCTGACACTCAGGGTATCGCCTTCCGGGTCGCTGTCATTGCTCAAAACGGCAATGGTGACGCTGCCGTCTTGGGCCACCGTGGCGTTGTCGTTGACGGCTGTGGGGGCAGTATTGGCCGCTGGCGTGACCGTTAAAGTGACTGTTCCAGCGCTTTCATTGCCTTGTCCATCTGAGACGACGTAGGTGAAGCTGTCGACACCACTGTAGTTGGCGTTTGCGAGATAGGTGATGGTGCCGTCAGGGTTTTGTGTCAGCGTGCCGTGCGCGGGCTGCCCGTAGCGGGCTATGGTCAGCGTGTCTCCGTTGGGGTCGCTATCGTTGGCGAGCAACATCGCGGGAGTGCCGGTGGCGGGTACACCCGCCTGAACCGTGACACTCTCGCCTTGAACGATGGGCGCTTGATTGCCCCCCCCTTGGACGGTGAGAAAAACGGTGCCAATGGTTTCGTTGCCTTGCCCGTCGCTGACCGTGTAGGTGAAGCTGTCTGCTCCGCTGTAGTTGGCGCTGGCGGTGTAGGTGAGGGTGCCGTCCGCACCTTGCACCAAGACGCCATGGCTGGGCTGACCATAGCGCACGATGGTCAGCACTTCGCCATCAGGGTCGGTGTCATTGCTCAGGAGAATAGACGCCGGGCCGCTGATGGGTACCCCTGCTGTTACGGCGAGGTACTCGTCGGTCACGACTGGCGCCGCATTGGCGGCCACAGCCTGTGCCGCATCTCGTTGAACACTAACAGCCGTGCTCTCTAGGGTCTTGGCATCGCCCAAGGTTTGGGTCTGCTGCGCGGCGGTGGCTTCGGCCACTCGGGTCACCTCAGCAGCAGCCTGAGTCATCAAGAACGGAGGCTCGATGATCAGGCTGCTCTGCGACGTGTTTCCCAACGACGTCTGCTGATTCACGGGGTCGACCACCACTTTGATGGTGCTGGTGATGACTTTGCGGGTGACGGTACTCATGTCGTTCTCCGAGCGCGTTGGTGCCGCTCTGTGCTTCTGAGGAAAGGTGTAGAGGGGGGGGGGAGCTTATTGCCCCACGCCCCTTGGAACTAAAGCAATGAAGCGGCGGTCAGCGCCGACGAACCACTTCGCATCGACGCGTGCCACCACCCACGCCCGGGTCATTGAAGGCGGTGGTGCTGCAACTCACTTTGCTGGTGAACACACCCATGCTGTAGCCCGCGGTGGGGTTGCCAAAGCGCACCACTTGCGTGCCACTGAAGCCACAGGTGGAACGTTCGCTGGCGCAAGGCGTGATGCTGACAGGAGTCGTGGCGTCTCGTGGGTCGGTGCCCGCCGCCGCTTCCTCGCCATCGAGAATGCCGTCAGCATCTGCATCGACTCCGTAACGATGCTCAGCGCCTCGCGCTACCAAGGTAAAGACCACAGGCGTGCCGGCGGCTGCATCGTTGGTCAAGCTGGTTCGGGTCAGTTGTTCCAAGAGGGTGTTGCCTTGGAAGTTGGTTTGAGAGCCACGTACCAGATAGCCGCCCTTCTGCACACCGTTCTGCACGCGACGGAAGATCATCGAAGCATGCGGGCTGCTCGCAGCAATGCTGATCATTTGATTGAGTTGTGTTGTCTGGGTGGCAGTGATGGGCCCAGTGAGCATCAGTTGGGTGCCCACTCCCGCATGGGTGTCTAGACGTTTTTCGCCACCGATCAAGCCACTCGTCGGCCCTTCGAGGGAGAGCAGCTCAGCCAAGGCGGCCTGCTGGAAGGTCGTGCCTGTGTTGGCGGTAACTGCCAAATCCATGTGTTCCGCACCATCGTGCTGAAAGCCGAAGCCCGAGGTAGAGGTGTGGTTCGGGTCGTTGGGCCAAAAGCCCACGCGCTTATAAAACGGTGCAAAGGCGGGCGGGACAAACGATTGACCTTGTAAGCGTGCCGTTCCGTCATTGCGAGGCGCCTTGCCTTGTTGAAGGTGGCATTGCAGGCAGTTGACCCGCCCCCCTGTACCTTGGCCGCGCAACTCCAGCAGCTTGGCGCTGCTGTTGGCAGTGAAACTTCGCAAGTCTGGCAGCGTGACTGTGGTCTTGCGGGAGTCGTCCATATTGCGGTAGGGGTTCGGTGGCAGATGAACCGTCGACAAGAAGTTGCCGAAGTCCGTCATCTGAGCGGTGGTGGGCGCGGCATCGGCGCCCATCAAGAGCACATAGACATCCGCAAACTCGGCCAGCGTCTTCTTGTCGCCTCGCCAGTGCAGAGACTTGAAGCTCATGATGTCCTGAAAGGTTTGCGTGAGCATGGGGCCTTTCATGGGATGAACCTGAACCGGGGTCCCGGTGGGAAGACCGGCATTGATGTCGATGTCCTTGACCGAGATGAACTTGCCTGTGGGGTCGCCGAGATCCCAGGCAAGACGATCGGTCTTGGCATCAACGTGGCAACTGGCACAAGAGGTATGGCCAGTGCCAGAAAATTTTGTGCTGTAGAGCAGCGGCCGACCTTTCTTGACGACTTCTGGCGTCGGGTCAAAGAAGGGAACGCGCATTTGCTCCACTCGGCTTTGGAGATCGATGACCGAGATCGAGGCAGAGAAGCGATTCAGCACGTAGGCGCGGCTGCGCGTTTCGTCCAGGGCCAGCCCAGTGGGGCCTTCCCCGACCGAGATCTGCCCAAGGCGACCCCCATTGGCGTCGACGATGATCACATTGTCCGAGCCCATGCCGGTGACCCACGCACTTTGCCCGTCGGCACGCCACTTGATGCCTCTGGGGTCGCCCAAGGAGAGGCTGCGCTGAGCGGCGGGGATGTTGGCCGCTTGATAGCTCAGGTGAGGGTTCAAATCCGTCAGGCCGGCTGCGCCGGAGGGAAGAAACCGGGCCATCTTCATCTGAACGAACTTGCCACTCAGATTTGGCTCGTAGCGAACTTGGTTGATGGCGTCCGTGCCCACCACTGCCACTTGGCCCGTCACAGGGTTCACATCAAGAGCCATATTGATATTCATCAGGCGGCTCTTGTATCCAATGACAGAGTCGTTGGCCGTACCGATGATGGCGACATCGTTGTCTGCAAGCTTCCACCCGACTATGCGACTGGACAAACGCGCCAAGTCGCCAGAGACCAAACGCGTCCAATCGCCGTTGTTGTCGTCCTTCCAGCGTCCTGCATCATCCTGCCTCACGATCAGGCCCACCGGATAGGGCTTCAGGCCAGGGGGCAGGGCGGGCTTGAACCCGTTGCCGGCGTTCGGTGGTGGGTTGACGCCTTTCCAAGGGCCTTCAGGGCGGTTGACCACGTTGCGAGGCAATGGCTTTTGAACACCGTTCGCATCGACGGTGGCGCGGCCATCCAAGGCGGTTGTGCCGTTGCCGCTCTCGAAAATGGCCACATAGACTTCTGAGCCGCTGGCGTTGACCGCCAATGCTCGAGGTTCTTCGCCGACCACCAAGAGCTTGCGCGGGCTGAGCGCCAAGTTTGACAGCGTGAAGATCATGACCGTGTTGGTGTCCGAGCAAGACACATAGGCCTTGCCGGCGGCGAACACCACGTCTGCGGGCTCGTTGTCGGTCTTCAGCGTTGTTGTCACCCGACCCGTTTGGAGATCCACAATGCTGATGGAGTCCGAGAGTTGATTCACCACCCAAACTTCGGAGTTGGTGCGCGCGCGCACGCTGACGGGGTCTAATCCGACAGGAATTGTTCTACGCAGACCCGTGTTGACATCAAACACTTCAAGCGCATTCGCGGCCGTGTTGACGACCAGCAAGGTGTTTTTGTCCGGCGTCAGATCGACCGGATGGACTTGCGCTGTTTCATAGTTCACCACGCCAGCCTTCGGGCGCGAGTCTGCAAAGCTGGCGGTGCTCAGCATCAAACCTGCACTCAAGAGTGCGGCGCTGAGAAGGGCAGGAACGATGCCGTGGTGTTTCATGGAGTCAACCTTCGCGGGATCAAATAAGACGAGTAGATGAGGACGGTGAGGCTGGTTCAAGAACGATTGATTTCGCCAATCCAGGTGCCGTATTCGGCGGTATCCATGCCGATGAGCGCGCTCAAGATGGCCAAACCGTCTTGCTGAATGCGTTGGGCGCTCGGCACGATGTGCCGGTCGAAATACAACATCTGTGCTTCGATGCCGCCATGGAGATAGAAACGATCAAAGGACATCGAGAAGCCTTGTTGTCGGCCCCAGCGCATCAACTCATCCGTCGTTCGAGGGTCTGTTACCTGCACAACATGCCGTGAGCGCATGCTTGCGTTCAAGTTGGCGCCATTGCTTTGCAAAGCTGACAGCGAAGCGTTCAGCAGGGCCAATTCCAAGGTTGCCGGCAGCGGAGTTGAAGGTGCGGCCGAGGGTGGCTGCTCAGCGGCCAACCAGGGGGACATTGCAGCCGATGCCGATGCCACACCCAGGGGCGCAGGGACCAGACCCCTGTGAGCGGTCTTCTGATGCTCTTCGCTCGATGGAGGTGTATCGGCTGAAGGCGCGGTAGTGGCCCACTGAGACCAGCCGATGTAGCTGGTGCCAAGCACCAGGACTGTGAGGACCGAGCCAAAGGCTAGCCGGGAAAAGGCAGGGCGCATAACGATGAGGCGGGTGAGAGTTTTCTGCTCAACGAGTTGCACACTCTCGCAACCCTTGACGTGAACAGGCCTACCGTCAGTCTGGTCATGCCGGTGACCGAACGCAACAAAGGTATCCGACTGAGCGACAGTCAAATCGAGAATTTGTCACGCCCAGTCACGCTTGATGGCCGCGCTCTTTGAAAATGGGTTTTGCCTTCTCGCTGGCGGCTCTTATTGGGGAGAGTTTGCGGCACGCAATTTCGAGATTTCCGGTGATCAAAATCACAATCTCTCGGGGGCGCGCTCCCGAACTTGTGAAGGTCTGAAGATAATCACGGCATGAATAAGAAGTTGCTCTTGAGTGCCGTGGCGGGAGCCTTGGCAGCCTTGCTTGTGGTCAGTGGCGTACAGGCTTCGCGCTCTTTCACGAGGCTGGGCGATGCCTCCTCTGAGGCAGTACAGAAGCTGATGACGCCATTTGCCGTGGAGCCTTCTTGGGTGAAGTCTGGTACGCCCAATTTTCGCGCCACCGAAACGACGCGCTCTCCGGATGGCAAGACGATAGTGGGCCAGTGGGCTTGCGATGGGCCCACGACCTTTGAGTGGACGTTCGGCTTAGACGAAACGGTGCATTTGCTCGATGGTGAAGTGCACGTGGAGTACCTGGGCAACAAGTTCACGCTCAAGCCGGGCGATACCGCGACCTTTCATCGGGGCACAAAGGCGACATGGACCGTGCCGCAGAAGGCGCATAAGGTCTATGTCTTGCACCACCCCGGCATCTGGGCGCACGTACGTCAGAAGTATTTTGGTGATTGACGCTGAGGCGGGCGCAAGGGAGTCTGGCGCAAGCGCACCGAACAAGGGCCGCCAGAGCGGCCCTTTGCGCATCACCAGGGCGAGCGTCCAATGCCCATGACGTGTCGGTACCACTCATGGAAGTGCTTCATGCCATCTTCCATGGGGCTTTGGTAGGGGCCGGCCTCGTCGTCGCCGCGCTCGAACAAGGCTTTGCGACCCTGGTCCATGCGCTCAGCAATCTCATCGTCTTCGACGCAGGTTTCCATATAGGCGGCCCGCTGCGCTTCTACGAACTCGCGCTCAAAGGCGGCGATGTCTTCGGGGTAGTAGAACTCCACCACGTTCAGCGTTTTCTGCGGCCCTTGCGGGTACAGCGTGGAGACAGTCAGCACATGCGGATACCACTCGATCATGATGTTCGGGTAGTAGGTCAGCCAGATCGCGCCGTGTGCGGGCGGCACGCCCTCGCGGTACTTCATCAGCGCATCATGCCAGCGCTGATACACCGGCGAGCCCGGCCGCTTCAGCGCATTTTGAACGCCCACCGTTTGCACCGAGTGGTGCTTGCCAAATTCCCACTTTAGGTCGGCGCAGGTCACGAACTGACCGAGGCCAGGGTGGAAGGGGCCGACGTGATAGTCCTCGAGGTAGACCTCGATAAAGGTCTTCCAGTTGTACTGGCACTCGTGCATTTCGACGTGGTCGAGCACATAGCCCGAAAAGTCGAGACTGGCCCGGGGGCCGAGGTGCGCCAAATCCGCTGCGATGTCCCGGCCGTTGTCCTCAAAGACCATGCCGTTCCAAGTCTTCACCCGATAGTTGTTCAGGTGAAGGCAGGGGTCATGGTCAAAGTGCGGCGCTCCGATGAGCTGCCCCTGCAGGTCATAAGTCCAGCGGTGCAGCGGGCAGACGATGCTGCTCTTGGTGTTGCCGCGCCCACGCAGCATCACCGCTTGGCGATGCCGACAAACATTCGAGACCAGCTCAATGCCCTTGGGTGTGCGCACCAGCATGCGCCCTTCACCTTCTTGGGGAAGCGCGTAGTAGTCGCCCAACTCGGGAACGGACAATTCGTGCGCCAAATAGCGCGGTCCGTGCTGAAAGATGAGTTCTTGCTCCCTACGAAGCAGGTCCTCATCGAAATAGGTTGAAACGGAGAGTTGCGAGCGCTTGCGCTCCAGAGCTTCCAGCGTGATGCTCAGGTTTGACATGATCCCCAGGATCTCCAAAAAACATGTCTAAAAACCCCCCACCCGGTGGCCCCGCGGATGGGTTTGTGACGAAAAAGCCCTCCCAGAGGGAAGGCTAAGCGTCGAATTCTAGCCTCAAGCTGTTGGATTGCGGCCAATCCGGGAGGGAGGGTGTTGCGAATTGGGAGCGTGTGAGGCTCGGATAGTTCCGTGGAGGGACGTGCGGAGGGTGGCCTCTGACTACAATCCCACTTTGGTTTTCACCTCCCGAAATGCGCAAGGCATCCCAGACCCCCAATCCCACTGCGACAGAGCCCATCAACTACGAGGAGGCTTTGGCCGAACTCGATGGTTTGGTTCAGCGCATGGAGACGGGCCAGATGCCACTGGATCAGCTGTTGGTGAACTACCAACGTAGCGCCCAGTTGCTGGAGTTTTGTAAAGCGCGCCTGGCGGCTGTGGAACAACAAGTGAAGGTCCTGGAGGAAGGGCAGCTCAAGCCCTGGACGAACCCATGAATGATGCGAGTTTTGAGGCTTGGTCAAGTGCCGAGCTGTTGGCCGTTGAGCAAGCCCTGGAGGCCTGGGTGCCTGCAGACACGCCTGCGGCCCTGGGTGTGGCCATGCGCTACGCTGTTTTGGATGGCGGCAAGCGACTGCGCCCTTTGCTGGTGTTGGCCGCCGCCTTGGCCGTTGAAGGGCAACGCGAGGCTGCGATGCGTGCTGCAGTGGCCGTTGAGTTGATCCACGCCTATTCGCTGGTGCACGACGACATGCCTTGCATGGATGACGATGCCCTGCGCCGTGGCAAACCGACTGTGCATGTCGAGTTTGGTGAGGCCCGCGCGATGTTGGCGGGCGATGCCATGCAAGCCTTGGCCTTTGAGGTGCTGACACCCGAGGTCGGCGTCGAGCCTGCTTTGCAGGCGCGCTTGGTCAGTTTGCTGGCCCGCGCCGCTGGTCACCAAGGTATGGCTGGTGGCCAAGCCATCGACCTGGCCAGCGTGGGCCGCGTGCTGGATGAAGCATCACTGCGCGATATGCACCGGCGCAAGACAGGGGCCTTGCTGCAAGCCAGCGTTCTGATGGGTGCCGCCTGCGGCAAAGTCGACGCGCAGACTTCGGAAGCTTTGGCGCAATACGGTGCTGCCATCGGCCTGGCCTTCCAAGTGGTGGATGACATTCTGGATGTCACTCAAGCCTCGGACACCTTGGGCAAGACCGCTGGCAAGGATGCGGACAATAACAAGCCGACCTATGTCTCTGTGTTGGGCCTTGAGGCCGCACAGCGCTATGCCTTGGCCTTGCGTGACGAGGCCCACACGGCGCTGGCCCGTTGCCACCTGAACTCCACCGACCACCTGGCCTGCTTGGCCAACAAGGTGGTGGATCGTCACCACTGAGGCAGGGATCGCGTGTTCGCTGTCACCTCTTCTAACCGGATGCCATTGCAATGACCCATCCGCTGCTGCAAACCATCAACGCGCCCAGCGAGTTGCGCTCGCTGAGTCGGGCACAGCTCAAGACGCTCGCCGATGAATTGCGCGACTTCCTGTTGCACACGGTCAGCCGCACCGGCGGGCATTTGTCGTCCAACCTTGGGACGGTGGAATTGACGATCGCCCTGCATCATGTGTTCAACACGCCGCGCGATCGCATCGTGTGGGATGTCGGCCACCAGTCCTATCCGCACAAAATCTTGACGGGCCGCCGCGAGGCCATGGCCACGCTCAAGCAAATGCACGGCATCAGCGGCTTTCCGAGGCGTGCCGAGAGCGAGTACGACACCTTCGGCACTGGCCACTCGTCCACCTCGATCTCCGCCGCGCTGGGCATGGCGCATGCCGCCAAGCTCAAGGGCGAAGATCGCCGCTGCGTGGCAGTCATTGGGGATGGCGCGCTGACGGGCGGCATGGCTTTTGAAGCCTTAAACCATGGTGGTTATGCGGGCGGCGCTGGCCTGCCCGACATGTTGGTCATCTTGAACGATAACGACATGTCTATCTCACCGCCGGTGGGGGCTTTGAACCGCTACTTGGCGCGCCTGATGAGCGGCAAGTTCTATGCAGCCGCCCGTGAAGGCGCCAAGAGCGTCTTGCGCAACACGCCGCTCTACGAGTTTGCCAAGCGCTTTGAAGAGCACACCAAGGGCATGGTCGTGCCGGGCACCATTTTTGAAGAATTCGGCTTCAACTATGTCGGCCCGATTGACGGCCACGACCTTGACTCCCTGGTGCCCACGCTAGAGAACCTGCGCACCGCCAAAGGCCCGCAGTTTCTGCACGTGGTCACCAAAAAGGGCTATGGCTACCAACTGGCCGAAGACGATCCCATCAACTACCACGGCCCAGGCAAGTTTGACCCGGCGGTCGGTCTGCAAAAGTCCACGGCGCCCGCCAAGCCTACTTTCACGCAAGTGTTTGGCAACTGGCTGTGCGACATGGCGGCGGCCGACGAGCGCCTAGTGGGCGTCACCCCGGCCATGCGCGAAGGCTCGGGCATGGTCGAATTTGAAAAGCGCTTCCCCAAGCGCTACCACGATGTCGGCATTGCCGAACAACACGCCGTCACCTTCGCCGCTGGCTTGGCCTGCGAAGGCCTGAAGCCTGTGCTCGCCATCTACTCCACCTTCTTGCAGCGCGGCTACGACCAACTCATTCATGACGTGGCCCTGCAAAACCTGCCGGTCGTCTTTGCGCTGGATCGTGCTGGTTTGGTGGGCGCCGACGGTGCGACCCATGCGGGGGCTTATGACATTGCCTACATCCGCTGCATTCCGAACATGAGCCTGCTGACCCCGGCCGATGAGCGTGAGTGCCGCCAAGCCTTGACCACAGCCTTCCATCAAGACCATCCGGTGGCGGTGCGCTACCCACGAGGCGCGGGTGCCGGTGTGGCTGTCGAGGCGGAACTGAACACCCTGCCTTGGGGCAAGGGCGAAGTGCGCCGCCAGGGTAAACGGG
This sequence comes from Ideonella sp., assembly GCA_034520165.1. GTDB lineage: Bacteria > Pseudomonadota > Gammaproteobacteria > Burkholderiales > Burkholderiaceae_C > Ideonella. The sequence continues at coordinate 72,519 of JAXHNT010000053.1, forward strand.
TCGCGATCTTGGCTTTCGGCACCTTGCTCTATCCGGCGCTTCAAGCCGCCGAGCGCCTGGACGCCACCGTGGTCAACATGCGCTTTGCCAAGCCCTTGGACGAAGAACTGGTGCTGCAGATGGCTCGCAGCCATGAAGCTCTGGTGACTCTCGAAGAGGGCTGTGTCGCCGGCGGGGCGGGCAGCGGCGTGATGGAGGTCTTGGCCGCTGCAGGGTTGAATGTGCCGGTGCTGCAAATGGGCCTGCCGGACGAGTTCATCGAGCACGGCGACGCCGCCAAGCTCTTGGCCTTGTGTGGGCTGAGCGCTGAGGGCATTGAGCTGGCCGTCAGCAAGCGCTTTGGCATCGTGCCGCTGTCCCTGGTCAAGCCTGCAGCGGCCTGAACGCTACCCGATTTAGAGTCCCCACCTGGGCAAGGCGTTAGCCCAACGTGCGATCCTTGCGTTCGGCTGCCTTGGGCAGCGCCTTTTATGCAGTCATGACCCCTACCGCGAACAGTCTTCACATTCCCGACACCCAGAGTGAGCGCGATGAGCGCCACCTCGCCATTCAGCGCGTGGGCGTGAAGGATGTGCGTTATCCGCTGACGCTGAAGGTGGCGGGTGCGGTGCAATCGACGGCAGCGTTGTGGTCGCTAGATGTAGCCTTGCCCGCCGAGCAAAAGGGCACGCACATGTCGCGCTTTGTGGCTTGGCTGGATGCCCAGCACGAGCCCATGGGTGCGGCCCGCCTGAGTACCGAGTTGGCCGTCATGCTGGAGAAGCTGCATGCCGACGAGGGACGCATCGAGGCGCGGTTTTCGTTTTTCTTGCGCAAGCGCGCGCCGGTCTCGGGCTTGGAAAGTCTGTTGGACTATCAAGGCGCCTGGATCGCTGAGCGCCGTCAGGGTCAAACGGTGATCTGGGCCGAGGTGGGCGTGCCGGTGAAGAGCTTGTGCCCCTGCTCCAAAGAGATTTCTGATTACGGTGCGCACAATCAGCGCTCTTTGGTGACCATCCGCGTGGCCTTCAATGACCCGGTGGAGGGTGCCATGGAGTGGCATGAGTTGGTGCGCTTTGCTGAAGAATCAGCCTCCAGCGAGATCTGGCCCATGCTCAAGCGCGCCGATGAAAAATGGGTCACCGAGCGCGCCTACGAGAACCCCAAGTTCGTCGAGGACTTGGTGCGCGATGTGGCTCTGCGCCTGAACGCCGAACCTCGCATTGGCCGCTACCGCGTGGATGTCGAGAACTTCGAATCCATCCACAATCATTCAGCTTGGGCGCGGATCGAGCGGGATTGAGCGTCTTTGGGCGCTTTATGTCCCCTGGTTGTTTCTCAGCGTTGCTTAGTCAAGGGTCGGCGCGTGCCGAGCGGGGAGGCCGAGTCCCTCCGCTCATGTCCTCGGCCTTCGGCCTCCTCCTTTACTTCGCTGCGAGACTCAGCCTCCCCGCTCGTCTTCCATTGTTGGAGCGGCTCAAAGGACTCACGGCATAGTCAGCACTTTGCTCGGTGCACGGTCTGATGGAGGGTTATGCCGTCTATAGATGGCTCGCGACTGGCCCACTACGTTGGAGAGCAAGGTGGTGGCGTGAAGGTCGCAGCGAAGTAAAGAAGGAGGCCGAAGGCCGGGTGACATGAGCGGAGGCCTTCACGCCGCCGCCTTGCGACGCTCACCCCTTGCCTTGAAGGGCGCAAGGACCATCACCCAACCATCCGCAGCCGCTCCCGCAAAAACTGCCCCGCCACAAAGATATCGCGCTCGACGGATCGCCGCACACCCGCGCTGTCGCCTTTGGCCAGAGCTTTCAGCAGTGCCTCATGTGCGTCGTTAAGCACTTCGGTGGCCTCGGGGCTGTCGAACAACTGGTTGGAGATGGGGCCTGCCTTGAGCCACAGGGTGTCGATCAGGCTGAACAGGGTGGGCGAGCCGGCGGCTCGGTAGAGGCGCACATGGAAATCTTCGTTGGCGGCCGAGGTAACCCGCTACATCCCCACGTTGCAAGGCACGGTCCATGCTGGCGTACAGGGTGTGCAGCGCGCTCGCGATCGGCGTCGGAGCAGGCGCAGCGCGCCGCGCTCGGCGGCCTCGCCTTCCAGCAACATGCGCATCTGCAGCAGGTCGTCGAATTCGGCCACTGACAGCCTGGGCACTGTGACCCCGGCGTTGGGGATGTTCACCAAAGCGCCCTCTGCCGCCAGGCGCTGCAGGGCGGCGCGCACCGGCATTTGGCCCACGCCCAGGTCGGTGGCCACGTTGCGGATCTTCAGCCGCTCGCCGGGCAAGAAGCGGCCCACGGTGATCCACTGGCGCAGTCGCGCGTAGATCGTCGTCTTGCTGCGTGGTGCTGGGCAGGTCGGGCTCGGGCGTTGCGCTCATGCGGCAGGGGCTTTGAGCAGCGACAGTACCTCGTCCATGGTTTGCAAGAGGCGCTCGACATCGGCATCGGTGGTGTCGGGGCAGACCAGCATCATGTTGTGGAAAGGCGTGATCAACACGCCCCGGTTCAGCAGGGCTAAATGCAGCGCATGTTCTAGCTCGGCGTCCATGGCGGCTTCGGCTTCGCTGCCGTTGCGGGGGGGCGTGGCGCAGAACTGGAACTCGGTACGCGCGCCCACCTGTGTCACGCACCAGGGCAAGCCGCGTGGCGGCGATGCACGTCGCGCAGCCCTTCGGCCAACCGGTCGGCCAGCGCGCAGCATGAGGCGCGTAGGCGGCGGGCGTCATCAGCTGCGCCAGCGTGGCGCGCATGGCGGCCATGGCCAGCAGGTTGGCGGTCAGCGTGGTGCCGATGCCGGAATGCCCTGGCGGGGCTTGGCGCTTGGCGGCTTCGGCTTGGGTGGCCAGCGTAGCGCTGAAGCCATAGGCCGCACAGGGCATGCCACCGCCCAAGGGCTTGCCCACCACCACGGCGTCGGGCTGCAGGCCGTGGGCGCGGGCGTAGCCGCCGGGGCCGCTGCTGATGGTGTGGGTTTCGTCCAGCACCAGCAGGCTGCCGTGCCGGCGGATCAGGGCTTGGGCGGCCTCCCAAAAGCCGGCGTCGGGCAGCACCATGCCGATGTTGGTCATCACCGGCTCGGCCAGCACGCAGGCCACGTCGCCAGGTGCCAAGGCGGCTTCCAGGGCCGCGAGGTCGTTGAATTCGACAACGCGGTGTGCTGCGGTCAGGTCTTGCACCTGGCCCAGCAGGCTGTCGCGCTGCTGGGGCTGGCCGTCCACCAGGTCCACAAACACATCGTCCACCGTGCCGTGGTAGCAGCCATTGAACACCAGCAGCTTTGCGGCCGGTGGCGGCGCGGCACCAGCGCAGCACAAAGCGGTTGGCGTCGGTGGCGGTCATGGCGAACTGCCAGATGCGGCAGGCCAAAGCGCGCGCGCCAGCAGCTTCGCCCACCCACGGCAGCGTCTTCGCTGGCCAGCATGGCGGTGCAGGCCGCTGGCGACCTGCGTTGGCACGGCACTGTGCCACGGCGGCGGGCGAGTGGCCAAACATGGCGCCGGTGTCGCCCAGGCAGAAGTCCATCAAGCTGTGGCCGTCCACATCGTGCAGGCGGGCGCCCTGGGCTTTGTCCACATGCAGCGCAAACGGCGTGCCCCAGTCGTTCATCCAGTGCAGCGGCACGCCGAACATCAGGTGCGGCTGGCGCGCGTTGCGCCAGCGCCTGTGAGCGTCGGGTTGCGTCGGCGATGAAGCGCTGCGCGCTCTTGCGGCTAGCAGGACGCTGCCGGGTGCGCATGCTCGATGCAGTGGCGCGGTGCGCGTGAGCAGCGTGGTCTGTCATTCGCAGGGCTGCCTCACACCAGCAGCAGCAGATGCTCGCGCTCCCAGGAGCTGATCACGCGGTTGTAGGTGGCGTACTCCAGCTCCTTGACCGCGCAGAAGGCGTCCACAAAAGAGCCGCCCAGAACTTCCTTCATGGGCTCGCAGGCGCGCATCGCTTCGATGGCGTCTTCCAGGTGGCGGGGCAGCTCGTGGCTCACATTCCAGGCGCTGTCCAGCCTGGGCTCGCTGGGTTGCATCTTCGTCCATCATGCCCAGGTAGCCGCAGGCCAGGGTGGCGGCCATGGCGAGGTAGGGATTGGCGTCCACGCCTGGCACGCGGTTTTCGACGCGCCGTGCCTCGGGGCCCGATTTGGGGATGCGGATACCGCAGGTGCGGTTGTCATAACCCCAGCGCACATTGATGGGCGCAGACATGTAGGGCGCCAGCCGCCGGTAGGAGTTGACGTAGGGCGCGAACATGGGCATGACCAGCGGGATATAGGTTTGCAGCCCGGCGATGAAGTGATGAAACAAGTCGCTGGCCTGGCCGTCTTCGCGGCTGAAGATGTTGCTGCCCGTGCTGGCGTCCACAATGCTTTGGTGGATGTGCATGGCGCTGCCGGGCTCGCCCTCCATGGGCTTGGCCATGAAGGTGGCGAACACGCCGTGGCGCAGCGCGGTTTCGCGCACCGTGCGCTTGAACAGAAACACCCGGTCGGCCAGGTCCAGCGGGTCGCCATGCGTGAAGTTGATTTCCATCTGGCCGGGGCCGGCTTCGTGGATCAGCGTTTCCACGCCCAGCTGGTGCACCTCGCAAAACTGCGACAGCTCCATGAAGAAGGGGTCGAAGTCGTTGACCGCGTCGATCGAATACGACTGCCGGCCCGCCTCGGGCTTGCCGGTGCGGCCCAGCGGCGGTTGCAGCGGTTCGTGCGGGTTTTGCTGGCGCGCCACCAGGTAAAACTCCATCTCGGGCGCCACCACCGGCTGCCAGCCGCGTTGCTCATACAGGGCCAGCACGCGGCGCAGCACGGCGCGGGGGCTCAGCTGCACGGGCTGGCCGTCCCACTCCACGCAGTCGTGGATCACCACGGCCACGGGCTCGGCCGCCCAGGGCACCACGCGGACGGTGGCGGCATCAGGCTTGCACACCATGTCGGGGTCGGTGTCGCCCACATAGGGGCCGTTGTCGGGCTGCTGGCCGTTGACGGTGTTGAGCAGCACGCTTTTGGGGATGCGCATCTCGCCGGCTGGCCAGAAACAGGTCTCTGGGCAGGATCTTGCCGCGGGCAATGCCGGTCATGTCGGGGATCACGCATTCCACCTCGTGGATGCGGTGGTCGGCCAAGAAACGCTCAAGAGAGGCAGTCATGGGGGCACCTGTCGTGCATGTCAAAGAGTCGCCATCATACCTTCGGCCTGAATATGTGATCACAAATAGTCAATTTCTCAGTATTGAGGGCCTATATTCAATGGTTTGTGATCGTATATTGGGGCTGCTGGAGGGGCTCTATAGGGCGCGCTACGCGGCATGGCCCGGCGCCGCTCCAGGCGCGGCACAATCGGTCATTCCCGCTGCTCACTGATCTCGCACGCCATGAAAGTCCTGCTGCTCAACGGCCCCAATCTCAACTTGCTGGGCACGCGCGAGCCCCATATCTACGGGGCGGACACCTTGGATGATGTGGAACAGCGCTTCAAGCAAGAGGCGCTGAGCCTGGGGGTGGAGGCGGACACCTTTCAAAGCAACCATGAGGGGGCCTTGATCGACCGCATTCATGCGGCGCGCACCGACGGCACCACCGCCATTGTCATCAACCCTGGTGGTCTGACTCACACCAGCGTGGCGCTGCGCGATGCACTCTCGGGCGTGGCCCTGCCACTGGTGGAGGTGCACATCAGCAATGTCCACCGGCGCGAGGAGTTCCGCCACCACTCCTACATCTCGGGCATTGCCGATGGCGTGATCGCGGGCTTAGGTGTGCAGGGCTACGGGGCTGCCCTGCGCTTTTTGGTGGGGCGTTACAAGGGCTGAAGCGCTGCGGCCTCAGGGCCAAAGGCGTAGAGGTCCATGCCCAGATGACCCCAGGTCACGCTCTCGTGCAGCCGTTGCCCCAAGGGGGTTGAGCCTGCGGCACCGGCCGCCACAAAAAAGGGCAGTAGGTGTTCATCCGTCGGGTGCATGTGCGCTGCGTGGGGGGCTTGGCGCCGGTAGTCCAGCAGGGCTGGCCAGTCCGCAGCCGCTGCGAGTTCGGCAAACCAGGTGCGGAAGGCGGCGCTTTCGGGGATCTCGGGTGCATCGACCGCACCACGCCCACCCGCCCACAGCCTCAGGTTATGGGTGATGGATCCTGTTCCAAGGATCAGCACGCCCTCATCGAGCAAGGGGGCCAGGGCGTGACCCAGTGCAAAGAGTTGCGCCGGGCTCCAGTGGGGTGGCCAGCCCAGCGGCAGCACCGGCACCGGGCCCCCAGGGAAGAGGCTGCGCAGCGGCGTCCAGATGCCGTGGTCCATGCCGCCCTCCAGCAGGGTGTGGACGGGCAGCCCTGCGCGCTCGATCAAGCTCGCCACCCGCAGCGCCAGGGCGGGCGCGCCAGATGCGGAGTAACGCAGCGCATACAACTCGGCTGGAAAGCCAGCAAAGTCAGGCACGGCGTCATGGTGCTCAGCCGCCAGCAGCACGGGCTCGCGCGTCAGCGTATGGCCGGAGATAGCGATCACCGCCGTCGGTGGGGCCACCCGGCGTGCCAAGCGCTGGGCGAGTTGTTCCCAGGCCGACTTGGCGGCCGAAGCCTCCAAGGCCGTCATGGGTGAGCCATGGGAGATGAACAGTGGGGGAAAGCGTGCAGGCACCATGCGCCGGATTGTTGAGCGCACCCTGGGGCCCATCGTTCAAAACGCTTGCATGGAGTTCAGGCTGCTCCTGTGTTGGCAATAAGCCTGCACGGCACGGACGCTGACGCCTTGGGCTATCGTCGAGCCCTCTGCACCCATGGGCGGCTTCATGTCCTTTGCCTCTTCAACCTCCTCATCCTCCTCCCCGCGCCGTCCACCTCACCCTTGGCAATTGGCCTGGCGACAAACCGTGCTGGACTTCCGGGCGGGCGAGTTGCGCTTGGTTTTGGTGGCGGTGATGCTGGCGGTGGCCGCGCTGACGGCGGTGGGTTTTTTTGCCGACCGCCTGCAATTGGGCCTGCAGCGAGACGCGGCCCAACTGCTGGGGGGAGACTTGGTGATCAGCAGCGACCAGCCCTTGCCCGAGGGCTTTGTGCAGCGCGCTCAAGCCGCTGGTTTATCCTTGACCCAGCACGCCAGCTTCCCCAGCATGGCGCGGGCCGGCGACGAGCAGGGTGGCGCCACCCGCTTGGTGGCGCTGAAGGCTGTGGACCAAGGCTACCCGCTGCGCGGTGCCCTCAAGGTGCAGGCTGCAGGGCAGGCCGAGCCCACGCTCACTCGCCATGGCCCGGCGGTGGGGGCGGTGTGGGTGGAAGCTGCTGTGCTGCCAAGCCTAGGCCTGCAGGTGGGCGATGGCTTGTGGTTGGGCGATGCACGTCTGCGCATTGCCGGGGTGCTGAGCCAAGAGCCCGACCGTGGCTCTGGCTTCATGAGCTTTGCCCCTCGGGTGATGATGCACCGCCAAGACTTGGCCGCGACGGGCCTGGTGCAACCGGCCAGCCGGGTGACCTACCGATTGGCCGTGGTGGCGGCGGGGTCCAGGGCCGCCCTGGAAGGCTTTGAGCAGTGGGTCAAGGCGGAGGTACAAAACAAGAACCTCAAAGGCGTGCGGGTGGAAAACCTGGAAAACGGCCGCCCTGAGATGCGCCAAACCTTGGAGCGCGCAGAAAAGTTCTTGAACCTCGTGGCCTTGCTGTCAGCCTTGCTGGCGGCCGTGGCGGTGGCCGTGGCGGCGCGGGACTTTGCGATGAAGCGCCTGGACGACTGCGCCATGCTGCGGGTACTGGGCTTGAGCCAGCGCAGCATGGCCTGGGCCTTTGTACTGGAGTTTGCGTTGTTGGCGCTGGTGGCCAGCGGGCTGGGGGTGCTGGCCGGCGCGGCGGTGCACTTCGCCTTCATTGGCCTATTGGGCACGCTGGTGCCCACCGATCTTCCCTGGCCCAGTGGCCGTGCGGCTTATCTGGGCTTGGGTGTGGGCGTGGCCTTGCTGATGGGTTTTGGCCTGCCCACCGTCTTGCAATTGGCCAAGGTGCCGGCCTTGCGGGTCATGCGCCGTGACGTGGGCCAAATCCGGCCCGCCTCGCTGGCTGCCATCTCTGCTGGTGCGGTGGCGCTGGGCGCCTTGCTGATGACCGTGGCCCGCGACCCCAAGATGGGTGCGCTGACGGTCGGCGGTTTTGCGGTGGCGCTGGGCGTGTTTGCACTGGTGGCTTGGGGCGCCGTGTTGGTGCTGCGCAAGCTGGTGTCTGAGGCCACGGCACCACGCTGGCTGTTGCTGGCCACCCGTCAAGTGGCGGCACGTCCCGGTTTGGCGGTCTTGCAAGTGGCTTCTCTGGCGGTGGGCTTGATGGCCTTGGCCTTGCTGGTGCTGCTGCGTACCGACTTGGTGGACTCATGGCGCAAGGCCACGCCGCCCGATGCGCCGAACCGCTTCGTCATCAACATTCAGCCCGACCAGGCCGAGGCCTTCCAGGCCTTGCTCAAGGGGGCTGTGGTGACGGGTCATGATTGGTACCCGATGATCCGAGGGCGCCTCGTGGCCGTCAACGGTTCGCCTACCGGCCCCAAGTACGCCTCTAACCCAGAAGCTCGTCGCACCATTGACCGCGAACTCAACCTGAGTCATGCCGCTGTAATGCCCGCTCATAACGTTTTGGTGAAGGGTCAATGGGCGGCGCCGGATGGCTCGGGGCTGAGCATTGAGGAAGGCTTGGCCGAGCGCCTGGGCGTGGGTTTGGGCGATGTGCTGAGCTTTGATATTGGCGGACAAATGCAAGAGGGCTGCATCAACAGCATTCGCAAGGTAGATTGGGGCTCGATGCGCGCCAACTTCTTTGTGATGTTCCCGCAGGCCCAAATGCCTGAAGTCCCGACCACCTATATGACAGCCTTCAAAGCCCCCAGTACGGCGGGCTTTGACAGTCAAATTGGGCGGCAGTTTCCGAATGTCACGGTGGTCGATGTGTCGGCCTCGGTGGCTCAGGTGCAGAACGTGTTGAACCAAGTCATCCGCGCGGTGGAGGTCTTGTTTGCCTTCACCGTGGCGACGGGCTTGATGGTGCTGTTGGCCACCATCAGCGCCACACGCGATGCGCGCATTCGCGAGGCTGCCATCATGCGGGCCTGCGGGGCGTCGTCTCAATTGCTGGGCCAAGTGCAGAGGGCCGAGTTAATGGGCCTGGGTGCATTGGCTGGTGGCTTGGCCAGCGTGGCCGCCATGGGTGTGGGTGCGGGCTTAGCGCGTTGGGTGTTTGAGTTCACGTGGACGGCCTCGGCCTGGGTGCCGCTGGCGGGCATGGTGGCGGGTGCCGTGCTGGCCGGCTTGGCAGGCTGGTGGAGCCTGCGCGAAGTGCTGCGCCGACCGGTGATGCAGACCCTGCGGCAGGCCTCTACAGTGTGAAGTAGAAGCGGGCGCCCTGGCCGACTTCGGACTCGGCCCAGATGTCACCACCGTGGCGGCGGACGATGCGCCGCACTGAGGCCAAGCCCACGCCCGTTCCCTGGAAGTCCTTGGCGCTGTGCAGGCGCTGGAAAACGCCAAACAGACGGTCGGCAAAACGCATATCAAAGCCCGCGCCGTTGTCGGCCACTACCAAGGTGTTGTCACTTTCGCTGGGCTCGCGCCTGAACTCAATTCGGGTCTGCGGGCACTTGCTGCTGTACTTCCAGGCGTTGCCCAGCAGGTTTTCCAGTGCTACGCGCAGCAGTGTCGGGTCGCCTTGGACAATGAGGCCTGGCTCGATCAGCACCTCGGCAGCGCGCTCGGGTTGTTCGCGGCGCAGGTCTTCCAGGATGTAGGTGGCCAGTTGCGAGAGGTCTACCGGCTTGCGGGCCAGGGGCTGCGACTGCAGGCGCGACAGCGCCAGGAGCGCGTCGATCATGCTGTTCATGCGCGCCGCGGCGGCCAGCACCCGGTCGAGGTGGTCATTGCCGATGCGGTCCAGGAAGCGGCCGTAGTCCTCTTTGAGAATGCGAGAGAAGCCTTCGACCACACGGATAGGTGCCCGCAGGTCGTGCGAAATCGAGTACACAAACGACTCTTGGTCTTCCTGGGCTTGCGGCTTGGCTTCGGTGCTCAGGCACAGGAGTCGCGAAGCCGGCAAGTCGGGGCCAGCGTCGATGTCCACCAAGCGGGCTTGCCAGCCGGCCACGGTCACCAAAGCCCCCGGTTCAAGCCGCTCAATGGCTTGTGCCATGTCTGGCGGAAGGCCTTTGCGAACCGTCTCCCAGGCCTGCCCCAGTAACGCGCCGGGTTCACCTCCCACCAACTGTTGGGCGGCGGGGCTGATCTGTCTGAGGATCCAGCCCTGTGGCGCCGATTCCAACCAAAAGGTCGGCTGCGCCATCACCACCCATAGTCGGGAGAGCAGTACCTTGTCCTGCCGCGCTTGCAAGGCGGGGGCCAAGGGTTGTGCGGTTCCCAGGTAGCCCAAGACCCGGCCTTTTGCGTCTAGCGCGGCCTCTCCGCGCAAAAGCCACCGCGAGCCGTCTGCCTTCAGCGTGGCCTTCAAAGCGCCCAGGGTGCCACCCGCAGCCATGCGAAACGCCAGCGCATTGTCGGCACCTTCGTCGAGTGCAAAAAGACTGGACAGCGTTTCGCCTTGCTGAGCGGCCAACTGCCAAGTCGGCCCGACAGCCTCTGGGCTCGGCCGCCACATCAGCAATTGGTGTTGGGCGTCGGTGCGCCAAATGGCGTGCTCACTCAAGGCCATGAGCGACTCGATATCGCCCTGTGCCTGCTGCTGCCGCGGGCGTGCGCGTTGCTGCGCCCACAAGGCACCTGCTGCTGCGCAGGTGAGTCCGAATCCCAACCACATCAGCAGGCCCCACGCATCGGCTGGGGCTGGCGTCTGCACTGCTTGTGCAGATACAGGTGTCGTCCACACCACCGCAATCGCAGACAGCGAACCCACCACTTGGCCTTTGGGCGACTTGGTCAGTGCTGCACGATCACGGGTGGGCAGACGCATGAGGCTCATTGTAAGGATGCCAACCTCCCGGATTGTGGTGCCTGTGAAACGACAAAGGGCAGGGATGGCGGGCCGCAACCCTGCTTATCGGGCTTGACGGCGAAGGACGTTAGCCCGATGCTCTCGCCTTGTGTCGATGTATATTGCGCCATCAGAGTGCATCACAAAGGCGCTGAGGGAAGGGGATGCTGCATCGTCTTCGTCAGTGCCTGGGTGTTTGCCTTGCGGCCTGACCCTGCTTCTCAGACCATGCTTGACCTCTCTAACGTCACTCCTGTCTCCGACGCGCTGACCGATGAGTCTGTGCTCGACGCTGCGAGCTTGAACCAGTTGCGTTCGCTGGACCCGACCGGTGGCGATTTGTTCTTGCGCAAGGTCTTGGAGACCTACCTGCGCTCGCTGGACAGGCAAGTTGAGGCTGCCAACGGCGCATTGCTGGTCGGCCAGCACGACGATCTCTCCCGCGCTGCGCACAGCCTCAAGTCGGCTTCTGCCAGTGTCGGAGCGCTGAAGTTTTCGCGCTTGTGTGAACGCATCGAGCACGCCATCCGGCGCCAAGAGTTGGGCGGCTTGGTCACAGACTTGGCGGAGTTCAACGCCGAATCGGCACGGGTTCGAGTTGCGGCCCAAAGGCTGTTGGGGCCAACTGCGGCATGACCCACCCCTACGGCACCAACTCAAACGGTGTGCCCGAGCACCCGAAGGTGCTTCTTGTTGATGATGACGATGTCAATCTGCTGCTGGTCTCCGCAGCGCTGAGCCAGCATGGCTTTGAGGTCACCGAGGCCACCGGTGGCGAGAGCGCTCTGCGCATGATGCGGCACTGGACCCCGGACCTCGTGGTGCTGGACGCGCGGATGCCAGGCCTAGATGGCTTCGAGACCTGCCGCAAGTTGCGTGAGATGTACGGGTTTGAAAATGTTCCCGTGCTGATGCTCACAGGCTTGGACGACGAAACCTCGGTTAACCGGGCCTATCAGGCCGGAGCCACCGACTTTTTCGTGAAATCTAATCAATGGAGCCTGCTGGCAGGGCGCTTGCGCTACATGCTGCGTGCAGCTCGAACCCACCAAGAGTTGGTGCGCAGCAAGGCCAAGCTGGCGCGTGCCCAAGACCTCGCCCGCATGGGCAGCTTTGATTGGTGGTACGACCCGGCCTTGGGTGTGGGTCATGGACTTGACCTGTCGGAAGAAGGCCTGCGAGTTTTTGGATGCGCTCCCGACGAGCGTTTGGGGCTGCGTGCCTTGCTGCACATGGTGCCGCCGGTAGATCGCCGGGGTCTGTTGCGCCAAACCCGCATGCTGCTGCGTCAGGTCACCGTGGTCAACACTGATGTGCCCATGAACCTGCCAGACGGGCGCTTCCGCATCATCCACGTGGAAGCCGAAGCAGAGTTCGGCGAGTACGGTCAATGCACCGGCTACACCGGCATCGTTCAAGACGTGACCGATAGGCGCCAAGCGGAAGACAGCATTCGCCGCCTGGCGAACAACGATTCGCTCACTGCTTTGCCGAATCGGCGCCAACTGATGTGGCGCACTGAACGGGCATTGGAACAAGCCCGCCGCATGAACCACCAAGTGGCGCTGTTGATGATCGACCTGGATCGATTCAAAAACATCAACGACACCTTGGGCCATGCCGCCGGAGACGAGTTGTTGATTGAAGTGGCCTTGCGCCTGCGCAGCTGTGTGCGCCACTCCGACCAAATTTTTGACGGCTTGGTGGAGTCCGTCGGTACCCGCAGTCACCGCGCCCTAGAAGCCGTGGGGCGTTTGGGGGGTGATGAGTTTGTGGCTTTGCTGCCAGAGGTGAATGACGAGCGCGATGCCGAGCGCGTGGCCCAGCGCGTTTTGGAAGCCTTGCGCGTGCCCATCTACGTGGCCGGCCAAGAGTGCTTTGCCACCGCTTCGGTGGGCATTGCGCTCTATCCGCGCGACGGCACCAATGTCCACGACCTGATGCGCAATGCCGACGTGGCCATGTATGCGGCCAAGTCCAGCGGCCGCAACGGCATGATGCTCTACACGCCGCAACTGGCCGGCCGTGGCCGCGAGAAGCTGGAGCTTGAAACCGCGCTGCACAAGGCTATTGAGCGCAATGAATTGGTGCTCTACTACCAGCCCAAGGTCGATGTGGCCACCGCCAAGATGGTGGGGGTTGAAGCCCTGATGCGCTGGAAACGTGGCGAGCAATTGGTGCCGCCGGGCGACTTCATCCCCTTGGCCGAAGAAACCGGCCTGATCGTGCCGCTGTCTGAGTGGGCGCTGCGCGAAGCCGCCCGCCAAGCCCGCGTCTGGAAAGATGATTTCGGCTTTAATGAGTCGATTGCCGTCAATATGCCCAACCGCATGTTCTTGCGCAATGACTTGGTGGAGTTGCTCAGGGCAGCTGTAGAGCCACATGACATCCCGCACCGCATGATCCTGCTGGAGATCACCGAAGACTCCCTGATGAAGGATTTGCAAAGCATCTTGCCCACCCTGCAGCGGCTCAATGAGATTGGGGTGCAAATTTCGGTGGACGACTTCGGCACCGGCTACTCTTCACTGTCTCGGCTCACCACCTTGCCCATCACCGAGGTCAAGATTGACCGCTCTTTCGTGAATGATCTGGTGGTCACGCGCAAAGGCACGGCCGTCATTCGCACCATCGTGGCTTTGGCGCGCGCGCTGGGTCTGAGGGTGATCGCTGAAGGTGTGGAGTCGCTCAGCCAGCAAGAGGTGTTGCACCGCCAGGGCTGCAGCATCATGCAAGGCTTTATGTTCAGCCGCCCCATCCCAGGCGACCAGATCGGCGACTGGGTGCGGCGCATGTCCATGGCGCCCAAAGGCCCTTGGATTGCCAGTGTCGAGGTGGGCATGGACGAGGCCGACGAGCGTGCGCAAATCACCAGCGCTGGTGCCTGACTCAGATTGGCCGCATCTGGCCGGTTCAGTTTGAGCCAAGACTGCCGATATCGAGCGACATCCATGTCCCGGCTCGACCATGACCGAC
>JAXHNT010000114.1:0-10764 GCA_034520165.1 Ideonella sp.
AGGCCGCCGGCGGCGGCGTGGCGCTGTTGCCCACCGCGCCGGCGCGCCTGCGCAACGCCGACAACGACTTCGCCTACCGGCACGACAGCCACTTCTTCCACCTCACCGGCTTTGCCGAGCCCGAAGCCTGGCTGGTGCTCAACGCCGAGGGCCGCAGCATCCTGTTCTGCCAACCCCGAGACGAGGCCCGCGAAATCTGGGACGGCCTGCGCGTGGGGCCCGAGCGGGCGCCCGCCCTGCTGGGGGTGGACGAGGCGCATGCCGCGCAGACCTTGGACGAGTTGATGCCCGGCCTGCTGGCCAACCAGGCTTCGGTGTGGTTCCCGTTCGGCGGCTGCGAGGGGCTGCAGGCCCGGGTGGCGCAGTGGCTGGACGCGGTGCGCCGCCGCACCCGCGAAGGCCTGACCGCGCCCGCGCGGCAGCACGACCTGGCGCCCGTGCTGGCCGGCCTGCGGCTGGTGACGCGATGCGGCACGCCGGCGAGATCAGCGCTGGCGCACGTGCGCGCCATGCGCTTCTGCGCGCAGCGCTGGCGCGAGGGCGCCACGGCGATCGCCGAGCACGAGATCGAGGCCGAGCTGCTGCACGAGTTCCGCCGCCACGGCGCCAACGGCGTGGCCTACACGCCCATCGTGGCAGCCGGGGCCAACGCCTGCATCCTGCATGGCCGCGGCGGCCAACTGGGCTTGGCTGCTCCCGCCGCCAGCCTGAAGCAGGGCGAGCTGTGCCTCATCGACGCCGGCCGCGAGCACAGCGCCTGGGCCGCCCCAGACCCTCACCCCGTCGCCACTCGCGCACAAAGTCCGTCACCCGCGAATAGCCGCCCGCATAGCCCGCCGCCTTGATCTGCGTGAACAAGGCCTTGGCCGTCCGCCGCTGAGCCTTCGCCCGCTTGGAATCCGCCTCCAAGGCTCGCTTGAGCTCAGGCTCAAACGTCAGCAGCTTGGTTTGCTCAGCCGCCTCCCGGCGGTACTTCGGCTCCAGCCCCGCAGACTCATCCAGCCACTTGGCCACCGTGTTGCGCGACAGCCCCGTCTCTCTCGATATCTGCCTCTGCGTCTTGCCGTCTCGGCGGTGCATCCGCCTTATCTTGCCAATCATGTCCATGGTGATCACCTTCTCTCGCCCCTTGCTGCAAAAAACAGCAGGGTAGGTAAAACACCTGGCTCAATTTTGGGTCGGCATCACACCAAAAAATGGCTCAGTTTTCGGTCGGCGTCAACACCCCTTCGGCCTTTGCGCGCTGCTCGATGGCGGGGTATTCACCCTCTAGCCAGGCTTGCACCGCAGCGGGACTTTGCTCGTACGCACGCTTGATCGGCTTTTGCGGCGTGAAGCCCCAGCGCGCCAGGTATTTACCCACGCTGCGCACCTGCAATTGGATGCCAAATTCTTGTTCAATGAGTTGGCCCACCGCCGCCCGACTCCACAGACTGAAGTCCATTTTGAGCTGCTCGGGCCGCTGGTCAATGATCATGCGCTGCACGCTCTTTTCCTGCGCCTCGCTGAGCACCCGCCCATCGCCCCGATTGCGCCCTCGCAAGCCCGGCCGCACTGCCGCCCAACCCCCTGCTTCAAACAGGTCAATCGCGCTGCGAACCGTCGGGTAGCTCAGCCCCGTCATGCCCACAATCTGCATGACCTTGATACCTTTTTTGTGCAACCTCACGACTTGCTTGCGCCTCTCGTGTAATTGCTCCAACGTTTGAAATCTTGCGTCTTCTTTTTCCATCCCAATCACTTGGGGGCGGATTCATGAATTTCAAGCTTTATCGGGCCGAATCTATTGTATGCAGCCTCCTCTGCCTCTTCAGCGGGGCCAGCCACGCCCAAGCTATGCCGACCAAGGCTTTGACGTTTCCGGGTATCAGCCAAGCCTATGAGGATGTGAAGGGGCGCTATGTGCTGCTTCCGGCTACGGTGCAAGAGGTGCGGCAACAGCTTGCGCAGCAGTGGCCCCAGGCCACGTGGAAGGCAGAGCCCTACCCGCCGCAGCGCAGTGACATGGTGGCCCGCCTGCAGCATGCTTATCTGCTGCACCACCCCCAGTTAGCGGCCGCTCGCAGCAAGGACCTCAAGACGATTGCCGCCGCGCTGCGGGCGGGCGCCCTCACCGCCGGTGAAGCCCACAGTCTGCGTACACGGCGCGAGGCGTTCGAGATCAAAGAAGGCATGTTTGAGCGTGAGGACTTGCTACCCGATCTCGACAACCAGGCCTATGAGCGGCTGCTGATGGAGATGCCGACTGCGGGCGGCAAGATGCGCGATGCACTGCGACAGACCGATCACGTTTCGCTGTTGGCGGTGGAGCGGTTTTTGTGGTCTCCCACACCCATCACCTTGGTGTGGTTTGGCAGCCAAGACGAGCGGGTGACCACCACCCGCCACCTGCTGGAGTGCAGCTCGGGGCGCGGCGGCAAGATCTGCGTGCCTTGGCCGCACTCTGAGCGCCATTACGCGCAAGAGATGGTTCAGCGGCCGGGCTTTGAAGTGGCCCTGGCCAAGGCCTTGAGCCGCTGGAAGGCGCTGCCGGCACCCAAGGGCGAGTGGGCCGAGTTCTCGCCGCCACCCAAGCCCGAAGGTGGACCACACAGTAGCCAATTGCCCGCGGCCAACCTGCAGCGAGTGCCCAAGATCACCTTGGCGGTCGAGGCGCTGACCTTGGAGCATGACATGGACACCCAAATGGTGGCGCTGGCGCGGGGTGGCCTCTTGGTCTTGGCAGATAACCAAGTTTGGGAGCTGCAGCGCCAGGCCGGAAAATGGCAGCCCAAGCACCTGGACGGCGTTGGCGCGGAGGTCCTCTTCACCGACCATGAGGGCGCTTGGGCCGTCAGTGCCGAGCAAGCCATCTGGCTTGGCGACAAGGGCCACAAGACCATCCGTCTGCCCGCACCGCAATCGGCCGAACGCTGGTACTCCGCCAAGGCTTGGCAGATGCTGCCTCGTGTGGGCCTGGCCCACCTCTCCAGCGATGGCCAGGTCCGCTTGCTGAGCCGAACAGGGCAGGCCAGCACGGCGCAGTTTCCAGCCTTGCGCACACCAGCCGTGGCCACGGTGGCCGACACTCGCCCGCGCGCCGAATACCGCTACAGTGATCCGCAGTTGTGGTTCACCGACGAGTTCTTGGCCGCATTGAACCCGCGCTCACTGCAAGTGAGCCGCAGCATGCCGCGCACGGCTATTGCCCATGGCATGCACTTGGGCAGCATCCCGGGGGGTTGGTCGGTCATCGCCAGCTGGAACCACACCCTGGTGCACGACCTGGAGGGCAGCCGTCAAGACGGTGGCTGGCGCGGCAACTACCAGGTGCATCTGGCCCGCTCGGCCCAAGGCCGCTTGCTGGCCAGCAGCGAGACCTTCAGCGGCGTCACCGTCTGGGACATGCGCAGCCGAACCCCGGTGGCACACCTGCCCAAGCCCGAGGGCTACAACGTCGCCGCCTCGGCGTTTTCCTTTGACGGCAAAACCTTGTCGATGTGGCTGGAAAGCGTCGGTGACCGCAGCCGCGCCGGGCTCATGACCTGGCCTGTGCCGGACGCCCTGCAAGACCCTGCCACGCCCGACGCCGTGCCCGATGGTGTCCTCACCCGTTGAAAGCCCGCCATGCCCCACACCCTCCGCCCCGCCACCCCGCAAGACATCCCCAACATTGTCGCCTTGATCCGCGAGCTGGCCGAGTTTGAACAGCTCAGCCACTTGGTGCAGACCACGCCCGAAAAGCTGCACCCGCATCTCTTTGGCGAGCGGCCTGTGGCTGAAGCTGTGGTGGCCGAGGTCGACGGGCAGGTGGTGGCCTTTGCGCTGTTCTTCACCAATTTCTCCACCTTCTTGGCGCAGCCAGGGCTGTACCTGGAAGACCTCTATGTGCAGCCCGCTCACCGCCAGCACGGCCTGGGCCGCGCACTGCTGACGCACTTGGCGCAGCTCGCCGTGGCACGCGGCTATGGCCGCTTTGAGTGGAGCGTGCTGGACTGGAATGCCAACGCCATCCGCTTTTATGAAGGCATGGGCGCCACGGTGATGCCGGATTGGCGGATTTGCAGGGTGACGGGGGAGAGCTTGCAAGCGCTGGGTGGGCACGTCTGAGCGCACGGCCCTGGGACGAGTGGTGGCCTGCAAAGATGATTGCCATTCGCTATTCGCAAATAGCGAATGGTTCCGTTGTGTCCTGACCGGCGAATCGGGTACTAACGCCGCACGGGGATCGTGCTGTTGTATCGGACAGAGCCCCTCAAGATCGACCCGTTCGACTCGCACCGCAGGTCGTAGTCAACCGCATACTTTGCGGGTGCGGAGCCTGCAGCGGGTGCAATTTCTAGCACTTGGAAAGTACCCTGAAACGCACCATTGTTGCAGTTGTAGCCTCTGTCGGAGATGTTGGCCTGAGGTACGCTTTGTGTGGCCTCATCCAAAGCATCTGTGCTGTACGAGCCCACCGCCAAGGGTTGTCCGCGATCCCACCAAAAGCCGAGCTGACTATCCATCGCTATGCTGCCCAAGGTGGTGTCATCATTTGCAATGCTGACGTACTCAGCCCCGACCCCAACCATGTTGTCGGAGACGTAGGCCCAGGTCACATTGGGTTTGGGAACGATCAATTGCGCATGCCCTTGCCCAACCCAGCTTCCTTCCTGACTATCCAAATAGTGAACCAAGCCGGTCTGCAAGGCTGCATCACCATACGCCGTCAAGATAATTCGCTTGATCGATTCTCGGCCATCGGTGGCAATGGCCTTGGCCTCCACCAGCACTGTTGCCTTGCCGCCAGTGTACAGTATCTGCAAGCCGAATCTTGGTACTTAAGGCGTTCGGGCTGTCGAACGTAACCTTCGGGCCTGAGACTTGTGTCCATTGGACCGAACGGATCAACTCTGCAGCGCCTGGGGTCAAACTGACACGAAAACCGGCCCCACCCTCCAGCAAGCTTGGATTAGGTGGGGTATTTGGCCAAGTCGACAAAAAGAGGTCTTGGGGTGTAAAAATATTGAATATTCCATTCCAAACTTCTGCCACTTGCCCACTACGAAGGTCTATTCGTACGGGCTGGCCAGAACCAAATGTGCCATCCCGGCTCAGCTCCAGCTCAAAGTTTTCTCCGTATTCAACAGCCTCAAGCACTCGAACGATTGTTCTAGCACCCTTTGTCGTGGTCTCAATAGGGGCTCCTCGTCGTTTAGTGTGGAATCAGACAAGTCATCTCTGAGGCCCGGATAGCTAGGATTGGCGTGATGCGGCAGGCGCAAATGGTGAGACCGGCAGGATGCGTCAGCTTGCCCATGCGCAGGTAGGCGATGCTGATGGGGCAGGCGGCAGTGCGGAACCCTCGGGCGGCCTTTGAGCCAACGAGGGTTGCAACGAGCCGGTCAGTCGCTTCGAACGCGAAGGCGGGGCTGCGGTGGTGGAGCTTGTGCCGGCGCAGCGCATCGGCGGTACATCAGCGCGAGTTCTCGAGCGTTTCATAAGCCGCGCGCCGAAGGCGACCAAGCCGGCTGCAGCCTCGCCCATCGGTGATCCGAAAAAAAGTGCCGTGAGATCCATGCTGGTCACTGGCTCGAGCGCGGTTGCGTGTTCGGGCGCTGGCAAGCACCAGCACGCAGGGCCATCTTCGAGCGCCAAGCCCGCGTGAGTTTTTAGGCTGGGTCGTTGTCTGCCAGTGCATGGCGCTGATCTGCCGTCTGCACTCCAACTCCTCGATCGGGCCGCGCCTTGGCCGCCCACAGAGCTGGGCGGCGCTGTGGCACGCCATGCCCGCCCGAGGCCTCGCGCACCTTTGCGCTTCAGGTTTTCCACGACCGCGCTGCGCACTTCGTCCGTTCTGCCTCATTGGCCAGCGCCACCGACGTTTGGTGCGGCCAGATCCGGATCTCGGCATTGGGCACAAGATACTACGCCGCGCCCTGGCGCAGTAGGCTCATGCACCTCATGATCCCGGCAGGCAGTGAAGTGCAATCGCGGGCTGGGCCACCGCCATGAGGCTCAGGAGACCGTCCTGCGCCGAAGGCTTGCAACGTACTTATGAGTCTCTGCCAGAGGTGGCGATGAGCGAGCGCCATTTGATCCAAACCATGCACCGAGGCGGGGATGCACTCGTGGCCCTTGCGCAGGCTCGTCGGTCATCGATCGCCCGCATGCCGACTCGGCGCATGCCTTGCGGGTGACGCGCTTGCTTGCTGACGGAATGGATGGGCTCAGCAGGCGGGCGCCGAGCTGCCGGCCCTGCACCCGCAGCATGGGCGCGCGGCCTGAGCACCTGTCAGGCCTCTCGGCACAGCCGCTGCTCCAGGCTAACCGCAAGAGGAAGCGCGAAGCCGCCCTTCACGCGCCCACGGCAACCGGAGCTTGCGTCGTCTTGCAGCGCACGCCGCACAGGCCACTGCGTGGCACATCAGCAGGCGTCCAGGCCTCGAATTGGAAGAAGTCCAGGTGTCGCCAGGATCGGCGTCAGTCGGTCATAGCACCGATCTCGATCAGCCAAGCGCCGGTACAGGTGCGGGCAAACCAGCTTGGCATCTTGGCAGCTGACTCCCGAAGTCAATGCGCCTTCGTGCAGTATCAAGCTTGACATCTCTCCACCAGCAACCAAGGGCGCTGCAATCCGAGCGCACCGGTGAACAAGGCTTCGACCTGGCACACTCGATGACGGCTCAAACCCCAAAGACAGCGCTTGACTCGGCACGCTGCGCGGCACTTTGGAGGTGCACCACTGGACGCCTTTCGAGGCAGGCTCAGTGAGTGCGGAACTGGCGGTGCTGGGATCCACGCTCAACGACGAGGAGCCCTCACAGGGAACATCGATATAGGACTCAGGCGCCAGCTGTCCCATGTGGATCATTGGCTTCCATCTCGAAGCTGGCCGCTGCTTCAAGCTCGGGGGAGCAGTCCCATGAGCGAGCGGCGGAGCTTCGATTCCAGGTGAGTTCGATCATAGCCAGATCGCATGAGCCATATTCCACCCTCAAGCCCGAACAGGGGCCCAAGCCGCGCGGATGCGTTGAGCTTCAGCAAGCTACTGGACAACGCCTCGGGTGAGATTGCCGAGCGGCCCAATGTCTCGAGCGAATACGCCAGCCCGATAGCGGCGCAGCCGTGCGGATTCTCGCGATCGCTCCCACCGGCCTCATGGGGCTGAGCGACCACGCCTGAGTCCTGCAGAGGAGGCCATCGCAGTTGGAGCTGCGCAAGATGTTGCCGCCGCCGGATGATCCGCTGGTCATCACCCGGGAGTTCATTTCAATGCAAAGGCTTCTGCGCGCAGGGCTGGACCGCTGCCTCAGGCGTCAGCGGCATCTCTGACCTGAACAAGCTCAGGCAGCAGCAAAGCCAAGAGTCTGGACAAATCAAGGTCAAGAGCTTCAAGGACTATGAGCCTGGCTTCGTCCACATGACATCAAGTACTTGCCTCAGATGCCCGACGAGAGCCAGCGTCGCTACCTCTTTGTGGCCATAGACTGGGCCACCTGATGGGTTTTCGTCAAAATCTATGACGATCAATCAGGAGGTCAGCAGCTGCGACTTCCTGTGGCGGCTGTACAAGGCAGCGCCCATGAAAATCACCAAGGTGCTCACCGATAACGGCAGCCAGTTCACAGACCGCTTCACCAGCAAGCGCAAAGAGCCTTCAGGCAAGCATGTCTCTTGACAAGCGCTGCAAAGGCTTGGAGATTGAGCATCGCCTCTCACCACCGCGCCACCCGCAAACCAATGGCATGGTCGAGCGCTTCAATGGTCGAATCTCAGAGGTCATCGCACAGACTCGCTTCCAATCGGCCGCACAGCTTGAGGCCACGCTTACCAACTACGTCGACACCTACAACCACCGCATTCCGCAACGCGCTCTGGATCACCAGGCACCCATCGCAGCCCTGAAAAAATGTGCAGGCCTCACACCCTCAACTCTTCATAAAACGGGTGAATGACCTCCCGGGTCTTGACACTTAGGATATACCAATACCCAGTGTCAATGACCTTTCTCAGTCGAAATTCAATACTTTGACCAGGGGTGATTTCTTGCATAAACTGCACTGTCAAGGGTTTGTTACCCTCCCAGGCAATGTCCGCCCCTTCGACAAGAACACGCGCCTGAAAGCCAAGCTCTTGAAGATCTTTAAGGAACGGACGAGAGGAAGATCCGTCAGTCCAAAGGTTGCCAACGTCAAAGTTCTGCCAGTCCACAGTCGACGAATACTCGTACGTCCCATCGCCAGCACTATCCAGCTTGACAGCAAAATATCTCTCTGCGTTCTTGCTACCTGGGGAAATACTGATTTTTCCTTTATCCCCAACCACTTCAGCACCACCCTCGTGTGGGAACTGAAGCAAATGAGCAGATAAGCCATTTCCAAACCTGAAATCAAAACGCCCCTTGAGTGCCTCGCTCTGAACCTGAAGCGATCCGGTCATGGTCGTCCGCGCCACATCATATTGAATTATTCTAGTCAGACTGGGGGACTTGATGTACTCGTTGATTAAGATGATTTGACCTGTCTTCGGGTCAGGCACATCAATAGGGATTCGTAAATCATCCAATGCACTAGGCTGTATATCCATGCGAACTTGGAAATCTTCGACGTTACTGCTAAACCTCAGCGACCCCGCCAAGCGAGCAGTGGCAGCACCCCCGCCTTCATCAAGAAAAATCAAGGGTTGCGGGAAGCTGATTTCCCCTGCAACAGAGCCTCGGCGAGCATCCTGAAGTTGGCTGATACGAATATCAATGCGCCCGACAACATATGAGCCCAACTCAGGTACGAAGCACTGATCAATCCCGGCGGAGAATCTATCGCCTTCAAATACGACGGAGATCTTATCGCCTTCATTCAGCTTGCCATCTCTATTGGTATCCTCCCATAGCCTCGTGGAGGACTTTGATGTTTGCGTGTTGTGGTGGTTAGTACAGGCCTTCGACGTGCCATCTGGCAACTTATGAGATGCCTCCTTGAGAGTGGCAACTGCCCAGTCACCCAAGCCAATTGCGAGGCTCGCACTGGCGATTGAAAGTCCTGTCACGGCTGGCACTTGATCAGTGGTCAAGGCCAAAGGCCGCTGCCTTAACTCTGCTAATGAGACAGGCTTTTCCTCTTCACTGCCACCACCTCCCCCGCAGCCCAACAGGGTCAAAGACACCAAGAGTGGCCAAACGACGTTCCGGCATGCCTTCATCATGATCCTCCTCACTGATCTTCAATCGTCTATCGCTTGAGTTGACTCTCCAGGGGTCACCCGAGTTCGACACCAAACAGCGTAAGTTGTTGATCTGTATAGACAGCCCTTACGGAACTGGCACTACAGGGGCGGTTTAGAGCAGCGGCAACTGGGTGTTTAGGGTGGGCTTGTCGACCTGAAGTGCTGCCAAGACATCCGCTTGGAGAGGTTGAAGGGTGGAGACTCCTTGGACGGGTGGGGCGTCTGCAATGCGCACGGTGTGGCGCTGGATGCGGCGCAGCTCGGCCAGGGCAGCCTCTGGGGAGAGCTCGCTGCCCGCGCGCTTGAGCCGCCGACGCATGACGCGATGCAGGATCAGCGCCATGAAGCAAATGCTGGCATGGGCCTTGATGCGCTGGGGCAGCCGGTGGAAGACCGGTGCAATCTCGATCTCGGACTTGAGCACCTTGAAGCCGCGCTCAATGTCGGCCAGCGACTTGTATCGCTGCAGCACCTCAGTCGCCGTCATGTCTTTGACATTGGTGACCAACATCAGCTTGCCGTCCATGAGCTGTGCCCGCGCCAGCGCTCCCTCATCGAGCGTGTAGCTGAACAGCTCCGCCTTCAAGTCCACCTGGACGATGCGCGCCAAATGCGCCTCACTGACCTCGTGGAAGAAGCGCGCCTTAGCCCCTGAGTCGGAGAGCTTGCGCCCCTTGTGAACCTGGCCCTCGTCCTGGGCGTCGAGCTTGCCCGTCAGTGCCTGTGCGCGCTGCTCCAGCGCTTTGATGCGGGCCAGGCGGTCTTGCGTTTGTTCGCGGGCCTGTACGGGGTTGTGCGCCACCACCAAGCGCTGGCCCTGCCAAGCCAGCTCCTGCACCACTTCGTCATCTGCCTTGGTCATCTGCTCAGCCACGGGTGCGAGCAGATCGACAAACTCGCCGTAGCGCCGCCCTGGCACGGCCAGAATGAACTCCAGGGGTCGATCCCCCGCAACACGCAGCTTGCTGAGCGCCTCCATATTGTCCAGCGAGAGCAAGCCCCTGTCTGCCACCACGACTAGGCGGCGGATGTGTGGGAAGCGATCCAGCACTTTCTTGAGCGTGGGCTCCAGCGTTGGGGCTTCGGCAGAGTTGCCGTCAAAGACCTCGTGGAAGATGGGCATGCCGTCGGCCGTTTGCACCACGCCCAACATGAACTGGCGCGCAATGACGCCCTCCTTGGACATGCCAAAGTGGCGCACATCACCGACTTGCTGGCTCAGACCTTCGGCGCGGATCGTGGTCAAGTCATAAAAGACCACCGAGAGGTCTTCATCAATGAGCGGGCGCAATAGCTGGGCGACACAGTCATCGATGGCCTCGTGGTGATCCATCAGCGCATCCATGCTGCGCAGCAAGTGCTGGTGGCTCAAGCCATCGGCATCAATGCCAGGCATGCTGACGGTTTGCAGCCAGCGCAGTGCGCCCAGTTTGGAATCCGCGTCGCACAAGCGATTGAAGACCATCACGCGGATCGCTTGCTCCACAGCGGTGGTGAAGCGAGCCCGCCGAAACACAGCCGCGAGCCGGTCAAAGCCCAACTCATGCCAAAGCGCGTCCAGGGCCCAGACATCACCCA
>JAXHNT010000112.1:0-26551 GCA_034520165.1 Ideonella sp.
GTATTTTCCAATCCAGGTATGAGCCTGAAGCATGCGTGAGTCGATGCCCTGAGCGTCTTGACTTGACCGGGTTAAAACTGGGAGTTTAAGGGGGCGGAGTTTCTGTCTTCTTCCTTGCTTCATACAGGCCCCTGCCAGGCCGCCGGAGGCCTCCCCCCAGCCGCATGTATTTACCCAAATTGTTGCGCTCTTCCGCCCTGATTCAGGCCTGCAATTTACGCCTTGGCTTGTTGAACAACTCAAACAAATCAGCCTTGGCCTTTTGCATCTCTTGGGCCGCTTGCAGATCAGTCTTTGCGTTTGCTTGCGCCACCAGATCGTCCAGCTTGGTGCCCGGTTTGAAGGTGACCAAACCCCGCTCGTTGAGCTGCACCAAGCGCTCCAGCGGCGTCTTTGCATCCCGGCTTTTGTAGACCTTCTTGACCTTGCCTTGGTCGCTCACCACCTCAGTGGCGTACAGGCACGGACGGTGCAAATTGAGCCACGAATTGAACACGCCCTCATAGAACTTGTTGATGGGTTTGGCGTACTTTTGGGGAATGTGGCTGTAGCCCATGTGCTTCCTGACCACGCTGGCGTTTTTGCTCTCGGCCAAGGCGTTGTCGTTGCTTTGGCGCGAGCGTGATTTGGTCTGCTCAATGCGCAGCTTGTCCAGCAACTTGGCCACCTTGTGATTGATGTACTCCGAGCCGTTGTCGAATGGAAGCCCTCAATGACAAACGGGAACTGCGCCAATACCGCCTCCAGCACCGGTAGCAAAAAGGCCTCGCTGATGCCCTGCACACAAGCCTCAACCTGCCACTGACTCACGCTGTCCACACAGGTGATGCGATGGAGCCCCTTTGACGCCGTCCAAGTCACCTTGGTGGACGCTGTCAATGCGCACCCAGCCCGCACGGCCGTTGGGGCGCGGCGGCTTGCGCACGCCAATGGGGTTGCACACAGAGCGAGTCTTGGTGAAAATGAGTGCGCTGGGCTTGGTAGTTATTGCTCTTGCGCAGGTTGTACAGATGCGAGACCGACAGGCCAGCCAATCTCTCTCGTAACGGGGGTCCCCGTAGACCGTAAAGGCCCGGCGCAGCAGGTGGGCAATAGCGGGGCCGCAGACATCCTCATTGGCCCTATCCACTTGCACGAGCAAGCTGACATCGTCAGCGGTGAATTTACGAGGAAATGGAGCCGCCGGCGCGCTGTAGCGTTTGGTCAGCGGCACGGCCGCGAGCCGGTTCTTGTGCCAAAGCCCCACCAGGCGGGTGATTTGGGCACGGCAGTAGCCGCTGGTGTGGCGCAGGTAGGCCAGCACCACGCCGCGCTCCGATTTGTTGCGCTGAGGGTAGTCGAAGCGCTTGAGGACGCGGCTGATGTGGGCACTACCGCTCTGAGTCGTCGTCACCTGCTGCGTTTGTGAATTTGACTTCGGGCGTGGCGTCCACGAAGTCCTGAAGTTGCTGGATTGTGCGCAGCTTTGTTTCGTCCATGTTGATCACCATCTTTGGATGATCAAGCCAACAGCAGTGGGGCCTGCGCTACCCCTTCAGGCTCACTTCTGGCTGGAAATACGTCGGCCGTTCAGGCTCATACCTCGTTGGACAAGGCTGAAAGTTGACAGTGTCTACAACTTTAAGGCATCCTAGTTGACGCTGTCAACGATGGAGGCCCAATGTGCCGCAGTCGCCCTATCTCTCCCCTGGTTGGCCTCAGGCCGTGAGCGCGATCTACCGAGGCCTCTTGCTCAAGCAGCCGCTGCTGACCCGCTATGCACTCTTCATGCTGCTGTTAGCGCTTCCCACCACAGGCTTGCTGTGGGTGGATGAGCGCGCCTACCGAGAGGTCGCTATCTGGGCCAAACCCTTGAAATTCATGTGGTCAACGGCCCTGTTTGCCGCCACCACCGCATGGTGTGTGGGCTTGTTGCCGAATGCCGTTCGGGACGGGTCCTCTGTGCGGGCACTGGCCTGGGCTGTCGTGCTGACCTCCGCCTTCGAGGTGGCCTACATCAGCCTGCAGGCAGCCTGGGGTCAAGGGTCTCATCACAACGTCGCGACGCCCCTGCATGCCGTGATGTTCGGTTTGATGGCGCTGGCCGCCGTGGGGCTCACGGCCACTCAAGCCGTGCTGGCCTGGATGCTGCTGCGCCACTGTGGTTTCGGCAGTGGCACGCTGGTGCTGGCTGCCATGCTGGGCCTGACCTTGACCTTTGTGCTGGCCACCGTGAGCGGCTTCATCTTGGGTGCGCAACAACCGCCTGCCGGCATGGGCTTGCCCTTGGTGGGCTGGCACTGGGGGCAGGCCGATGCGAGACCGGCGCACTTTTTGGGCGTCCATGCCCAGCAGCTTTTCCCCTGGCTGGGCTGGCTGCTGCTGCAGCGCAGCGTGCATCGTCCCGGTCGGTGGCTGATGTTGGCCGCTGTGGCCTATGTATTGGTGTGGGGGCTGCTGGTTTACAGCGCCTCGCCTTGAAGATTGCCAAGCAGTGGCAGGGTTTGGCGGAAGCGGTGAGATTCGAACTCACGGTAAGGTTTCCCCTACGCTAGTTTTCAAGACTAGAGCCTTAAACCACTCGGCCACGCTTCCTTAGGGTCTCGTCGCAGCCCTGGCGGGCGGGAGAGAAGGGCCGCATTATGGCTCATCCTGGGGCTTGTTCTTGGGCGCAGTGCACTTGGGTCACTTCGCGTCGGCCGCCATCCACCCGAACGGCGGTCAATTGCCCCCCCCAGACGCAGCCAGTGTCCAGGCCCAGCAGGTCGGGGCGGTTCACCAGGCCCAAGGTGGACCAGTGGCCGAAAGCGATGGGCTGACCCGCTGTGGCGCGCTCCGCATGGTCGAACCATGGCTTGTAGCCCTCTGGCGCTTGGTCGGCGCCCTCCTTGGTGTCGAACTCCATCCGGCCCTCAGCGTCGCAAAAGCGCATGCGCGTCAGCGTGTTGACAATGAAGCGCCAGCGCGTCACGCCGGTCAGGCTGGGCTTCCAGAGCGCAGGCTCGTTGCCGAACATCTGCGCCAAAAAGTCGACCCGGCCTGGGCCTCGCAACACGGCTTCGACCTCGGCGGCGAGGGCCAAGGTTTGCTCAGTCGTCCAGGTAGGGTTGACGCCCGCGTGTACGGTCAGCCAGCCTTGGGTTTTGTCGGCCGAAGCGGCCTCGCTGCACCAACCAGTCCAGCCAGGCCTCGCGCTGAGGGTCGTTCAAGATGTCATCCAAGGTGTCCTTACGGCCGGGCTTTCGCACGCCTGCGGCCACGGCCAGAAGGCTCAAGTCATGGTTACCCAAAAGCCAAGTGGCGCTGGCGCCAAAACGCTGCAGCGTCTGCAGCACTTGCAGAGACGCTGGGCCGCGGTTGACCAGATCGCCCAAGACATGAACGTGGTCGCGCGACGGAGAAAAGTCCAAGCTCACCAGGAGCTGGTCAAAGGCATCACAACAGCCCTGTAGATCGCCAACAAAGTAGTGCATCGCCTGATTCTGCTACGCTCTCAGATCGTTTTGACACATTTGCGGCGCTGGCAACAGGCGCCGCTGCGCATGGACATCCTGCTTTTAGTTTTTCTGATTCTGCTCAATGGCGTGTTCGCCATGTCTGAGATGGCGCTGTCGGCCAGCCGCAAGGCGCGGCTTCAGGTGATGTTGGAGGCGGGCGAGCATGGTGCCAGGGCAGCCATTGAGCTGCACGACAACCCAACCAAGTTTCTCTCCACGGTGCAGATCGGTATCACCACCATCACCATGCTCAACGGTATCGTGGGTGAGGCGGCCTTCTCCGGCCCGGTGTCGTCGTGGTTGCAGCAGCACTTGCTGGTCACACCCAAAGTTGCTGAGGTAACGGCCACCGCCTTGGTGGTGATCGTCATCACTGTGCTCAGCATTATTTTTGGCGAATTGGTGCCCAAGCGCCTGGGCCAAATGCACCCAGAGACGGTGGCGCGCTTGGTGGCGCCGCCCATGCAATGGTTGTCTGCTCTCACCCGCCCCTTGGTGTTTGTGCTGGCCGCTTGCACCGAAGGCATGTTGCGCTTGCTGGGCATCAAGACCGGGGGTAGTCGCAGCGTGACTGAAGAGGAGATCGCCGCCAGCTTGGAAGAAGGCCTGGATGCGGGGGTCATTGAAGCGCAAGAGCATCAGATGGTGCGCAATGTGTTTCGTCTGGATGACCGGCAGATCGGCTCCATGATGATCCCGCGCGCCGAGATCGCCTGGTTGGATGCGGATGCCACGGTCGAAGAGATGCTGACGGTGGTGGCTGAAGACGAGCATTCGCGCTATCCGGTGTGCCGGGGCGGGCTTGACGACGTGATCGGCGTGGTCGCCGCACACAGCTTGCTGCGTCCCATGGCCAGCGGCCAAACCGTGAAGCTGGCCGATCACCTGCAAGCGCCGGTGTTTGTGCCCGAGACGCTGTCGGGCATGGAGTTGCTGGAGCACTTCCGCACCTCGGGCGCTGAGCTGGTGTTTGTGGTGGACGAGTATGGCGCTGTGCAAGGTGTGATCACGGTGCGCGACGTGCTGGAGGCCATCACCGGCGAGTTCGGCACTGACACCGACGAAGACGCCTGGGCCGTGCAGCGCGCCGACGGCAGTTGGCTGGTCGATGGCATGATCCCGGTTCCTGAGCTGAAAGACCGGCTCAATATCAAAGAGCTGCCCGAGGAAGACCGAGGGCGCTACAACACTTTGGCCGGCATGATCATGCTGCTGCTGGGCCGCTTGCCTCAAACCACCGACGCGGTGGAGTGGGGCGTGTGGCGATTCGAGGTCGTGGACCTCGACGGCAAACGCGTGGACAAGGTCTTGGCCACCAGAACCACCCTTGAGGACGACGAAGAATGATCAATCCCGAACTGCATACCCAACCCATCGCACTCGACCGCGTGGGCCATCGCGCCCTCAAGCTCAGCGAGCGCGCCAACAGCCTGACCCGCGTCACCCACCTGAACTCCATGTTCTTGACCTTGGCCGAGTTCGGTGATGCGGCCAAAGAGTTTCCCATCTTCTTCCTGCGCGCTGGCAAGGATGAAAAGGACAATCAGTTGGTGGCCCCAGTGGCGGTGTTTGGCCTGAAGCCGGGCCAAAACCTGTTTGTGGCAGGCGAGGGCGCTGAAACACGCTGGACAGCCCGCTACACCCCTGCGCTGATGCGGGCCTACCCCTTCACCATGGCGCGTGTCAGTGCGGAACAGATAGCGGTGTGCATCGACCAGAGCTTCGATGGCTGGTCGCAAACCGAAGGCCGGGCCTTGTTCGACGATCAGGGCGAGCCGACAGAGCTGCTGAATCAGGCCCGCGATTTTGTCGAGCGGGTAGAAGATGAGGTCGAGCGCACGCGTGTCGCTGGCCAACGCTTGATGGACCTCAAGTTGCTGCAAGAAAAGCGCTTTGATGCCACTTTGCCTGACGGCTCCCCCCTGCGGGTTGATGGCTTTTTGGCGTTGGACGAAGAACGTTTCAACAACCTCAGCGACGCCGAAGCGCTGGAATTGCACCGCTCTGGCCTGGCCGGCGTGCTGCATGCGCACTTGATTTCCATGGCCAATATGACCGCCCTGATCGAGCGCCAACTGTCCCAACCCCAGGGCGCGGCAGCGGCCTGATTTCGGATCGACCTTGTGATGAATTGTCACAAGGTCTCCCGCTTTTTGAGAGGTTTTTCAAGAATTTCACTGGGCTCACCGATAAGAGGGTGAGCCTTCAGCACTTGAGAGGCAGGCCTGTTGTCAGGGGCCTGCCAACCTGTGTTGACAAGTCTAGGCTCTGGTTTGAAAGAGGGAGCCTAAAACATGGAAAACCGCTCGCGCATTCTGCTGGTGGACGACGATGAGCTGACGCTGCACATGCTCACCGCGACCCTAGAGCAGGACTACGTGATTCTTCACGCCACCGATGGTGAGCGTGCCCTGGCGCTGACCGCCACCGAGGCGGTGGACTTGGTGCTGTTGGATGTCGAGATGCCTGGCATCGACGGCTATGAGGTGTGTCGTCGGCTGAAGGAAACCGCTGATGTGCCGGTTATTTTTCACTCGGCCCGCACCAGCATCGAGGAGCGCCTGCAGGGCTATCGCGTGGGCGCCGAAGACTATCTCGCCAAGCCCTTTGACCCGGCCGAACTGGGCGCCAAGATTGTGCGTGTGCTGCAGCAGCGGACCACGCGCCGTGAGTTGAGTGGGCAGTTGGACGAGGCCATGAATGCGGTGCTCTCTACCGCAGACATGATGGGCGAAGCCGGCGTTGTGCTGGAGTTCCAGCGCGACGCCAACCAATGCAAGACTCATGCGGCGCTGGCCCAGGCGATCCTGGCTGCGCTGGCGCGATGGGCTTGGGATGGTTGCGTGCGTGTGCGTGGCCGCCAGCGTGTCA
This sequence comes from Ideonella sp., assembly GCA_034520165.1. Lineage (GTDB taxonomy): Bacteria > Pseudomonadota > Gammaproteobacteria > Burkholderiales > Burkholderiaceae_C > Ideonella. Next base: position 6,348 of record JAXHNT010000112.1, read on the forward strand.
TCAGCCTGAATGCAAAGGGTGACTGCACTGCGTTGGAGGCAACTTTGCTGGACCACCTGCAAACCCAAAACCGTGGCATTCACGCGCTTGGGTCGCATACCGGCTTTGTCTATGGTGACGTGCTGGTGTTTGTGCGCAACCTCGCCATGAACCGTCCTGATGGCAGCATGGACCGTGCTGAATCTGAACGCATGGGCCGGGCCATCGATAATATTGCGTTGCTGGTAGAAGGCGCTTTGTCGCTGGTCACTGCTTTAGACGCTGGCACCACGGCGCGAGATCTGGACGAAATCCGCAAACTCGTTACCATGACCCGAGATGCCCTGACCGACATCCAAGCACGCAGCCACGCTCAGCGCATGGAGGTGCAGCAATTGGCGCAACGACTGAATGAGCAAGTTGAGGCCAGTTTTCTGCACCTGGGGCTGACGGCTACTCAAGAAGACCAAGTCAGTGGCATCATCCGTGAGCACGGTGAAGACGTGCTCAAAGCACTAGATCAAGGACGAGAGTTGCAGGACTACCTGCAACGCATTGTTCAGAAGTTGGGGCAGTACGTGTGAGCATCAGCGAACAGGAGCCAAGCGCCTCCTTCGCGCAGGACGCCGCAGCGTCCGGGGTTGACAGCCTCCAGGCGCTGAAAGCGCGCCTGGATCGCTCCATCATGCGCATTGCGGGCTTGGTGCTGGGCTTGCCGGTGCTGGCGGCTGTCGTTCAATTGTTGTTCATCTTCATACACCCTGGCGCCAGCCCCGACGACCGCAACAGCCGTTTGATCGCCTGTCTGGCGGTGGTGGGCATTGCGGCAGTGTCTGGCGGGCTGACGCGCTACCGTTCTGCGGCAGCCGGGGCGCTCTTCTTGTGCTGGTCCGCCATGGCGGTGCTGATGATTTCCGCCTGGGTCATGGATTGGGGTTTGGCCTCTACCAGCCTGACAGCGTTCTCGGCCCTGATTGCCATTGGTGGCTTCTTGGTTGGGCCTCACATCGCCCGCTGGTTGACCCTGGCAGCGGTGAGCTACCTGCTGGCCCTGTGGGTGGCCAGCATCCTGGGGCATACGGGTGGCATGGCCCAACTCGATCCTCAACGCATGGCCAGTTACGGGGCTGTCCATGTCACCGCCTGCCTGTGCGTGGGCTGGATGGTGTCGCGTTACGGCAGCTTGTTCATGCAGACAATTGCCTCTCTGGACAGCTCAAAGCGCTTGCTAGAAGCCACGCTGCATGCAGAGCAATCCGCGTCTCGGCAACTGACGCTCAGCGAAGCGCGTATGCGGGCCCTGCTCGACAACTCGCTCAACGCTGTGCTGATTCTGGATCGCGACAGTGGAAAGATCCGATACGCCAACGCCCAGGTCTTGGATCGCCACGGCTGCAAGACCCTAGAGGATTTCGACCTCCGCTTGATGTACCCAGAGCCGCCCTATACGGCGGAAGAGTCTAGGCGCTTGGTGGCCTTGACCCGCGATGAAGGCTCGCGCCAATTCACTTGGAAGACCCGCGACCTCCAGGGCATGGACATCTGGTGGGACATGAAGCTGGACAATATGTTGCTGGGCGATGTGCCCAGCGTGGTGTGTTTCGGCCACGACATCACCGCGCGGGTCAATGCTGAGGCAGCCTTGCGCAACCAACAGCAGCAACTTGAGGCCCTGGTGCAAGACCGCACCCAGCAACTGCAGCGCGAACAACAGCGCATGCAAGACGTGCTTGAAGCCTTGCCCATCACGCTGTCGATACGCGACCGAGAGGGGCGCTACACCTTGGTCAACAAGCGCTTCGAGACCGCCATCGGCTTGGCCCGTGAGCGTGTGCTGGGTCGTCCGGCAGGGGACTTCCTGCCACCGGCCATGATGGCCGACATGCGCCATTGGGACGGCAAAGTGCTGAGCGGCGAGGGCGAGCAGACCTTTGAGCGGGTGATCCCCGATCCCTCTGGGCGGCCCTTGGACTATCTGATCACCTCGGTGCCCATGCTGGATGCCGATCGTCAACCCTTTGCAGTCCTGAACCTGGGCACGGACGTGACCTCCCTCAAGACCTTGCAGCGCGAACTGGCGCTGGCCAAAGAGGAGGCCGAGCGTCTGGCTCAAGCCAAGAGTGAGTTCTTGGCCAATATGAGCCATGAGATCCGCACGCCCCTGAATGCAGTGCTCGGCATTGCTCAGCTCGGGGTGCGGCGCACCGCCGTAGAGACGCCCGAGCACACGGATTACGAACGCATTCTGCGTTCCGGGCGCTTGCTGCTTGGGGTCATCAATGACATCTTGGATTACTCCAAGCTCGACAGCGGCAAGTTGGAGGTGTGTGACGAACCCTGTGAGCTGGCCGTGCTGCTGGAAGATGCGGCCGACATGGTGGCTGAGCGGGCGCGCGCCAAAGGTTTGGCCTTGAGCATAGACATCGACGCGCAAGTGCCCGCGTGGCTGCGCTTGGACGGCCTGCGGGTCAGCCAAGTCTTGGTCAACCTCTTGTCCAATGCCGTGAAGTTCACCCCGCAAGGGCGTGTGTCTTTGGAAGCGCGCGCCCAAGACCAAACACTTTGCCTCTCGGTCAGAGACACTGGCGTGGGCATAGCGCCCGAGCATTTGGCGCGCATCTTCGACCCCTTTGAGCAAGCAGACAGCTCCACCACCCGTCTCTACGGTGGGACGGGCTTGGGACTTTCGATCAGCCGCCGCTTGGCCGAGTTGATGGAGGGCGACATCGAGGTGCAAAGCGAGAACCAGTCCGGCTCCTGCTTCACCCTAAAGGTGCCACTGCGGCCGTTGGTGGCGCCAACACCGCCCATGGCTGTCGCGGCGGCGGCCACTGCGGGTGCCCTGGAAGGCCTGCGCCTTTTGGTGGTGGACGATGTCGAGATCAACCGCACCATCATCTTGGCCATGTTGCGTGATTGCGGTGCCAGCGCGACAGGCGCCCCCAGCGGTGAGGCGGCTGTGGCCCGATTACGGACTCAGCCCGACGCTTTCGATGCCGTGCTGATGGACCTGCAGATGCCTGGCATGGACGGCTTTGAAGCCACCCGCCTGCTGCACGATGGCCTGCCCGATATGCCGGTCATCGCCCTGACCGCCCATGCCTTGGAAGACCAGCGCCGCAAGTGCCTGGAGGCCGGCATGGTGGCCCACATCACCAAGCCTGTGGACTTGGGAGAACTGGCGCGCGTGCTGAGGGAACACCTGCCACGCCGTCATCGGTCAGGTCAGGAGGCTTTGCTGCCGCCGATGGCTCGGGCTGTATCTCCCCTCCCGCCGATGCCGAAACCCGCAGAATCTGACAGGCCCCTTTTGCCCAAGCCCTCACTGGCGCTGGGCGATTGGCCGGATCTCCCAGCTTTCGACAAGGCGGGCGCCTTGGCGCGCTGTGGCGGTCAAGACGCTGTGCTGCGCAAGGTCTTGGTGATGTTTGCGGCGCAAGTGCCGCGTTGGCCCAGCGATTTGCGCCACGCGGCCAACACGGGGGTGCCAGAACTCAAAGCGGCTGCACATCGCCTAAAAGGCGTCAGCGGCAACCTCGGCCTGACAGAGTTGGAGCGCCATGTGCGGCGCCTGGAGCAGGCACTGGCGGAGCCCCTCACCCCCGAAGCCTTGGCCCAGGTCATGGACCCGGTGCTGTCCGCCTTGAGCGCCGTGGATCAGGCCTTGGTGGCCTGGTCGGCGCGATAACCCAGCCGCTGCGACAAGCGGGCTGCCCGCCCCGTCAACTGGCTCACCAAGGGTCCGTCCAGCCTCAAGTCCACCTTGGCACTGGGCCCAATGGCTGTGAGCGCCAACACCACCTGCCCGCTGCCGTCGCGCACTGGCACCGCAATGGCGCTGACCCCTGGCACCGCAGTGCCATCGACCCGCGCCAAGCCTTCAGCGCGCACGTCCGCCAAGATGGCCGCCAAGTCTTTGGCCGACACAGGCTCAGCCTCCAAGGCCAACAAGGGCTGCCACTGCGCCTGCGGCAAGCAGGCCGCAAACAAGAGCCCCGAGGCGGTGTCGCGCAGGCTCATCACCGTGCCGTGGCGCATGCTCACATGCACGGGGCTCGGGGCTTCGGCAATGCGTACCAAGGTTGGACCCCGGTTGCCCCATACCGCGATGGCCACGGTGAGGCCCGTTTCTAAGGCCAGCTCTTCAATCAGGGGTGTGGCCAAGCGCACTGGGTCATACTGCTGCAGGCCAATCAGGCCCATTTGCAATGCCAAAGGCCCCAGGCCGTAGCGGCCGCCCTCGGCCTCTTGTTCCACCAGCCCAATCTTCTGAAAGCTCACCAGGTAGGGGTGAGCTTTGGCTGGGCTCATGCCGGCCTCGCGTGCGAGATCTTTGAGCGGCAGCGGCCGGCCATGGTGGGCCAGCGCCAGCAGCAACTGCCCGCCCACCTCGATGCTCTGAATGCCGCGTGGGCCGCGTTCGCTGCCGTCTTCCACAACCGATTCTGGGGTGCCTTGGGCGCTCATAGGTATTTTTACTAAACGTAATTGATTAGACATTATCGAATAAGCTGATTAAGATCAAGTCTGTTCGCTCATGCTGAATTGATTTGCTTTAGATGAATTCAGCGCGCTGCCTCTCACTCACCCCGCTGCCGCCATGACCACCACCAAGACCTTTGCCTCTCACGCCGACCTGGAAGAAAAGAAAGTCAGCTTTGTGCAGCTCTCTGAGCATGCCTGGGCTTACACCGCCGAGGGCGACCCCAACACCGGCATCATCATTGGCGACGACGCGGTCATGGTCATCGACACCCAGGCCACGCCCGCCATGGCCCAAGACGTGGTGCGCCGCATCCGCGAGGTCACCGACAAGCCCATCAAGTACGTGCTGATGTCGCATTACCACGCCGTGCGCGTGCTGGGCGCCGAGGGCTACCGCGCTGAAGGCCTGGAGCACATCATCGCCAGCCAAGACACGCGCGACCTCATCGTCGAGCGCGGCGAGCAAGACAAGGCCAGCGAGATCGGCCGCTTCCCGCGCCTGTTCCAAAACGTCGAGTCTGTGCCCCAGGGCATGACCTGGCCCACCATCACCTTCAGCGGCAAGATGACGCTGTGGTTGGGCAAGCTCGAAGTGCAACTGCTACAACTGGGCCGGGGCCACACCAAGGGTGACACCGTGGCCTGGCTGCCGCAAGAAAAGGTGCTGTTCTCGGGCGACCTGGTGGAGTTCGACGCCACGCCCTATGCCGGCGACGCCTACTTCCAAGACTGGCCGCAAACCCTGGCCAATATCGCTGCCCTGAAGCCTGAAAAACTGGTGCCCGGCCGGGGCGCAGCGCTGAGCGGCGAGGCCCAAGTCCAGGCAGGTTTGGACGGCACTAAAGCGTTTGTGAGTGAGCTGTTTGCCAGCGTCAAAGCCGGTGCGGCCGCAGGCAAGCCCCTGCGCGCGGTCTATGAAGAAACCTTTGCCCGTCTTAAGCCCTCTTACGGCCATTGGGTCATCTTCAACCACTGCATGCCTTTTGATGTGACCCGTGCCTATGACGAGGCCAGCGGCATTGCCGACCCGCGCATCTGGACGGCCCAGCGCGACATCGAGATGTGGCAGGCCCTGGAAGGCTGATTTCAAAGCGAGGCCACTACCGCATTGGCCTCGGTGTCAAAACGCCTTCACGAGAGGCATTTTTGGAGAATCCCATGAGCATTCAACGCATTCACCACGTGGCCTACCGCTGCAAAGACGCCAAAGCCACCGTGGAGTGGTACGTCAAGCATCTGGGCATGGACTTTGTGCTGGCCATCGCCGAGAACCAAGTGCCCTCCACCAAGGCGCCGGACCCGTACATGCACGTCTTTTTGGATGCAGGTGCGGGCAATGTGCTGGCCTTTTTTGAGCTGCCCACCCAGCCAGAGATGGGCCGCGACGACAACACCCCCGCCTGGGTGCAGCACATTGCCTTCAAGGTCGAGAGCGTGCAAAAGCTCGAAGAGATCAAGGCTCGGCTGGAAGCCTCGGGCATTGAGGTGATCGGCCTGACCGACCACACCATCTTCAAGAGCATTTACTTCTTCGACCCCAACGGCCACCGGCTGGAGCTGGCCGCCGATGTGGGCACTCCAGAGATGTACGCCAAGCTGGATGCGTGCAAGTGGGACATGCTCAACGAGTGGGCGCAAACCAAGCAAGCCCCCAAGCATGCGGCTTGGATGCATGACAAAGAGTTCGCCCACTAAACACACCCAGGTTCGCGCTGGAGACCCGTGCTGATGCAAAAGACCTATTCCTACGCTGAGTTTCCCTACCGCCAGACTGAGACGCAGCGCTTGGGCCAGACGCCGCGCGTCCCGGTGGTGGTGATTGGCGGCGGGCCAGTGGGCCTGAGCTTGGCGCTCGATGCTGCGCGTCGAGGCTTGCCCGTTCACCTGCTGGACGACAACAACACCGTCAGCATCGGCTCACGTGCCGTCTGCTATGCCAAGCGCCCGCTGGAGATTTGGCGCCGCCTGGGGGTAGATGCGCCGCTGCTGAAGCGCGGCGTGCGCTGGCAGATCGGCAAGGTCTTCTATGGCGAAAGCCTGGCCTATCAGTTTGACTTGTTGCCCGAGCAGCATCACCAGATGCCCGCCATGGTCAACCTGCAGCAGTACTACCTGGAGGAGACGCTGGTGGCGGCCTGCGAGGCTGACGAGCGCGTCACCCTCAACTGGAAGCACAAGGTCGTGGGCCTAGAGCAAGTGGGCGGCGCAGACCCGCATGTGCGCCTGACCGTTGAAACCCCTGACGGCTGCTTTGGCATGCTGGTCGACTGGGTGGTGGCCTGCGACGGCGCCAACAGCGACACCCGCCGCATGCTGGGGGCCGACTTCACCGGCCAAGTCTTCAACGACCGCTTTTTGATTGCCGATGTGGTGATGGACCCCAGCACCCAGCCGGTCAATGAAGCCTCTGGGGCGACACGCCTGAGCACGGAACCGGAGCGTTGGTTCTGGTTCGACCCGCCTTTCCACCCAGGCCAATCCGTGCTGCTGCACAAGCAGGCCGACAAGGTCTGGCGCATCGACTTCCAACTCGGCCGTGATGCCGACCCGGTCGAAGAGAAGAAGCCCGAGAACGTGCTGCCGCGCATCAAGGCCATGCTGGGTGAGGAGGTTGAGTTTGAACTGGAATGGGTGTCTGTCTATCAGTTTGCCTGCCGCCGCATGGACCAATTCCGCCATGGCCGGGTGCTGTTTGCAGGCGATGCCGCGCATCAAGTGTCGCCCTTTGGCGCACGTGGTGCCAACTCGGGCGTGCAAGACAGCGACAACCTGGCCTGGAAGCTACAGCTGGTAGTGAGCGGCGAAGCCCCCGAGGCTCTGCTGGACAGCTACCACCACGAGCGCTCGTTGGCGGCCGACGACAACATCAGCAACTCCACTCGCTCCACCGACTTCATCACCCCCAAAAGCCGCGCCTCGCTGCGCCTGCGCAATGCCGTCCTGGAGCTGGCCCGCACCGAGCCCTTTGCGCGGCCCATGGTCAACAGCGGGCGGCTCTCTTTGCCTACACCCTATCTGAGCAGCCCGCTCAACACGCCTGATATCGAGCCCTTTGCGGGCCTCATGTTCCCTGGCACCGTTTGCGCAGATGCGCCACTGGCCCGCAATGGCCAAGCCACCTGGCTGCTGGACGAACTCGGGCAGGGCGACTCCCCCTTTGCCTTATTGGTGTTTGGTGACCTGCCCGCGTCACTGAACTTTGATGTGCCTGTGCGCGTGCTGCGCGTGGGTACCGATGTGCAAGACCCGCAAGGCGTGCTCTCGGCCCGCTACGACGCGCAGCCCGGCACGGTGTATCTGATCCGCCCAGACCAGCATGTGGCTGCGCGCTGGCGCCAGTTTGATACGGCGGCCGTGCAAGCGGCCTTGCAACGTGCTGCCGGTGGCGCAAAAGGAACCCATTGATGTCTGCGACCCTGAACCGCCAACCCAACATCCCTCAGGTCGATGGCTTTTACGAATCCCTCATCCATGCCCAGCGCGGCATGAGCGATGATCAGGCCGATTACTTTCTCGCCAAGCTGGTGCTGATCCTGGCCAATCAGGTCGGTGACCGTGCCGTGCTGGACCAAGCCATTCAACTGGCCCGCAGCAACACCCTCGCTGCGTGAGCCCCGTCCCTTCCCACAAGGAGTTTTCCATGACTGTTTCTCGTCGCGCCACCCTCGGCGCTGCGCTGCTGGCGCTGTGCTCCACCGCCGCCTGGGCCTACCCTGAAAAGCCCGTGGAATGGGTCGTGCCTTACCCCGCCGGTGGCGGCTCTGATGTGGTGGCCCGCACCGTGGGCGAGCAGATGGCCAAGAGCTTGGGCCAGACCGTCATCATCAACAACAAGCCCGGCGCTGGCACCAACATCGGTGCCGACTATGTGGCCAAGTCCAAGGCCGACGGCCATGTGATGCTGACCGCCGACACCGGCACCCTGGCGGCCAACCCCTGGCTCTTCAGCAAGCTCAGCTACAGCGCTGAGAGAGACCTGGCGCCGGTGGGCCTGATCGCCCGCTTTCCGCTTTTGCTGGTGGTCAACCCCCAAAAGGTGCCGGCCAAGAACTGGAAAGAGTTCCGACTCTGGACTGCCAACCAGCCCAACCTGAACTACGCCTCACCCGGCACCGGCAGCCCGCACCACCTGGCCATGGCCCTGTTGCGCGAAAAGACGGGCATTGCCGCCGGCCACGTGCCTTACCGGGGCGCGGCCCCGGCCCTGCAAGACGTGATTGGCGGCCAAGTGCCCTTCATGTTCCTGGACACCGCGGCGGCCTATCCGCACCTCCTCTCGGGCAAGCTGCGCGCCATTGGGGTGGCCAGCCCGGCACGCATCAAAACCTTTGCCGACATTCCCACGCTGGACGAACAAGGCCTGAAGGGCTTTGAAGCCTATGCCTGGCAAGGCCTGGTGGTGCCCACCGGCACGCCTGCCCCGGTGGTGGCTCAACTCAACAAGGCGCTGCAAGAGGCCTTGGCCCAGACCACCGTGAAGGCCCGCTTCCAAGTGCTGGGCCTGGAGAGCCTGGGCGGCACGCCCGAGCAAATGAAGGCCTACTGGCAGCGCGAGCAGGCCAAGTGGGGCGAGGTCATCAAGGCCGCCAACATCAAGCTGGATTGATTGAACGCAGGCTATTTCATGATCGACCACACTCACGACTCTGCCGCCACCGCTTGGGTGGCCTCTGCCACCACCGGCACCACCGACTTCCCCCTGCAAAACCTGCCCTACGGCCGCTTCCGCCGCGCGGGCAGCCAGCAAGATTGGCGCATTGGCATCGCCATTGGCGACCAGATTCTTGACCTCAAAGCATCCGCTCAACTCAGCCGTTGGACCACCGACATCCAGACCCTGCTGCACCCCTTGGCCCAGGGAAACTTGAACGCCTTCATGGCACAGGGCGCCGCCGCCCGCAAGGCCTTGCGCGCAGCCTTGTTCGACGCCCTGCGTGACCCCGCCCAAACCGGCTCTGCCAACGCCCGCGCCCTGCAAGCCGCAACCGCCCAGGTGTTGCTGCCGCAAAGCCAAGCCGAGATGACGCTGCCCTGCCAGATCGGCGACTACACCGACTTCTACACCGGCATCCACCATGCCACCACGGTGGGCAAGCTCTTCCGCCCCGACAACCCCTTGTTGCCCAACTACAAATGGGTGCCCATCGGCTATCACGGCCGTGTGTCCTCCATTGGTGTCAGTGGCCAAACCTTCCGGCGCCCCCAAGGCCAGTTCAAGGCGCCCGATGCCGAGGTGCCCAGCTTCGGCCCCTGCAAGCGCTTGGACTACGAGTTGGAAGTTGGCGTGTTTGTGGGTGCAGGTAATGCACTGGGTGAGCCCCTGAGAATGGACCAAGCCGAGTCCGATTGGTTTGGCATGGTGTTGCTCAACGACTGGTCCGCCCGCGACGTGCAAGCCTGGGAATATCAACCCCTGGGCCCCTTCTTGGCCAAGAACTTTGCGACCACCATTTCACCGTGGATCGTCACCCAAGAAGCACTCGCCCCCTTCCGAGCCGCGTTCGAGCACCCGCCCACCGACCCGCAGCCATTGCCTTATCTCGACAGCCCTGCCAACCGCGCCCAAGGCGGTCTGCAGATCGAGCTGGAAGTGCACCTTCAAACCTCAACCATGCGCCAAGCGGGGCAGCCTGCCCACCGTCTGATGCAGAGCAACTTTGCCGACGCCTACTGGACGGTGGCCCAAATGCTGGCCCACCACAGCAGCAACGGCTGCAATCTGCAGCCCGGCGACTTGATGGGCTCGGGCACCCAAAGCGGCCCCAAGCCCGAACAGGGCGGCTCGCTGCTGGAGCTGACCCAAGGCGGCAAACAGGCCCTGACCTTGCCCAATGGCGAGACGCGCGTCTTCCTGCAAGACGGCGACAGCATCACCCTGCGCGGCCGCTGCCAGCGCGAGGGGGCAGTGGCGATTGGTTTTGGGCCTTGTGTGGGGACGGTGTTGGGCTGAGGCTGTTCACAACGCCTCCAGCGCTCCCATGCCCGAAGGCTGAGTGGCCGAAACGCATCGGTTGCGGCCCAGCGCTTTGGCGGCATAGAGCGATTCGTCGGCCCGCTGCTGCAGGGCCAGCATCTCCAGCCGAGTGCTGGGCAGGCCGGTGGCCAGGCCCACGCTCAAGGTCACGTCGATGCGCAGGGCGCCGTGGGCGACGGGCTGCTCGCACACGCTCAGGCGCAGGCGCTCGCCCAGCTCGGCGGCTTCACGGGCGTCGCTGGTCAGGGCCACCATGCAAAACTCTTCGCCACCCCAGCGCACCAGCACGTCCACGCCTTGGCGCACACTGCCCAGCAGCCGCTGCGCCACCGCGCGCAAGCAGGCGTCACCCGCTGCGTGTCCGTGGGTGTCATTGAGGCGCTTGAAGTGGTCGATGTCCAGCATGTAGATGGCCATCAGCAGGCCCTCGCGGCGGCGACGGGCCAGCTCATCCTCCATGCACTCTTCCAGGTAGCGACGATTGAACAAGCCCGTCAAGGCGTCGGTGCGGCTGAGTTTGGCGAGCGACTGGTTGAGCTGCTTTAGCTCATCCGTGCGCTCAGCGACCTTGCTTTCAAGCTCAGCCTTCCACTGCTGGTGCTGTTCAATCATCTGGTGCTGGGTTTGCTCACGCAGTTGACGCTCGGCTTGCATGCGGGCGGCCAATACGATGGAGAACAACAGCATTTCCAAGGCCGAGCTGATCTGTGGCGCGTGGTCGATCCAGCGGCTGGCAGGCAGCCAGCCCATCTTGCTGGCGGCCAGGGTACAGCCCGCAATGACGATCACTGAGAAAGTCATCAAGAACAAACGCGCAGTGGCCACTTGCCTGGCGGCCAGCCAGGCAGCCATGGACATCACACTCAGCATGCATAACACTGCACCGCCAATGGTCATCAGGATGGCGACCTTATAGGGCAGCACCAAGCCGCCCATGATCAAGGTCAACTGCAATGCGGTGAGTGCGCGGGTGGCCTGCCAGCCCCAGCGCCAGTGGTGTTTGATCTGCACCAGGGAGCCGTGGAACAGAACGCCGCACATCACTGCGGTGGAGAGCAAGACGGGCAGTGCGGTGAGGTTCCAGCTTGGCGATTGAGGCCAAAGCCACTGGTAACTCATGCCGCCTATGGTGAGCACAAAGCCCGCAAAAGACAGCATCCAGCCCACGTACCAAAGGTAGGCCATGTCTCGCAGCGCAAACAAGAGGTAGGCGTTATAGGCCAGCATGGCCAGCACCACCCCCACATAAATGCCATGGGCGATCAAGCGCGATTGCTCATCGTCTGCGAACACCGCCCGGTCGTGCATCAGCACCGGAAACTGCATGGCGGTTTTGGTCTCCACTCGCACCAGCCATTCTGTGCTTTCGCCCGAAGTCAGGTTCAGCGGAAACACGAAGTTGCGGTGACGGATGGGGCGCTGTGCAAACGGCAAGTCGGCACCCAGCACCAGCGGGGGCAGATGGTGGTTTTTCAGCTGCTCGGCCTGGTACACCTGCAGCGCGCCCAAGACGGGGTAGGCAATTTCCAGCAGCCCTTCTTGAGGAAAGGCGGCCAGCGAGGTGACTCGGACACGAAACCAAACGGCCGCGTTGGTATACCCCAAAGAGACATTGCTGCTGCCATTGCTGCGCCAAGCACTGGGCGGCAATTGCTGCACCTGCGCCATGGTTTGGCTACGGCCCTCGTCCAGGTGATAGGCCAACTCGACCTCGTAGAAGTTGGCTTGGGCGGGGGCGTGCCACAGCAGGCACCACCACATCAGCCAACACCACAGCCCCCTGTTGGAACGGGTACGCGGCAAGGCGGATACAGCGTGCGGCAGGATGGATTGGGTCACTCACGCATGCTAGACAGATGAGGATTGGACAGTCCTCGAAACTGTGGCCCATCGACGGTCTTGACTCAGAGATATGAAGCGCCAAGACCTCTAGCATCGACAATGCCGCCATGGACAATGTTGATCTCCAAGTGCTGCGCCAAGTGGTGGCGTGGCGGGCCGCGGGCGCGGCCGTGGTGCTGGGCACCATCACCCGCACCTGGGGCTCGGCGCCGCGCCCGGTGGGCTCGGTGGTGGCGGTGCGCGAGGATGGGCAGATCGCAGGCTCCGTCTCCGGCGGCTGCATTGAAGACGATCTGATCGCCCGCATGCGCGAGCGGGCTCTGACGGCCGATGCGCCCCAGGTGGTGCGCTATGGCGTCAGCGGCGACGAGGCCGCACGCTTTGGCTTGCCCTGTGGCGGCACCTTGGAGTTGGTGTTGGAGCCCATCACCGCGCAGAGCCAGGTGGAGCCGCTGCTAGAGCGCCTGAGCCAAGGCCAGCGGGTGCGCCGTGAGCTGAATATGCTGACGGGCGCAGTGAGCTTGGGCGAGGCCACCGGGGCCGACGCCGTGCTGCTGAATGAGACAACCCTCATCTCCACCCACGGCCCCGATTGGCGCTTGGTGGTGGTGGGCGCCGGGCAGTTGACGCTGTACTTGGCGCAGATGGCCCAGGCCTTGGATTACCAAGTCATCGTGATTGACCCGCGTGAGGAATACAGCGTCGAGCTGCCCGGGGTGATGGTGCGCCGGGACATGCCCGACGACGCCGTGCTGGCCCTCAAGCCCGACGCTCACACCGCCATCATCGCCCTGAGCCACGACCCCAAGCTCGACGACCTGGCCTTGATGGAAGCGCTGCGCACGCCGGCGTTTTATGTGGGGGCCATTGGCTCGCGCATCAACCAAACTAAGCGCAAGCGACGCTTGGCGGAACATTTCGGCATGAGCGAGGCTGAACTGGCCCGCCTCTACGGCCCGGTAGGCATCAAGAACGGCGCACGCACGCCGCCCGAGATTGCCGTCTCGATCTTGGCCGAGTTGACAGCGGTGCGCTACGGTTGGCGCATCCCTGAGCCGGTGCTTGAGGGCGCAGGCCCGGCGCTGGCTGCGCCGGGCTGCGTGGCCTGAGCTGCTAGGGGCTTAGCGGACCACGTTGCCCAACACCACGCCCTCACGGCGCGGGTCGGCTCCGCCGTCAAACACCACATTGCCGCTGGCGTCTTTGCGCCGCACGATGGTGGACACGCCGCTGGACAGCGCGGCCGTGCTGACGGTGTGGCCCAAGCCCCGCAAGCCGCTGACCAGGGGGTCGGCGGCGCTGCCATTGGCCAAGTCCACATTCGGGTGCTCGCCGCCCACATTGGTGGTGGCAGAGTTGGCCGCACCGAAGTTGATCATCGAGGTGGCTTGCTGAGCGTTCAGGCCCCAGTCCAACACGCCCACCAGGGTCTTGGTGGTGTACTGGATGATGGTGGAGCCGCCGGGCGAGCCGGTGGCCATCACCAAGTCGCCCTTGCTGCCGTCGGTGTTGGCGTCAAACACCAGGGTCGGGGCCATGGAGCTGCGGGGGCGCTTGCCGGGCTGCAAGCGGTTGGCAATGGCGACACCCTGGGCGTCGGTGGGCGTGGCTGAAAAGTCCGTGAGCTGGTTGTTCAGCAAAAAGCCACCCTTGGTCATGTGGAAGGCGCCAAAGCCGCTCTCGATGGTGGTGGTCATGCTCACCACATTGCCCTGGCGGTCCACCACGCTGAGGTGGGTGGTGCCGTTGTCGCGGGCCGGTGGGTGCACGCCGCCGGCCGCACCGGGGAAGGTGCCGGGCTGGGCCGTGCCCATGCTGCGCGAGAGGCTGATCATCGAGGCCCGCTGGCGCAGATAGGTTTTGTCCAGCATGGCGGCGGGTGAGCCACCGGGCAGAGCCACAAAGTCGGCGTCGGCCACGTATTTGTCGCGGTCGGCATAGGCCAGACGCAGTGCTTCTGAGACCAAGTGAACCCCGGTCACGCTGGGCTTGCCGCCGTTGTCGTCCACATTGCTGGGTGGAAAGGCGCTGAGGTTATAGGTTTCCAAAATACCCAGGGCCTGGGCCACGGCCAAGCCGCCAGAGGAGGGCGGTGGCATGCCGCACACCACCTTGCTGCGGTAGTTGATGCACACGGCCTCGCGCTTTTTGGCCTGGTAGGCGGCCAAGTCGGCCAGGGTGGTCACGCCCGGGGTGATGTTGCCGGTGGTGTCGGCAATTTCGTCGACGATGTCTTGTGCGATAGCCCCGCCGTAAAACGCACCCGCGCCTTGGTTGGCCAGGGTGGTGAAGGTGGTGGCCAATGCAGGCGACTTCAGCAGGGTGCCCGCGGCCCAGGCCTTGCCGTTGGCATCTAAAAAGTAGGCGCGGGCTTCGGCGTCGCGCTGCAAGCTGGCCTCGACGCTGGTGATGGAGCTGGACATGCGCGGACTCACCTTGAAGCCGTCGGTGGCAATGGTGATAGCCGGGTTGAACAGCTCCTTCCAGGGCAGCACGCCTGCGTCTTTGTGCGCCAACTCCAACATGCGCATCACCCCCGGCGTGCCAATGGAGCGGCCGGACGAGCGCGCATTGGGCAAAGGCGGGGTTCGGTTGGTGTCACTGACCCAACGCAGATAGTTCTCGGTGGCGGCGGCCGGGGCGGTTTCGCGGCCGTCGTAGGCGACCACGGTTTTTTGCGCAGCGTTGTAGTGCAGCATGAAGGCGCCTCCGCCAATGCCCGACGATTGGGGCTCGACGATGTTCAACACCATCTGGGTGGCAATGGCGGCATCCACGGCACTACCGCCGTTTCTCAGCACATCGCAACCGGCCTTGGCGGCCAGTGGGTTGGCGGCCACCACCATGAAGTTGCGGGCGGTGACGTTCTTTTTGCTGGCAAAGCCGG
This sequence comes from Ideonella sp., assembly GCA_034520165.1. Classification (GTDB taxonomy): domain Bacteria; phylum Pseudomonadota; class Gammaproteobacteria; order Burkholderiales; family Burkholderiaceae_C; genus Ideonella. Next base: position 21,515 of record JAXHNT010000112.1, read on the forward strand.
TGGGGATCTCCGGCGCGCCGCCTTCGCCGGGGGCGCCGGGGTTGTAAACCGCGCCTGCATCGGAGACTTGCAAACAGGCTTGCTCTTCTACAGGGTCTGAGTCGGCGGAGGCGCAGGCTCCCAGGACCAGCGCGGAGGAGGCAGCGAGCGCGGACCATTTGCGACTGATCGGACGGATGCGGGCACGAAAGTGTGGGGTGAAGGGCACGGGTAGACTTCCTTAAGGTTTGTTATTGAGTGTTCGGACGGTAGCCTTCTGTGCCGCCGCTGCACATCGGGTTTTTGCTAGGACGGAGGCTGACGGGGGAATTGGCTGGCAGTGCGAGCCGCAGTGTCACGTTCTGGCGCACTGGCAGCGTGACGCAACGGGGTTTGTGCCATCTGGCTTGCGCCCTGCAGGCGCGGTCTGATGCGAGGAAGCTGGGCGATTGGTGAGCCCGCGCCGAATGAATTGATTTGTAGGACGCTCATGCCTCGACTGACTTTCTGCCGCCCTCTCATGCGCCCACACGCCTTAGCCCTGGCGAGCGCCTTGGCATGTTCTGCTGGCGTGTATGCACAGAGCACGGCGGCCACCCCCACTGAGGAAGTGGTCGTTACCGGTTCACTGACTCAACAGCGTGTGCAGGACGCCCCCTTTGCCATCTCTGTGGTTGACCGCGACGCCCTGCGGCGAGCCGGCCCTCTGATCAATCTCAGTGAAGCCATGAGCCAAGTGCCCGGCGTGGTGGTGAACAACCGAGGCAACTACGCGCAAGACCTGCAGATCAGCTCGCGTGGCTTCGGCGCACGTGCGGGCTTTGGCGTGCGTGGCCTGCGCTTGGTGGCCGATGGCATCCCGGCCTCTGGCCCGGACGGCCAAGGCCAAGTGGCGCATTTCGACCTGGCCGGGGCACAGCGCATTGAGGTGCTGCGCGGGCCGTTTTCGGTGCTCTACGGCAACAGCTCCGGCGGTGTCATTGCCTTGGTGGGCGCGCCGGTCAAAACCAGCGAGCTTGAAGTGGGTGTGGATGCGGGCAGTTTCGGCTTGCGGCAAGTGCGCGGCTCGGTGGGTTTGGCTTTGGGCCAAGGCTTTGATGCGCGGCTGAGTGCCAGCCACATGGAGGTCGAAGGCTTCAGGCCGCACAGCGCCGCCCAGCGTGACCTGGGCCAGGCCCGTTTGGGCTGGCAGAACGAGACCGACCGCGTGGTGCTGCAAGTGGGCAGCGTCGACCAGCCCGCTGACGACCCCCTGGGCCTGACGCGCGCGGACTTCAACGCCAACCCCTACCAAACCGCTACCCAGGCCACGCAGTTCAACACCCGCAAGACGGCCCGCCAAACCCAGGTGGGCGCAAGCTGGCGGCATCTGTTCGGCGCCGAGACGCTGGGCGGCCTGTTGCGTGAGAGCCAGGTGGCCCTCTACAGCGGTGATCGCAGCGTGACGCAGTGGCAGGCTATTCCAGCGGGCACTCAAGGTAACCCTCGCCACGGCGGCGGCGTGGTGGACTTTGACCGCAGCTACAGCGGCATCGACGCCCGCCTGCGCTGGGGTTTGGGGCCGGTAGAGCTGGTGACGGGCGTGGCCCAAGAGCGCCAGCGCGACGACCGCCAAGGCTATGAAAACTTCACCGGCACAGGGGCCAGCCAGGTGCTGGGCGTGACGGGCAAGCTGCGCCGTGACGAGCAAAACACCGCCACCAGCCGCGATGCCTACACCCAAGCTGAGTGGACGCTGAACCCCGACTGGGTGGCCAGCGTGGGGGTGCGCAGCGGCAAGGTTGAGCTGCAGGCCCGAGATGCCTACCTCAGCAACGGTGATGACTCCGGCGACTTGAGCTTCAGCGTCACCAACCCCGTGGCGGGCCTGCGCTGGCTGGCCCTCAAAGACGGCTCGCGCAGCTTGCAGGTGCATGCCAGTGCGGCCCGGGGCTTTGAAGCGCCCACCTTGGGCGAGTTGGCCTACAAGCCGGACGGCTCGGCCGGGTTCAACACCGCGCTCAAGCCGCAGGTCAGCCGCCAGCTGGAGCTGGGGCTGAAGTACCGCGAACCCGGCTTGGGTGTGGATGCTGTGGTGTTTGACACCCGCGTCGCGGATGAGCTGGCCACGCTGAGTAACAGCGGTGGGCGCTCCACCTTCCAAAACGTCGGCGCCACCCAGCGCCGTGGTCTGGAACTTTCTGGCCGCTGGGAGCCTGCCCAGGGTTGGCGCACCCAGGCCGCGCTGACCTGGCTGGACGCCACTTACAGCGACGCCTTCAAGGCCTGCGCCGGTACACCCTGCACCACCCCCACGGTGGATGTGCCCGCAGGCAACCGCATTGCCGGCACCCAAGCCCGTAGCGCCTGGGCCGAAGTGGCCTGGCGCGATGAGACCTGGGGCGAGTTCGCCCTAGAAGCGCGCGGCGTGGGCCGTGTGGCGGTGAACGACAGCAACAGCGACTTTGCCGCAGGCTACGGCTTGGCTGCTCTGCGCTGGAGCCAGCAGTGGCGCCTGGGCCAGGCTCAGCGCTTGGAATTGACCGCGCGCATCGACAACCTGGCTGATCGGGTCTACGCTGGCAGCGTCATCGTGGGTGACGGCAATGGTCGTTACTTCGAGGCGGGTGCACCGCGTGCGGTGTGGGTGGGCGTGCGGTGGGTGAGTGGGCTGTGAGCCAAAAGGGGCCAATGTGAAAGTCTTGCATCTCGTCAAATCTTTAGCGACGTCTGCTTTGGCGTCGGCGCTGGCCGCCATGCTGGCGCTGTCGGCCTTATCAGCCACTGCCACCGCCGCACCCGCCAAGACGGCTACCGCCGCCCCGGCCGACGAGTTCGAGGGCGACCCCTACCGCTCGCTGCCTTGGGCTGACATGCGCAAAGAGTTCTTGGGCGGCGGCAAGGCGGTGTTCGACACGCGGGTGCAAGTTCAAGGCCCGGCCTTCGCCGAAGACCCGATGAACGTGCCCATCAGCGTCAAGGTCGACCCGTCTCTGGGCCCCGTTCAGCGCATGGTGCTGCTGGTGGACCGCAACCCCATCCGCAAGGTCTTGGAGTACCAACCCGTCATCGCCTTGCCGGCCATCGCCTTGCCGGCCATCGCCTTTCGCTTCAAGCTGGAGCAGGCCTCGCCCGTGCGGGCTGCTGTGCAGACCCAAGACGGCCTGTGGCATGTCGGCGGCACCTGGGTGGACAGCGCCGGTGGCGGCTGCACGGTGAGCGGCGACACCCGTAAAGATGGCTCTTGGAGCAAAACCTTGGGTTTTTTTTTTTTTTTTGAGATAAGGCGCGTTGTTCACCGCCGCCCTCGTCGCAGGGCCAGTGAGGCCTCGGTCGCCCGCCTGCGCGTGCGGGTGATGCATCCGCAAGACACAGGCTTGGTGGGCGGCATCCCTGCTTTCTATGTCAACAAGCTTTCGGTGCGTGATGGCAAAGATCGTGAACTGGCTCGTCTGTTGAGCTTTGAGCCCGTCAGCGAGAACCCGATCTTTTCGTTTGACTTTGCAAGCCCCCCCGAAGGCGGCGTGTTTGTGGTGGGCAGTGACAACAACGGCAACCGCATTGCCAGCAGAGTAGAGTGACCATGAAACGCACACGGTTGGCTTGTTTGGCCCTGGCATCAGCCTTAGGCCTGCTTTGGGTGGCACCGCCAATGCCGCAGCCCTAACGGAGCCCGTCGTCGATGTCAGTCGCCTGAATTGCGGCCTCAAAGCCCGTGCCTTGGCCCCTGGCGTCTGGGTGGTGGAGGGCGCCAATGCCGACTTCAGCGTGCAAAACGGTTGCAACATCATCAATACCGGCTTCATTGCCACAGGCCAGGGCGTGTTGGTCATCAACACTGGCGTCAGCAAGCGCCACGGCGAGCAACTGCGGGCCTTGATCGCCCGCACCACGGGCGAGCCTGTCATCCAGGTCTTGCAGCCTGCTTCTTGTAATTCGGGATTCGAGCTCGGGGCCACCAGGGTTTTGGCGATGTACCGCGCCTGGCCACCCCCGCCACCCGCGCCGGCGTGGCCCGCGAGGCCAGCGCCTATGAAGACAACCTCTACCGCCTGTGTGGCGACTGGATGAAGGACACCAAGGCCTTGGCCCCAGACGTGGACATGGAGGTTCCTTCGGGCGGGCAAGCCCGCACCTGGAAGGTGGGCCAGCGCGAGTTTGAGGTGCGCGAATGGACGGGCCACACCGACTCCGACGTGGTGCTGATCGACAAGCAAAGCGGCGTGGCCTTTGTGGGCGGCTTGGTGTTTGCAAAGCGCATCCCCACCACCCCGCACGCCAAGGTCGGCCCCTGGCTAGAGAGCCTCAAGGCCCTGGAAGCGCTCGGCCTGCGCACCGTGGTGCCCAGCCACGGGCCGGTTCATCAAGGCGCTGAAGGCATCGCTCAAACCAGACGTTATTTGCAATGGCTGGATGGGCACTTCAAAAAGGCGGCGGAGCAAGGTCTGGAGATGAACGAGCTGCTGCGCGCCCCGGTGCCCGAAGAGTTCAAGGGCTGGGCCGCTTTCAGCACCGAGTACACCCGCAATGTGGCGCACCTGTATCCGGTGTATGAGCGAGAGGTGCTGAAGCGGGGGCGGTGAGGGGCTTCGGTTTTGGGGTGTGGCCTATCAGCCCCGGCGTGTGGGCAGTCCCCAGGGCTCGCGTGCGAGAGGCGGTCGACCAAGGCCGACTCCCTGGTGCTCGGTCTGGCTCGGGCGTGCAGAACTCGCTCCACTCACTGCGTTCGTTACGCTCAATCATCTGCTGCGAGTCAGACATTGATGCGGCGCTGCGCGCGCCCCAGCCCACCCCTGCGCTCCTCAGCGCCTCTCAAATCGCCCTAGGGCTTGCCCCGCGCCAGGGCGGGTGGTGGGGTGGCACGGGCGCTAACGACGACAGTTGGAAAATCAAGCTTTCAGACTGCCACTAAGTGCACCTCTGCGAGGGAGCGGAGGTCCTCGCGTGGTGATAGGGCTTGATGTTTGAAATGAGCGCCTCGGGTTGCGTTTTGCACGAGGTCCACTCGGTTGGTGGGTTGGGCGGCGGTTGCACCCTTTGCGTGTTGTAGTTCAAGCACATGCAACTGAACGAAGTACA
>JAXHNT010000009.1:0-39899 GCA_034520165.1 Ideonella sp.
GATGACGGGGCTTGGCCAGGTTGACGCCGTTGCCGACCAGGTCGTCGCCGACTTTCTTAGGTGTTGGGCGTGATTCACCCGTCAAGACGGATCCATCGGCCTCCATGGCCCCTAATTCCAATCGCCCATCCAAAGCGGCGCCCATCGCCACCCTGACCCTGTCCTTAACGCGAAGGCGTTGAAGGCTGACCGTTTCTTCAGTCCCATCTTCCAGAAGCCTGCATCGCCGGACTTGGCATGGCCGCCAGCGCAGCCTCCAGCGATCCGGCAGCGCGGTGACGGGCCATCAACTCCACAAGCGACCACCCAGCAAGAAGGCCACAAACATGGTCAAGTGAGTCGAAGTAGACCCCGCGCCCAAACATGCCATCCGGTGAGAAGGTCGCTCCACTGCTAGCGATGAACGTGACCAGAATGCCCAAGCTGACCGGAACGTCCATGCCGATCTTGCGATTTTTGAGACTGTGCCAGCGCCGCGAAAAAATGGGCTTCCAGGAGAAAAGCATCACTGGTAAGGAAACCAGCCAGCTTCCCCAATTCAGCAATTGTCTCCAGCGTCATCCGCGAGCTCGGCCCCTTGCGGCTACATAACTGGGGGTGGCAAAACATCATGAGTCTTGCATCGCACAAAAGCTGGCCACAAACAAAGCGCCACATAGCGCCTCAAGCCGCTCAGTGCGCCGCAGCTCTCGCGCCGACCGCAGCGGTGTCAGGCACGGCATCGTAGCCCGCACCCCGCACCGCCAAGATCAAAGTGGAGGGCGCGGTGCGGCCTTGGATCCCAACGCACCTGGGCTGCCGAATGCGCCGATGCACTGACTCTGGCCTCAATCACCCCTCGACCTGCAGCAGTGCAAGATTCGATCTGGCCCGCACACGCAGCGCAATACATGCCGGACAATGCAAAGGCGGAGTCGGCGAAAACGCGAGAGCCATCAGCGCACTCGACCCAACGGGTAAAGCGCTGTTGCTCAACAGGGTCGTCGAGCACCTCCAAGGAGGCAGGGCGTGAAGCAGCTACAAGGGTGGCGGTCATACTCGAGGCGGTAGGCCGCAAGGTGCGGCAAAACGTTCGGCAATCTATCCGCATCCTCGTTGTTTACGACATGACAATTGATCAAGAAACATTACTGTTTCGCGCGGCGATGGTGCTCTCCATGGCCCTGCAAGTCGCGCTTCCAACACATGCAGCAGGGCCAAGCACAGCGCATAGAGACTAAAAGTACAGTTCAGTGCAGGCATGCACAACATCGTTGCAGAGGTCGCCAAGACGCCGCGCGACACGAGAAATTGGGCTGATGCGTTCCGCAATAAGCAAATGGCCGCTCACGAAGGCATGATCTTTGTCTTCGAAGAGCCTGGTGACTCAGTGTTTTTGGATGCGCAAACACCTACTTTGCCCTTGTCGACGGCCTTTGTTGCCGATGACGGCACCGTGGTTAAAAACATCGAGGATATGAACCCTCAAACAGAGATCTCACACTGCTCGGCCAAGCCGGTGCGCTTTGTCTCTTGAAATGAACCAGGGCTGGTTTGCCAAGCGGTGGGATCAAGCCGTTTCAACTTGAAAGGCCCCTTTTCCGCTGAAGGAAACGCGTTCAGGGACCCAGCGTCATCACAAAGCGCATCCCAGCCACCTGCGGTCGACTCACGGCCTCCATCTGGCCGCCCAGTCGGCAAGATTTTCGCGCGCGATGGCTAGGCCGAGGCCAGTTCTCACCGTCGTTTCGTAGGTCGGCGCGCTCACCGCGCCAAAAAGGCTCAAACAATCGAGCCAACTGCTCTTGGGTCACGCTCTTGTCCGTTCGTCGTCTACCGTGATGACCCCACCGCCACCTGGCCTTGCGGCAATGCGAACAACGATGTGTTCGCCCCCATATCGCAGCGCGTTGTCCAGCAGATTCAAACAATGACTTCACCCAGCCACAGTGCATGCGCCCGGGCAAACACGGGCTGATCTGGTGCCTCCAAAACAATGCTGCGGCCCTCCCTCAGGCTCGCTGAGGACCATCGGCTCAGCGGACTCTCGCACCAGGGGAACCAAGTCTAAGGCCTCTTTGCTCTGGAGTCCTATTGACAGCGCCGTCTCTGACCGCGCCAAGCTCAACAGTTGCCCGATCAGGCGGCGAGAGATGATCTGTGGAATGACCCAATTGCACCAGCAGGGCTTCACTCGGGGGCTTCGTCATGAGCCGAGGGGGCGGAGACCGCCAACTCTTGACTCAAGGCTTGAGACAATACCCTGATGCCAGCCACAGGTGTTCTGAGTTGATGTGCTGCGTCGGCCACAAACCGCCGCTGCAACAAGCTGACTGCTCCATGTCGACCAACAAGGTATTGATGCGCTCAATAAGGGGGACCGCCTCCTTCGGCACCTGAACCAAGGACAAAGGCCGCCACGTCCTTGAGCTTCCCGGCGAGCCAACGACCAGAGCAACCTCCTTCAAGGCATGCAGACCCCGACCAATCCCCCACGAATGAGCAGCAGGGTCACCAAACCCAGCGCCAAAGCCGGCGACACAATAGAGAGTTGGATGTCACGCATCAACTGCCGCCGCCTGGTGGTTTCAACCACGACCACGGCCACCACTCGATCAAGCATCGGCGAGGTCACGGAGAACACCACGCCACGGACGGGCTCACCGTCAAAACTGGCATCGAACAGCACCGGCTGGGCAAAGCTGCCGCGACGAACCAAATGGGGAGGCACAGGCACGGTATCGTCTACCGGCTAAGTGATTGCCGTCAGCATCAACCATCACAAAGCTGTTTCGATCATCGCCATCCCAGGTCAGCAGCTCCATGGTCTGGCGGCTTTGGTCAAGCAGTGGCCCCCTGTCTGACCAAGTCACTTTGGCCGCCAAGGCGGTGGCTTCACCTTGCAGACCCTGATCGAAAGCCGCATTGGCACTGGTTTGTGCCAGCCAATAGGCGCCCAAGATCGCGGCCGCCAAACCCAATACCCAAACCCAAAGCAGCGGCCACAACAATTTGCTGCGGATGCTGGCACCGTAGGGCCGAGCGCTCACGGTTCGCCCCCAGGGCCGTTTTCACCGCCAGCAGGATCGGCCGCTTCCATGACGTAGCCAAATCCGCGTACGGTTCGGATCAGCAACCCCCAAATCGGCAAAGCGTTTACGAAGGCGGTGGACGTAGACTTCGACTGAGGCCTGGCCGAAGTCGGGGCTCTAGCTTGAAAGTCCGGTGACGATGGACTCCTTGGAAACTACTCGCCCGGCTTTTTGCATCAGCATCCCCGGGTCAGAGCCAACTCACGCGGGCTCAGGGCCACTGCTCAACATGGTGCAACAGTTCTCGGTGCGCGACGTCCAGCTGCACCCGCCCAGGGCCAAGCATTCCTCAATGCGCCCTTCACTTCGACGCTTCAAGGCTCGAATCCGAGCCAGCAACTCAGGAAGATCAAAGGGCTCTACCTGGGGCACCGTCCGCCCCAGCATCCAGGCCTGCACGCGATCGCGCAACTCGTCTCGCGCCGTCAGGAGCAGCACGGCATGCGGGCGCCCTTGCGCGCCAATGACGCAGCACCTCCATGCCATCCCGACGCGGCAATCCAAGATCAAGAATCCGCATAAATCGTAATGGCCTAGCAGCCCAGCTGACATGGCTTGGCCTCCATCACTCAAGCCATCAACCTGCCAACCCTCTTGGCTAAGCCCCCGCGTCACCCCCATGCTCAGCGCAGGATCGTCTTCAACCAGCAGGAAATGCGCATACCTCAACCTTGTGCAATGAATGTCAGATCTGTGGGTCGAGGTTACCAAATGAAAAAGGCCACCTGGGCTCAGGGCTGACCCAGGTGGCCTCGTGACAAGACCCGTTCGTAGCGCCTACAGTCAGCCGAAATTGGCCTCAGCAAAGGACCAGTTCACCAAGCTCGCGAAAAAGGTTTCGACAGCGCGCGCATTGCGGTGGTCGATGTAGTAGGCGTTCTCCCAGGACATCGATGGTCAATAAGGCCGTGTCGGCCGTGGTCAGAGGGGTGCCCAGGCGCCCATGTTCACGATATCCACGCTGCCGTCGGCCTTCTTGACCAGCCAGGTCCAAGCCGAACCGAAGTTACCCACCGCACTCTTGGTGAAGGCTTCTTTGAATGCGGCGTAAGAACCCCACTTGGCATTGATGGCAGCCGCCAAAGCACCGCTGGGCTCACCACCGCCGCCTGCCTTCAAGCAGTTCCAGAAGAAGGTGTGGTTCCAGATTTGCGCGGAGTTGTTGTAGACGCCACCCGAAGACTTGCGAATGATGTCCTCCAACGCAGCGTTTTCGAACTCTGTGCCAGGGATCAGGTTATTCAAGTTGGTCAAATAAGCGTTGTGGTGCTTACCGTGGTGATACTCCAAGGTTTCACGGCTCATGTGGGGCGCCAGATCGTCCAGACCAAAGGGCAGCGGGGGCAAGGTATGTGTCATTCAGAATCCTCTCGTGAGTCAGGGCCCAGGCAGGCATGCCTGTTGCGTTGGTATCTCCGGGCATTGTAGGCACGGTGCGCCTGCCCCGCTGGTTTCAGGGGCAAGCTCTGCTGCCATTCAAGCCGTAGCTCTTCGCCACCTGAGACCTCAAGAACTCGGGCTTGCAACCTCAGTCACAGCTACTTCTGCTCGCCCATCGGCCCAAACGGCGGTCAGCATATCCCCAGCCTTCAAGCCCATCACCGAGGTCCGAGCCTGCCCGCCCTCCTCCTCGATCCAAACATAGCCACGCGAAAGCACGCTTTGCGGATTCAGGGCCTCTAGGCGCGATTGCAGGACCAGAAGGGAATGGGTCTCTCGCTCAAAGGCTCGGGCCCGCGCTCGCGAAACACTCTGGCTCCGAAGTTGCAAGTCGGAATTCACCTGCCTAAGCTGGTGAATCACGCCCTGAGAGAGGCGGGCCTGCAGGGTCGCCAAACCCGAATGGTGCATGCTCAAGCGCTGCCGTGGTTGCTGAAGACGCAAGGCTCGCAAGTCCAGATCTTGGGCATGACGGTCCAAGCGCCCATGCAGTGCGGCTTGAAGCCGCGCAGCGGCCTGTCGTAACGATTGCCATTGCACCTCTCGCTGCGGCGCCACCAGTTCAGCAGCCCCGGTGGGAGTGGGCGCACGCAGATCCGCCACCAAGTCCGCCAAGGTCAGGTCGGTTTCATGCCCTACGCCGCAGAGGACAGGCAGAGAGGACGCGGCAACGGCCCTTACCAAACGCTCGTCATTGAAGGCCCACAAGTCTTCAAGAGACCCCCCCCCTCGACACAACATCAACACCTCCACCTCGGCACGCTGATTCGCCAGCGACAAGGCCTGGCACAGCGCGGCTGGGGCCTCGGCGCCTTGAACCAAGCTTGGGTACACCACGACGCGCACGTGCGGTGCTCTCCGCGCCAGGGTTGTAAGCACGTCATGCAGGGCTGCACCGCCGGTAGAGGTGATTAGGCCGACTGCGGCAGGACTGACTGGTAGCGGTCGTTTGCGAATTGGCGCAAACAAACCCTCAGACTCCAAACGAGCCCTCCGCCTCAAGAACTCCTCATACAGCGAGCCGCTGCCCAAACGCCGCATGTGCTCGGCGACCATCTGCAGCTCGCCACGAGCCTCGTAGACCGATAAGCGCCCTCGAATCTCGACCTGCTGACCCTCGTGAGGTGCGAACCCCAACAGGGAGGCGTGACGACGAAACATCGCGCAGCGAAGGCCGGCCGCGCCACCGCTGTCCTTCAAGGTGAAGTAGCAATGACCACTGGCGGCACGGGTGAATCCGCTGAGCTCACCCTGCACCGTCACACTGCCAAAGCGAGCCGCCATCGCATCAGACACGGCAAGCAGCAAGGCAGAAACGCTCCAAGTCATGGGCCCCGGCGCTGCGCGACCACTCAGCAACCTATCTTCATCACCTTCGGCCATCATGAGCGGAATCCTTGCAAACCCATTTGAGTGACGTGGCCCCCGAAAAGGCGATCTAGCGGACAGGACGTGTAGAGAAGGGCTTGCCGCGTTGTTCCTGCACTTGCCACAAAGTTTTCCACAAGCACGGTGGATCTATCTTGCTTCAAAGCGAAACGAGACCGCGCTCAGCCTAATCTACAGGGTTGTTCAGTCCATAATCGCGCGTCGTTTTCGTCGGGCAGTGCCCAGAGGACCCCTTGCTGTCGATCATACAAGCCGCTGGCTGGCCCATCTGGCCCCTTATTTTGTGCTCGGTTGCCGCTCTGGCGCTGATCTTTGAGCGAGCTGTGTCCTTGCGCAGGGCTCGGATCGCACCAAGAGGCTTGGTGGAAGAGGTGATCGGCGTGACCAGGCAAGGCTTGCCAAGCGCAGACATGTTGGACAAGCTGGCCCGCAACTCTGTTCAGGGCAAGGTTCTGGCTGCCGCGCTCAAAGTGGCGGCCTTAGACTCCCGAACACCCGAGTCTGTGCTGCGCCAAGCTTTTGAGCATGCGGGCAGCGCGGCGGCTCATGAGCTGAACCGTTACCTTAACGCACTGGCCACGATTGCCTCCTCCGCGCCGCTCTTGGGCTTGCTGGGCACCGTTGTAGGCATGATCGAGATTTTTGCCGCCCAATCGCCCGGCACGGGAGGAAACCCCGGTCAGTTGGCCCATGGCATTTCAGTGGCGCTCTACAACACCGCGTTTGGGCTCATCGTGGCCATTCCCGCCCTCATGTTTCATCGCTATTTCCGGGGCTTGGTCAACGGCTATCTGCACGACATGGAGCAAGGCGCCGAGAAGCTCTTGCATCACCTGGTGCGCTCGCCATTGCGCCACCTTTGATCAGCGCTAAGGTCGCCATGAAGTTTCGACAGTCCTCTGAAGAAGAAGCTGAGATCAACCTGATCCCCTTCATCGACGTCCTGCTGGTCATCTTGATCTTCCTCATGCTATCGACCACGTATTCACGCTTCACGGAGCTTCAAGTGACCCTGCCCGTGGCCAATGCGGACGCCACCAAAGAGCGTCCAGCGGAGATCATCGTCTCTGTCGCGGCCGACGGCCGAGCAGCCATCGACAAACAAGCCGTTGAGGGCCGCAGCGTCGAGGTTTTGGCGCTGGCATTGCGTCAGGCGGCCAGCGAACGGAAAGATCCTGTCGTGATCATCAGCGCCGACGCTAACGCGGCCCATCAATCAGTGATCAATGTGTTGGATGCCGCTCGACGAGCTGGTCTGGCCCGCATCACCTTTGCCGCTCAAGTGAGCCAAGGCAACTCAGCACCCTGAGCCCAATGCTTCTGCCACACATGCAGCCCGACAGCGCGGCGCGGCGCCTCGAGCGCAGTTGGTGGCGAACACAGCCCAGCCTGTGGCAGTGGTGCTTGAGCCCTGTAGCTTTGCTTTACGGTGGGCTGATGTCCCTGAGATCTCTGTGCTACCGGTACGGATTGTCGCGCCAAGTTCGATTGCCCATCCCAGTGGTCGTCGTGGGCAACTATATTGTCGGCGGGGCGGGCAAAACGCCCACCACCTTGGCCTTGGTGCACGCCTTTAAAGCGCAAGGATGGCGGCCTGGTGTTGTTTCTCGAGGCTACGGCCGTGAGGGCGACAAGGTCACCTTGATCCACCCTGATAGCAAGGCAGATGCCGTGGGTGACGAGCCCTTGCTCATTTTTCTCAAGGCGCAAGTGCCCGTCTGCGTCGGGCGCAGCCGAGCAGAAGCCGCTACAGCATTGATGGAAGCGCACCCCGAGGTCAACCTCATCATCTTGGACGATGGCCTTCAGCACCTGAGGCTGGCAAGAGACGCGCAGATCGTAGTGTTTGACCAACGTGGTGCGGGCAACGGTTGGACTCTACCTGCCGGTCCGCTGCGCGAGCGCATGCCCCCTGAAGTACCGGCTGCAACCTGGGTGGTCTACAACGCCCCTGCCCCCAGCACGCCTCTTGCTGGCACCACAGCAGAGCGCCAACTTGCAGGGGCAGTCGAGCTGGAAGCGTGGCGCCGAGGTCAGGCCTTTTCCATGACGAGCCTGGAGGCATTGCGGCAGCACACTCAAGCTTCCCCGGCTCTGGCGGCTGCAGGCTTGGCGGAGCCCGAACGCTTCTTCAGCATGTTGGAAGCAGCAGGCTTTCAACTTGAACGAATGCCTCTACCCGATCACGCGCCACTGAAAACTCGCCCTTGGTCATCCGAGGTTGGTATGGTGCTCGTGACGGAGAAAGATGCGGTCAAGCTGCAGGTCGAACCGGCATTGGACGCCAAGATATGGGTGCTAGGGCTAGACTTCACCTTGCCAGCCGCATTGACACAAGCTTTAGACAAGCATTTGCGTACTCTTTACCCCACTATCGCACCATGACTTTGGACACTCGCTTGCTTGGCATTTTGGTCTGCCCCATCTGCAAAGGTCCGCTGAGCCTTGTGCGAGACAGCGATGGGCGACCTCATGAGCTGATTTGCCCTGCCGATAGGCTGGGATTCCCGGTACGAGACGGCATTCCCGTCATGCTCGAAGGAGAGGCTCGCCAACTTCCGCCTGAGGAAGAACTGTGAGCTACACCATCCTCATTCCAGCACGCATGGCTTCCAGTCGGCTGCAGGACAAGCCTTTGGCCGATATTGCCGGGCTGCCGATGGTCGTGCGTGTGGCGCAGCGGGTTGCTGAAGTCGGTGCCGATCAGGTCGTGGTCGCCACCGACCACCCGCGTGTTTCGGAGGCCTGCAGACGTCACGGCGTGACGGCTTTGATGACCCGTGCCGACCACTTGAGCGGCAGCGATCGTTTGGCTGAGGCCTGCCAAGCATTGAAGCTCGGCGACCACGACATTGTGGTCAACGTTCAAGGGGATGAACCCCTGATTGCCCCGGACCTGGTGCGAGCCTGTGCGGACCTGCTGCGCCAACGCCCTGATTGCGCGGTGGCCACAGCCGCCCATCCCATAGAGTCTGCAGACGACTTGAACAACCCGAATGTCGTCAAGGTGGTGCTGGATGTCCAGCAGCGTGCCCTGTACTTCAGCCGTGCAGCCATCCCGTGGTGGCGCGATGGCAGTGCGGAGGGCGCAGCTCAACTACCTCACGACCAACCGGCACTCCGCCATATCGGGCTCTATGCCTACCGTGTGGGCACCCTCAAGCGGTTCCCCACTTGGCCTGCAGCACCGCTGGAGCTGACAGAAAGCCTCGAGCAATTGCGTTTCATGTGGCAGGGTGAGCGCATTGCAGTGCATGTGACAGACACTGCGCCGGCCGCAGGCGTCGACACCCCCGAAGACTTGGCCCGCGTTCGCGCCTTGTTCACGGCCGCATGATGCGCGTGGGCGTCAGCTTGGCGCAGGCCTGCCCATGCTATGCTGGGTCTATCGCTGTTGGCTTGCCTCTCCAATGAGGCCAAGTCTGGGCGGGCTGCTCACGCAGCCGGCAAGAATTCATATCTACGAGGCAAACCATGCGTCTGATTCTGTTGGGTGCCCCCGGCGCCGGCAAAGGTACCCAAGCCAACTTCATCTGCCAAAAATACGGCATCCCTCAGATCTCCACCGGCGACATGCTGCGTGCCGCCGTCAAGGCCGGCACCGAAATGGGCTTGGCCGCCAAGAAGATCATGGATGCGGGCGGCCTGGTCAGTGATGGCATCATCATTGGCTTGGTCAAGGAGCGCATCGCGCAGGCCGACTGCGCCAACGGCTTCTTGTTTGATGGCTTTCCCCGCACCATCCCGCAAGCCGACGCCATGAAGGCTGCGGGCGTGAAGTTGGACTTGGTGTTGGAGATTGATGTCCCCAACGAAGCCATCATCGAGCGCATGAGTGGCCGTCGAGTACACGTGGCTTCAGGCCGCACTTATCACGTCAAGTTCAACCCACCCAAGGTTGAAGGCCAAGACGATGTAACGGGCGAAGCGCTGATTCAACGCGACGACGACCAAGAAGAGACGGTGCGTAAACGTCTAGATGTCTATCAGGCTCAAACCCGCCCGCTGGTGGATTACTACGGCACCTGGGCGGCTACAGGTGATGCTCAAGCCCCTCGTTATCGCAAAATTCTAGGCCTGGGTACGGTCGAAGAGATCACCACCCGCGCGCTCGACGCACTGAGTTGAGCTTCCAGGACCTATTGCTCAAAGGCGCTACGGCGCCTTTTTTCATGCCCCGCTCTCCACGGCTTCTTTGGTCATGAAAAAAGCCACCCGGAGGTGGCTTTCTCTACGATCACGAGGCTGATCGATCAGCGAACCACAGCAATCTGCTCACGCTTACCACCCTTGTAGGTGAACATGGTCAGTGCGCCGTTCTTGATGTCGCCCTTCTCGTCAAAGGTGATGTTGCCGGTCACGCCCTTGTAGTCAGAGGTCTTGGCCAACACAGGCAGGTACTTAGCAGGGTCAGAAGAACCCGCCTTGACCATGGCGGCGACCATTACATTGGTGGCGTCGTAGACGTAAGGTGCATAGATTTGCACATCGGCATTGAACTTCTTCTTGAAGTCAGCCTTGAACTTCTCCAGGCCTGCCTTGGAGTCGCCTTCCACGCCACCGGCCTCAGCACAAACGACCTGACCATCAGCCATGGTGCCCGCCGCCAGCTTGGGCAACTCGCCCGAGCAGATGCCGTCGCCGCCCATGAACTTGGCATTGATGCCCAGTTGCTTCATTTGGCGGATCATCGGGCCGGCCACCGCGTCCATGCCGCCGTAGAACACGACGTCAGGCTTGGTGGCCTTGATGGAGGTCAGGATGGCGGTGAAGTCCGTGGCCTTGTCGTTGGTGAACTCGCGCTTGGCGATCTTGCCGCCCTTGGCCTTGACACCCTTTTCGAACTCATCGGCCACGCCTTGGCCGTAAGCCGTGCGGTCGTCGATCACGGCAATGGTCTTGCCCTTGAGCTGCTCGACAGCGTAACGGCCCAGGGTGCCACCCAAATGCACGTCATCCGCCACCACACGGAAGGTGGTCTTGTAGCCCTGGCGCGTGAACTTAGGGTTGGTGGCTGAAGGCGAAATTTGGGGAATGCCCGCATCGCTATAGACCTTAGAGGCAGGAATGGACGTACCCGAGTTCAGGTGACCGACCACACCAGCGACTTTGGAGTCCACCAGCTTCTGTGCAGCAGCCGTGCCTTGCTTGGGATCGCCAGCGTCATCTTCGGCCAGCAATTCGAACTTGGCCTTCTTGCCGCCGATCATCACGCCCTTGGCGTTCAGTTCGTCAATGGCCATACGGGCGCCGTTCTCATTGTCCTTCCCCAAGTGGGCAATGCCACCGCTGGTAGGACCAACGTGACCGATCTTGACCACCAGCTCTTGGGCCTGAAGCGAGCCGGCCACCAGGGCCGCTGCGGCAGCGACGATCACATTCATTTTGACTTGCATAGGTTCGAACCTCCAAAAGGGGTAAGTTGAGACGTAATGTCCAAACAGTCGGTTGTGCTCAACGGGCGTGACGATACTCCAAAACAAGCCACTTCCCCGCAAGATTAAAACCGGTGTTCACTCGGTTGGGGATTGTGCTGGCGCTTGCCCCAATGAAACGCTGTCAGACTGTCTGCCCGCCGTCTGGCTCAGCAGCACGCAGCCCGGCCACAGTGTCGGAGAACGCGCGCCCTGATTCAAGCTCGCAGGACCGCATCAGCAGTCAGGCCTGCAACGCGCGCCGTGCTGATTTGGTGACCCAGGCCTGCAAGTCGCAGGTTGAGGGTGATGCTGAACTTCAAGCCCAGCGCGGCGTACTGACGCCAACGGGCACGGCCCGCTTGAGCCTCCTCGGGGTCTATGCCGACCAATTCAGCCACGCGTTCAAACCCCAAAAGCATCTCGGGGTCTAAACCCAAGTTGACCGCACTGGTCCAAGGCACGCTGGGCTCCGGCGCATCCAGCAGCCAGATCGGCGGTGCGCCGCCCCCCAGTTGAGCGACCGCCTGCACCGCGGCGCGGTGCCCGGTGTGCAGCGTGAACTCCCTGCCGGCGTCTTCGGTCCAGAGCAGCTGGTCCAGGCGGGCCAGCAGCGGCGGCGGCCCGAAGACCGCCACCCGCTCGCCCGCCCTGCACGCTTCTTGCGAAGGAGCCGAGCGGCATACGTCAGGACGTCAGCAATGCCGGTGATGAAGACCACACTCGCCATGATGACGGCCTAGGCTCAGCCCTTGTAGCCGGCCCGGGCCAGCACAAAGTGAGTTAGCAAGCCCACAGGGCGACCGGTGGCCCCCTTCTGAGCGCCGCCCTTCCAAGCCACACCAGCGATGTCCAAGTGCGCCCAAGCGTACTTGCGTGTGAAGCGGTGCAAGAACTTTGCCGCGGTGATGGAGCCACCAGCACGCCCGGCGATGTTGGCCATGTCGGCAAAGTTGCTCTTCAGGCCTTCGTCGTACTCCTCGTCCAGCGGCATGCGCCAGCAAGGGTCTTGTGCCGCCCGCGAAGCAGCCAAGAGGTCTTCGCCCAACTGGTCGTCTGAGGCATACAGGCCGGCATGATGAGCACCCAAAGCAATCACGCAGGCCCCTGTCAAGGTCGCCACGTCCACCACGGCAGCGGGCTTATAGCGCTCAGCATAGGTCAGCGCATCGCACAGAATCAGGCGGCCTTCGGCGTCGGTGTTCAGGATCTCAATGGTCTGACCAGACAAACTGGTCACCACATCGCCGGGCTTGGTCGCGCGGCCGCTGGGCATGTTCTCGCAGGCAGGGATCAGCGCCACAACATTGATCTTGGGCTTGAGCTCGGCCATGGCGCCGCATTGCTCCCAAGACAGAGGCAGCACCACCCATGTCGTACTTCATCTCGTCCATTTCGGCACCTGGCTTCAGCGAAATGCCGCCGGTGTCGAAGGTGATGCCCTTGCCGACCAGCACGATAGGCGCTGCTTTGGCTGCTGCACCCGTGTATTCCATGATGATGAAGCGCAGTGGCTCGTCCGAACCTTGGGCCACCGACAGGAAGGAGCCCATGCCGATTTTCTCGACGGCCTTGCGGTCCAGCACCTTCACGGTCATGCCGTGACTCGCGGCCGATGCGCTTGGCTTCTTCGCCCAGGTGGGTGGGGGTGCAATGGTTGCCCGGACGGTTGGCGCATTCCTTGGCCAGTTGCACGCCATTGGAAATGGCCTTGACCGCGTGCCAGGCCGGCTTTGGCCGAAGCCACGCCCGACTTGTCGGCCAGCAGCAGGCTGACCTTGGCCGGCTTTTGGGCTGCTTCCGCACTGGGCTTGGTGTGACTGTAATGATAGGAGGCCTGCTCCATCGCCAGCGGCAGGCTTTCCGCGCGGCCAGTCTCCACCGCGCCACCCAGAAAGACGGCCAAATGCTTGACTGCCCGACCCTTGAGCGCGGCAAAACCCTGCCCAACAGCCGCTTTCAGCGCCTTGGCACTGCCATCACGGGCCCCAACCAGCACAATGCGTTGGGCTTTCACACCCGACAATCCATGAAGATAGAGCGTTCGACCCGCCTTGCGCTCGAAATCCCCCTGTTTAAGGGCCGATTGCAGGGCTTGATCGATCACCTTGTCGCCCACTTCACCGCCATCGGCGGGTAGCACGATGAGTAAAGTGTCTGCAGAAAGGGCACTGAGGCCCTCGGCCGGCGTCACCAAAGCTTGGAAGTTCATAATCCGACTCGGAATGAAAATGAATTTTTGATGTTATTCGATTCAAGTGTCCGCAGAGAGATAGCCCGCACATTTGGCGCCACATTGGTGGTGATCCTCACCATCGTGCTGACGATGATGCTGATTCGCACCCTTGGCGATGCAGCCAGGGGAAATGTCGCGCCCAAGGATGTCGTGCTGGCATTGGGTTTTTTGGCGGTTGGCCAATTCCCCGCCATGCTCTCACTGTCTCTCTTTATCGCCATCGTTGTAACCTTGGGTCGCATGTACCGCGATAGCGAGATGGCCATCTGGTTTTCCAGCGGCGTGCCATTGTCGCGATTCATCAAGCCCGTGCTGAGGTCGGGCTGGCCAGTCATCGCCATCAACTTTGTGCTTGTCGTCTTCATCTGGCCCTGGGCAAACTCACAAATCTCAGAGATGAAAGCCCGGTATCAGCAACGCTCTGATTTGCTGCGCATAGCCCCTGGGTCGTTCCAGTCTTCTGTAGACGGCAATCGCGTTTTTTTTGTGGAGCGTGCCGGTGACGTGGAAGGTGCCAAGCATGTCTTTCTGCTCGACAAGCACGATGAGCGCGAAGCCGTCACTACCGCACGATCAGGGCGACTGATTGCCGAAGGTGCAGATCGAAAGCTGATCCTCGAGTCAGGTCAACGCAACGAACAAGACTTCGCCAGCCAAAGCTTCTCACGCATGACCTTTGCTCACTTCGCAATGACGGTAGATCTCGGGAAATCTGTTTCGCTTGATGCCCCGCCTCCAAAGGCCACCCCGACATTGGCGCTACTGCAAAGGCCGACCGCAGCGCATCAAGGCGAGTTGACATGGCGTCTAGGCTTGGTGTTGGCGGCAGCCAATTTGATGCTTTTGGGCATTGCAACGGCAGCCACCAATCCCCGCCGCGCCAGCAACTGGAACCTGATGTTTGCGTTGCTGGGCTTCGTCGTCTACTACAACATGATCAATCTAAGCCAGGCTTGGGTGGCCTCGCGCAGCTTATCGATGGGAGCGGCACTCGCCCTCGTTCATGGCTCAGCTGTGTTGCTCGCTGCACTGCTCATCGTCTGGAGAGACCAAGGGGCCGTTAGGACATGGCGCGAGTTGTTGAGACTCCGGAGTGCCCCATGAAGACCGTACGTCGCTTGATTTGGCGTGATGTGATTTGGTCTGTCTTGTTCGTTTCAGTAGCGTTTCTCTCGCTGTTTTTCTTCACGGACTTCTTGGGGGAGCTTGAAGATGTGACCAAACGTGGTCATCCCATCTGGGCTGCAGTTGTTGGCGCGCTGTTGAAGCAGCCTGTACGCTTCTACGAGCTCTTCCCAATTACGGTGTTGATTGGGACGATTTACGCGATGGCCAGACTCGCAGAGTCGTCTGAGTTCACCATTTTGAGAACTGGTGGCCTGGGACCTTGGCGCGCCCTGTCGTTGTTGCTGAGTTTGGGACTGATCATGGCTGCGGTCACCTTCTTCATAGGAGAGTATGTGGCGCCCTACGGGGATCGCCAAGCCCAAGCCCTGAAGGCAAAACTCAGAGGGGGAAGCACGTTGGGAGGAACAGGCGCATGGCTCAAGGAACGTCGCCGCACGCATCTACCCCACAGCGAGGCTCCCGCCGAGGGCAACCCCTGGATCATCAGTGTGAGGCGGCACTGAGCGGAGGGGCGGATGAGCCACATTCGCATCTTTGAGCACGATGAGCGCGGATACCTGCTGCGCCGGATCGAGGCACGCTCATGCGCATGGTCGACCGCCCAAGACCGATGCCTTCTGGCGCCTGCACGACGCTCAGCAAACGGCAGTGGTTGCACCCAGTGGCGGCGCAGCCATGAGCTCCGGTCAGCGCTAGGCCGAACTGATCTGGCATACGCACGCTGGACGAGCGTGTTGGTGGTCAGCTGCGGTCTCGCCCATTGACGCCATGTCCGCTACCGGAACTGTGGCGCTACACGCAGCACCTGAACGAACAGGAGCAAAGCGCTGCGCGTCACGAGCTGCAGTTTTGGAAGCGGGTGCTGTATCCCTTCGCCTGCATCGTCATGCTGGCGCTTGCCCTACCGTTTGCGTACTTGCACGCTCGCTCGGGAGGCATCAGCCTCAAAGTGTTTGGCGGCATCATGCTGGGCATCAGCTTCGTGCTGCTGAACAACGTCGTGGGTCATCTCAGCCTCTTGCGCGACTGGACCTCTTGGCTGGCTGCTTCAGCGCCCAGCCTGCTTTACTTGGCACTGTCTACTGGCGGCCTTTGGCTGGCTGGTGCGCTACCGCTGAAGCCATGCACGGACTGATCTTGTTTGCCCACGGCGCCCGCGACCCGCAATGGGCCGAACCCTTTGAGACGCAGCGCGCAGCTGGCGCGGGCAGCTGAGCGCCTGACCTGATGGTGCGACCTGGCCTATCTGGAGTTTATGAGCCCTGACCTGGCCCAGTGCGGCGCCAGCCTGGTGGCCGCCGGCTGCACCGAGGTCGCCGTGCTGCCGCTGTTCCTGGGTGCTGGCGGCCATGTGCGCAAGGACCTGCCACTGAAGGTGGAGGACCTGCGGCAACGCTTCCCGGCCGTGCGGTGGTCGCTGCACTCGGCAGCGGGCGAGTCCGAGTTGCTGGTGGAAGCGCTGGCGCAGTGGGCCGTGTCGCACGGCCCGGCCCAGGCCGAAGGTTTGGCCAACCCATGAACCTGCATCAATTTCGATTTGTCCAAGAGGCCGTCCGCAGGAACTTGAACCTGACTGAAACAGCCAAGGCCCTGTTCACCTCGCAGCCCGGCATCTCCAAAGCCATCCTGGAGCTGGAGGAAGAACTGGGCATCGATATCTTCGTGCGGCATGGCAAGCGCCTGACGCGCATCACCGAGCCGGGCCAGGATGTGTTGAAGTCGGTGGAGGTGATCCTGCGCGAGGTGGCCAACCTGAAGCGCATCGGCGAGGAGTTCTCCCAGCAGGACGCCGGGCGTTTGTCGATCGCCGCCACCCACACCCAGGCGCGCTACGTGCTGCCCGAACCCATCACCCAGCTGCGCAAGCGCTATCCGCAAGTTCAGGTCAGCCTCCACCAAGGTACGCCAGAGCAAGTGGCGCGCATGCTGTTAGAAGGTGTTGCCGACATCGGTTTGGCCACGGAGTCCTTGGCCGATTTTGAAGACTTGGTCACCCTGCCCTGCTATGAATGGCAGCATGTCGTCGTGGTGCCGGCCTGGACCATCCGCTGGCCTCACGTCGAGCGCATGAGTTTGGAACAACTGGCCGCCGAGCCACTCATCTCATACCACCCCTCTTTCACCGGCCGAAGCCGCATCGACCAAGCATTTGCCCAGCGTCGCTTGAGCACCAACATCGCTCTTGAAGCCATTGACTCCGATGTGATCAAGACCTACGTGCGTGCAGGGCTAGGCGTCGGCATCGTGGCGGAAATGTCCATGCGGCAGGAACCCGCAGGCGGCGACTTGATCGCCAAACCGGCCGGTCACCTGTTTGGCAGCAACACATCCCGTGTTGCGTTCCGTCGGGGGGCATTCTTGAGGAGCTATGTGCTGACCTTGGCAGAGTTGATTTCCGACCGGCTCAGTCGCAGCTTGATCGAGCGTGCCATGCTGGGACACGGCGAGGATTACTCGCTCTGACCGGCCCGAACCTTTACGACATGACCCAACTTACCGCGCCACAGTCTCGCTTGCCCCATGTGGGCACCACCATCTTCAGTGTGATGTCAGCCCTCGCTGCCCAACACAACGCTGTGAATTTGGGGCAAGGTTTCCCTGATTTTGATGGCGACCCGGCATTGCTAGATGCAGTCCATGCGGCCATGCGCGCTGGCCACAACCAATACCCGCCAATGCAAGGCGTGCCGCTGCTGCGTCAGCGCATTGCGGAGAAGCTCGCTCGCCAGCACAGCCGGGCCGCTGATCCGAGCACTGAAATCACCATCACAGCCGGAGCCACGCAGGCGATCCTCACGGCCCTGCTGGCTCTGGTGCATCCGGGCGATGAAGTGATTGTTCTGGAACCCTGTTACGACAGCTACGGGCCGGCGATTGAGCTGGCGGGGGGCCGCCGGTGCGCGTGCCGCTGCAACCCGCTGAACTTTCCGCCCCGACTTTGAGCGCATTCGCTCAGCCGATCAGCCTGGCCAACACGAGCCTTGATAGTTAACTCGCCGCACAACCCAACCGGGGTCGTGTGGACAGCGCAGGAGTGGAATGCCCTGGCCCAGTGCCTGAGACCTTCTAAGGCATGGCTCATTTCAGACGAAGTGTATGAACACATGGTGTATGACCAACACCATCGTGGGGGTGTCTGGGGTCATCCGGAGCTGGCGGAGCGAAGCTTGATGATTTCGAGCTTTGGCAAGACCTATCATGTCACGGGGTGGAAAGTGGGTTATGTGGTCGCCCCTGCCCTGCTGATCGCCGAGTTTCGCAAGGTGCATCAGTTCAATGTGTTCACTGTGAATACGCCCGTGCAGCATGGACTTGCAGCCTTCATGGCTGAGCCCCGCCATCATGAAGACCTGTCTGCTTTTTATCAGGCTAAGCGTGACCATTTTTGTGCAGGCTTGGCTCAAACGCCTCTGCAACTCATGCCATGCGAAGGCACTTACTTTGTGTGCGCAGAGTACGACGCCATCAGTCAGCTGCAAGACACTGAGTTTTGCCACTGGCTCACCACAAAGGTGGGTGTAGCTGCGATTCCGCTTTCAGCTTTCTATGCTCAGCCACCAAAGAGACAACGTATTCGCTTTTGCTTCGCAAAGCAAGCTATGACGCTGGATAAAGCACTCGACTGCCTCAGGTCCGTGCGGACATGAAAAAGGCACGACGTCTGTCGTGCCTCCTTGAAGACCGCGGTGCAATACAGATGCGCTTCAGCGCCTGTCGAGCGTTAGCGTACCTGAGCCCGTGTTCGGGGGGTCAGTCAATTCAGACGTGCCTCCACGAATCGATGGATACTCGAAAGACGTGAGTTGAAAGCCACCGTTCGCGGCTTGATCATCCAACTCGACAGGACCGGACGCCACCGCATCGCCCAAAGGCAGCAGGACGTCAACCTCTGGCGCCGCACTGCCCCCACCTTGTTGCCAAAGATCACGGGCCAAAGAGTACAAGAGCAAAACATCCTTGTAGGCCGGAAGATCAAACATATCCTGTGCATCGTCCTTGCGGAAGAGCATCGCTTCCAGGACAGCCATTGCGTCCAGCGGAGAGGCCCAAACCGCCTGCAGCTGATGCACAGCATCGCCATAGTCCTCCAAGGCGCGGCCTTGAAGCGGGCCTGCCTCCCAATCAGGCGCATAGACATTGAAGCGCCGATTAAACCGCGCACGAATACGTTCGTAGGCGTTGGGGTCCCCCTGGCGCTTGTAAATCTCCAGCAGCTTGGTGTAAGGCAAGGGGCTGAGGCCGCCCGTGCCTCGCAGGTGCGTCATGAGTAAATCGACTGCTGCGTCTTCCTGACCCAAGGCAATGAAGAAATCCGCTTGTTGCTCCAAGTCCAAGAGTTCCTCGACAGACACCTCACGTGGCACCGCTGCAGCCCCATCCACCAAGGAGCCACCTGGAAGAACTCGAGGCCATAAGTCTGGGGCTGAACGACGGTGCGCTCCATCGCCGACTCATCCGATGCTGCAGGCTCCCAGACCGATGCATCACCTGACTTTGTAGCGCTATGCCCCTTATCAGACGGGGAGGACCCGTAAAGGTCAAGCCCTGACACAACGGGCTCTGCAACTGGACCGCGGCTATCCTGTGCCTGACCAGAGGCCCACCATTGGGTACCAGTGCCTTCACGGCTTTTTGCCCTGCTTACGCATGCGCATGGCCAACCACACCGCGACACCACCCACCAAGAGCAACAAGCCCGACAGCCAAGGAAGCAGGCGGCTCTGGGACTCTGCGTCCGCCAGGCGGGTGCGCAAGCTGTTGGAAGCGTCAACGCTGGCCTGCCGCTCTCGCTTCAGGTCTGCCAACGTCTTCTCTAGGGCTTGCAAGCGCTGCAGGTCTTCTCCCAAACCATCGCCAAGCATTGGGCTGGAAGCTGCCGCCAGCACCTCACCGCCAGGCGCGCGCATCAAGGGCTCTTCGATATCCATGCGAAGGCGGGGGCCGACCCAAGACCAAGAGGCCATCTTGCGCATCAGTGGGAGCAGCGAACAGCAGGCGCGTCGCGCGAGTGGCGCTCTCGCTCGTTGGCAGCTTCAGTGTCAGCGGCCAAACGAATCTCAGCGGCTGGCGTTCCAGTCTTGGCTTTGTCTTTCCTGGCCCGTGCCTCCCTACGGCGCTCTGCTCGAGATCTAGTTGTCTCCGAAGTTGCAGCGACACCTTGCGGGCGAGCCTCCCTGTCCACCACGCTACGCACTCGGCGGGACGGCGAGGCCAGAGGAGCCAACTCATTGGTCGACAAATCAGCGCCCATCAACACCGGCGCAGTAATCCCCATATTGGCGGGAACATTACGTTGATTAACCGAAGGCGGATCCGCCAATGCGGTAAATCTGCGCATAAAGCGTCGCTCACACCCGACGCTCACGGCCAATTCAACCACCGGCTCCTCAATGGGAGAGGTCGTTGAAATCCTAGCAATCCAATCTAGCTCAGAGCTACCCTGAACCAAGGCCACTTTGACTTGGCTGGCAGGCAAAGTCGAGTCGCCTGCAATCACTTGCGCTGAGATGCACTGCGCTGTCAAAACCTCGCCGGGATCAGCCCGCAGGGGGATGACCACATTCAGTGGCTGTCCCAGTACCGCTTCCGGTGTGGTTCTGCCAAAACCCACTGCCTGCACGCCAAAGGCAGTGCAGACCAGTGTGCAGCAAACAACTTGCTCGATTGCTCGTTTAGACATCCCGTGAGGCGTAGTTTGACCTTATTAATGCGGTTCACTCTATCACGAATGATTACACGCTGAACCCTGTATGTAGGGGGAAAAAGACCCCGATGTCAGAATCAAGTCCTATCGTCCGTGATCTACTTCAGCATCAAATTTTCGGGCGCAAGCACCTTGATATCCCCGGCTGCTTCGGATCACTCCTCGCCCCTCGCAATCCCTCAGTACTGAGCGCCGCGTTTGTCGCGTCAGGGACAAGCTATGACTTCCTCCATTCTTACAATCGACGAAAGACACCACATTGATTCCGGCGCATGGTTCTCCTCGCTTTCACAAGGTCTGCAAGCGGCCATTTTGGCCAGGGCTTACGTGCGTCGATTGCCAGACGGCACCAGCCTGGCAGCGCGCGGGCAGCCTGCAGAGGACTGGATCGGGGTTGCCAAGGGCGCCGTTCGAGTGAGTTCTGTCTCTCTCGCAGGAAAACAAGTTGCCTTAACCTATGTCGAGCCGGGCACTTGGTTTGGCGATATTGCCTTGTTCGACGGCTTGCCTCGCACTCACGATGCCTCGGCTCACGGACCGACCACCCTGTTGGTGGTGCGCAAGCCAGACTTCAAGGAACTGCTGGCGCAACACATCGAGTTGTACGAAGCGCTACTTCGCTTGAACTGCCGTCGCTTGCGCTTGATGTTCAACCTGATCGAAGACCTGAACACCAAACCCCTGAGCGCCCGCTTGGCCAAGCAACTGCTGCTACTGGCGAAGAGCTACGGCATAGCGCAAGGCGAAGAGATCCGCATCGGCCTGCAATTGGCACAAGAAGACTTGGCTCAATTGCTAGGCGCATCGCGGCAGCGCGTGAATCAGGAACTCAAAGAGTTGGAGCGCGATGGCGTGTTGAGGGTAGAACCCACCCGCTTGGTGGTGCTTTCCCGCGGCAAGCTGTTGGCAGCGTCCGAGCGTTAAAGAGCCGGATTCCTCCGGCAGGAGGAATCCATGGATCAGTTCATTGGTACGCGCCCCGTCGCTGAGGCACACCAGTTCGACCTCTCTGCCCTAGAACACTGGCTTTCTGGGCATTTGGCCGGATTTGCGGGGCCACTCAGGGTGGAGCAATTCAAGGGCGGACAGTCCAACCCCACCTTCAAACTCAGCACGCCAGGCAAAGCCTACGTGATGCGGGCCAAACCCGGGCCGGTCGCCAAGTTGCTGCCGTCTGCGCACGCCATTGAACGCGAGTTCCGCGTGATGCAGGCGCTACGTCATTCCGCCAGTGCCTGTGGCGGATATGCACACGCTTTGTGAAGACGAATCCCTTATTGGCCGAGCCTTCTATCGATGGGTTTGTTGAGGTCGCGTGTTCTGTGGGATCCGCTCTGCCGGGGCACTGCCACAGAACGCAGTGCTCTCTACGACGACATGAACCGGGTGATCGCGGCACTGCATAGTGTCGATTGGGCGGCTGCGGGCCTGGCCAGTTATGGCAAGCCGGGCAGCTATTTCGAGCGCCAGATTGGACGTTGGAGCAAGCAGTATCTCGCCTCGGTCACCGGCCCCAATCCAGCCATGGACAAGCTGTTGACTTGGCTTCCAGAGAACCTTCCAGGCAGCGCAAAAGACGAGTCTCGGGTGGCCATCGTGCATGGCGACTATCGCCTAGACAACTTGATTTTCCACCCCACCGAACCCCGCGTGCTGGCAGTCTTGGATTGGGAGCTATCCACCCTGGGTCACCCGCTGGCGGATTTCAGCTACCACTGCATGGCTTGGCACATTCCGCCAGGCACATTCAGAGGCATGGCAGGCCTGGATTTCGCCGCCCAGGGCCTTCCAACTGAACGTGCTTACGTTGAGCGTTATGCACAGCGAGCAGGCTGGGGCGATGTCGACAGCCTGATGGCCGACTGGAACTTCTACTTGGCCTACAACTTGTTTCGCATTGCCGCCATTGCACAGGGCATTGCCAAACGGGTTGAAGCGGGCACCGCAGCCAGTGCTCAAGCGCGCGCTACCGGCGCTGCTGCGCCTGCCCTGGCCGATTTGGCCTGGGGCTTTGCCCAGAAATTTTGACCCTTCCCACCCCCTCAACCCCAAGGACATCGTATGGACTTCGGCTACTCCCCCCGCACGCAGGAACTTCAGGCCGCTGTGCGAGCCTTTATGGATGAGCACGTCTACCCCAACGAGGCCCGCTACTGGGCTGAACTGGAGGCCAACACCCAAGCGGGTAAGCGCTGGTCGCCACTGCAAGTCATTGAAGAACTCAAGCCTAAGGCGCGCGCAGCCGGGCTGTGGAACCTTTTTCTGCCCGAGAGCGAATTGGGCGCAGGCCTCACCAACCAAGAGTACGCCCCTCAGGCCGAGATCATGGGCCGCGTGCCTTGGGCCAGTGAAGTCTTCAATTGCTCGGCGCCGGACACCGGCAACATGGAAGTTTTGGTCCGCTACGGCAGTGAGGCTCACAAAGCCCAGTGGCTAGCGCCCTTGTTGCGCGGCGAGATCCGCAGCGGCTTTGCCATGACCGAACCCGCCGTGGCCTCCTCCGACGCCACCAACATCGAAGCACGCATCGAGCGCGACGGTGATGACTACGTCATCAATGGCCGCAAGTGGTGGACCAGTGGTGCGGGCGACCCGCGCTGCAAAGTGCTGATCTTCATGGGCAAGACCGACCCGACTGCACCTCGTCACTCCCAGCAATCCATGATCTTGGTGCCAATGGATAGCCCCGGCCTCAAGGTGCTTCGCCCCTTGACGGTGATGGGCTATGACGATGCACCCCACGGCCATATGGAAATCGACTTCCACAACGTCCGCGTCCCGGCCAGCAATCTGCTGCTGGGTGAGGGTCGAGGCTTTGAGATTGCCCAAGGACGCCTAGGCCCAGGCCGCATCCATCACTGCATGCGGCTGATCGGTCTGGCCGAACGCTCATTAGAGTTGATGTGCAAGCGCGCCGTTTCACGCACAGCTTTCGGCAAGACCGTGGCGCAGCAAACCGTGACGCAAGAGCGGATTGCCGAGGCCCGGTGCATGATCGACCAAGCCCGGCTGCTGACCTTGAAGGTCGCTTGGATGATGGACATGGCCGGCAACAAGAGCGCCAAGGCAGAGATCGCCATGATCAAGGTCGTCGCCCCCCAAATGGCCTGCCAAGTCATCGACTGGGCCATTCAAGTGCATGGCGCTGCAGGCTTGAGCCAGGACGTACCTCTTCCCTACTACTACACCTTGGCGCGCACCTTGCGCTTTGCCGACGGCCCTGACGAAGTCCACCGAAATGCCATTGCCAAGATGGAGTTGGGCCGCTACAGCGCCTGAGGCTGGCTCTCCGAGAACGGCATGGCTTGTTGCCATGCCGCTTCAAACACCTCGACGGCCGCCTCCAAGCGGTGGACGCTCGGCGCCTCCATCTGCACGCGCCAAATCAACTCACCTCGCTTGACCATCAGGGCCATCGCGGGGGTGGTCGGCCATGGGTCTGTGTGGCCTTGGGGCACATCTGCAAATGCCAGCAGCCGACTGGCGAAGGGCTCGGCCAACCAGTCGCCCATCCATCCAGGCACATTACCCACCGCTTCAAATGGGCCGCCGAGCGCACCCAATCGTCTGGGGCTCAGGTGGTGACCCATCGCCAACCAACGCATCTCTTCCGGCAGGTGTTCGTCCAGCTGTGTTTTGACGGTCTGGGTGGACTGCATGTAGACCTGCTGCTCGAGCTGCGCCATCAGCCCTGCAGGCATCAGCACCGCGAACGTTTGCGGATCAATGCCCACCATGGCCCGCAGGCGAAGCTCATGGCCAGCCAAATAGCTGCGTTGAGACGGTCCCCATTCCAGCCGCCAGGGGCTACGCCCACCGGGTTCAATGACAAAACCTTCTCCATCCCGATTTCGCTTTAGCGCCCAGCCACGGACCGCGCACCGCTTGCGCAGGCCTGCAGAGCCACAGTGGCTCTCCTGTCCAAACCAGTGGCCGAGCAAACTCAGCATCGTGGAATCCCCGTTTGAGGAGGAGCGTGAAGCCTGCAAGTTTCACCCTTCATCTCGCGCCGCAAAGACGCCGAGTGCATTGCGATGTGCACCCATTCAAGGTGCGCCTGATGCAGTATCGGCACCAAACGTTCAAGCCGAAGAGTGTTTTTGCAGCCAGAGGTAACGCGCGTTCTGGGACCGACACCAATGCCCTGAGCAGGTCGGCGAAATCCGGAGCGCAGACGCACTAGAATCGCGCCCTTCACTGCCCGTAGCTCAACTGGATAGAGCAGCTGCCTTCTAAGCAGCAGGTCGGGGGTTCGAGTCCCTCCGGGCAGGCCACATGCTTGGCACGCGTCAATGCAGCCGCGAAAAAAAAGCGCCTTCAATGTGAAGGCGCTTTTTCATGGCTTTTAGGAAAGCCCGAAAAGAATGGTCGGGGCGGCGGGATTCGAACTCGCGACCCTCTGCTCCCAAAGCAGATGCGCTACCAGGCTGCGCTACGCCCCGACTAAGCTGCGCATTCTAGCCTGAGAAATCACCAATTCAACGCGAAGGCATCACAACAATGCCATCTTCATCAGCAACCAGCCATTCGCCGGGGCGAATCCAGACCTCGCCACACTGCACCGGCACATCCCGTTGACCCTGGTTTTGACGGTCTGTGGGCATCGGTATCAAGCCCATTGCGCGCAAGCCAATGGTGCATTGGGCCAATTCAGCCTTGTCACGCACCGCGCCGATCACCACCACACCGGCCCAGCCGTTCTTGGCCGCATCTGCAGCCAAATTGCCACCCAGCAAGGACCGGCGCAGAGAGCCACCGCCGTCCACCACCAACACGCGCCCCAGGCCCAGGGATTGCACTGCCTCCTTGACTCGGGAGTTGTCCTCTAGGCACCGCACCGTGGAGACTTCCCCCGCAAAGCGCTGGATGCCGCCGTAGTCGGTGAACCAAGGGGGCAACACGCGAAAGTGTCCAGAGGTGTCGTTCTTGTGGGTGTCGCACAGGTCGCAAGTCGACGACGAGAATGTGTTCATGGGCGGCAGAGTCCTAGAAGGCTGAAGAGAACGGTGCCAAGCCTAGCGCAACTCACCCGCAGCAAATTGACAGTCGGGATATGGCCACCACCTCCCGGTCAGTGGCCTGAATTGCTGGCTAACATGCTGGCATGCATTCACAAGAACAGCCTGCGAGCCCCACCGTGCTCAGCCCTCTGATCATCGCCTGCCTGGCTGCCACCTGGCTGATTTGGGGCTCTACGTATCTGGCCATCAAGTTCGCTTTGGTGAGCTTCCCGCCCTTTCTGCAGATGGGCAGCCGCTTCATCACCGCAGGCGTTTTGCTGATGGCCTGGATGAAATGGCGCGGCGCCCCTTGGCCCACGGCTGTGGAATGGCGCAACGCTGTAGTGATTGGGGGGCTGATGTTGGGCGGCGGCATGGGCGGCACCGGCGTGGCCGAGGAGACGGTGGGCTCAGGCCTGGTGGTGGCCTTTATCGCTGTCATCCCCTTGATGATCGCCGCGCTGAACCGCTGCTATGGCATCAAGACCAGTGGGTTGGAGAGCGCCGGCATCGCCGTGGGCTTGGTCGGCGTCTTGATGCTGACCCAAGGCTCAGGCTTTCAAGCCTCCATGCCGGGATTGATTGCCATCACCATTGCCTGTGTCACCTGGTCGTTGGGCAGTGTGCTGAGCCAGCGCAGCCTGCCGCTCGCGCCTGGCGCGATGGGCTTTGCCTCTGAAATGCTGTGTGGTGGCGCGGTGCTAATGCTGTTGGCCGCAGGGACTGGCGAGCAACTGCAATGGCCTCCTGAGCCCAAGGCCTTGGCGGCTTGGGTCTACCTGGTGGTCTTTGGCTCCTTGATCGCCTTCAACGCCTATATGGTGCTCTTGGCACAGGCCTCGGCGGGCTTGGCCAGCAGCTACAGCTTTGTGAACCCAGTGATTGCGATGCTGCTGGGTGTCGGCTTGGCCGGTGAGGTCGTCACTGGTTTTGAATGGGCAGCGGTCAGCGTGGTGCTGCTGGGTGTGGTGCTGCTGGTTGGAGGGCGACGCTCGCCTTGACGTGTCGGCCGACCAAGGCCGCCGAGGCTACGCCAGCCATCAGGGCCGCAGCGGCACCCCACATCACAGCGCGCGGGCTGCCGCCGTCGAGCATGGCGCCAAACACCGGGGCCGCCAAGGCAAAGCCTATGTCCAAGCCGGAATAAACCGTGCCGTACACCCGGCCGGTAGCACCGGGCGGCGCGGCGCGCTTGATCAACATGTCCCGTGAAGGGCCCGCCAAGCCCGTGCCCAAACCCGCCAAGGCCGTCAGCGCCACAGCCCAGGCCGCCGGCACCACCCCGCTGCCCACCAAGAGCAGCAGGCACGCCGTACCCATCAGGCAAGCGGCGATCAGGCGCTCCAAATGCAAGGCCTTGCCCGCCCAAAACCCACCCAAGACCATGCCAAAGGCCCCGCAAACCATATAGTTGGTGACCACCATGGAGGTGGCCACCAAAGGCAAGCCATAAAGTGCTTTGCAAGGCAGGGCTGGCAAAGCTTTGGATGGCCGACAGCGAGCAGGTCGTCCAAAAAAAGAAGGAGAAGCACAGCCACACCGAGGGCAGTCGCAAAAAGGCTAGGCCATTGGTTTGTGGGCCTGCTGCAGTGGCCGTGCTGGGAGCTGCGCTCAGGCGGTCATCCAAAGCCGCCGATTGCCACACCAGCACCAGCAGCACCAGCAAGGCCCACAGCCCAGCGGCTCCTGCAGCCAGCGCCAGTGGGAGCCGCTGGCGGCGTAGATCCCCGTCAAGAACAAGGGCGCGGCAGCCCAGCCCAGATTGCCAGAGATGCCATGTACCGAGAAGGCATGGCCCAGCCTGGCCGGAGAGATCCGCTTGTTCAAGATCGTGAAGTCCGCAGGATGAAAAGGCGCATTGCCCAAGCCCGCCAGCGCCGCTGCCAACATCAAGCCTGTGAAGCCTTGTGCGGTGGCCGCAGCCACGGCAGCAAGCGCAAAACACACCATGGCCAGAAACAGCACCGGGCGAGCGCCGACCCTATCCACCACAAAGCCCGACAAGGCCTGTCCTACCCCCGAGATGATGAAGAAGGTGCTGACCAGCGAGCCGAGTTGGACGTAGCTGAAACCGAACTCTGCGATCAGCATCGGAAACAGTGGCGGCAAAAGCATGTGAAAGAAATGCGAGGTGCCGTGAGCCAAGCCCACCAGGGCGATGGTTCGCCAGTCTTGCTGTGCGCTGCTGGGAAGTGCGATTGAGCTAGCCATGGCAGACATGGTAAGGCTCAGCGACACAGGTGCGGCACGCCATCCGCTACCATTGACCTCCGGACACTTGAGGCCGCCCCAGCGGCCCCTGACAATGAGCACCTCCACCAGCTACGAGTACACCCGGCAAGACGCCACGGGCAGCAGTTGCACCGTGCAGGCCTGGGCCAAAGTCCCGCCTGCCCTGAGTGGCGCGCAGAAGACTGAGCTGATCGCCAAAGCGCGAGCCCTGCTGCAAGCGCGCAACGCCGTTTTGGTGGCGCACTATTACGTGGACGGCGATTTGCAAGACTTGGCCTTGGCCACT
Organism: Ideonella sp.; assembly: GCA_034520165.1. Classification (GTDB taxonomy): domain Bacteria; phylum Pseudomonadota; class Gammaproteobacteria; order Burkholderiales; family Burkholderiaceae_C; genus Ideonella. Next base: position 27,901 of record JAXHNT010000009.1, read on the forward strand.
GGGGGCATCGTTGCCGACTCCCTCGAGATGGCACGCTTTGGCCGAGACCACGCAGCACAAACCTTGGTGGTGGCCGGCGTGCGCTTCATGGGTGAGTCCGCCAAGATCCTATCGCCCGAGAAGCGCGTGCTGATGCCGGACCTGGACGCCACCTGCTCGCTGGACCTGGGCTGCCCTCCCGACGACTTTGCAGCGTTTTGCGATGCCCATCCGGACCGTCAAGTGGTGGTCTATGCCAACACCAGCGCGGCCGTAAAGGCGCGAGCCGACTGGATGGTCACCAGTTCCTGTGCCTTGGCCATCGTGAAACACCTCAAGGACAGCGGCCAAAAAGTGCTGTGGGCGCCTGACCGCCACCTGGGCCGCTACATCCAACAAGAAACCGGCGCCGACATGCTCTTGTGGAACGGCGCCTGCATCGTTCACGATGAGTTCAAGGGCACAGAGCTAGAACTGCTCAAGGCTCAACACCCCGACGCCATGGTCTTGGTGCACCCAGAGTCACCTGAGAGCGTGGTGGCCTTGGCGGATGTCGTGGGCTCGACCTCGCAGATGTTGAATGCGGTGGTCAACGGCCAAGCCCGCGAGTACATCGTCGCCACCGACAACCTCATCATGCACCGTATGCGCCAACTGGCACCCGGCAAAGTCCTCATCGAAGCGCCCACTGCAGGCAATGCCGCCTCGTGCAAGAGCTGCGCCCATTGCCCCTGGATGGCCATGAATGGCCTGCAAGGCCTGGTGGACTGCCTGGAGCATGGCCACGGTGAGATTCAGGTGGAGCCCGCGTTGGGACGCCAAGCCCAGGCCTGTATCACCCGAATGCTTGATTTTGTAAAGGCCCATCCATTCGGGGGGGCGTCTTGGCACCGTGCAAGGGGCCTGCAAGGGCATGGGGGGTGGGGCCCGCGGGCGTATTGCGGTGCCCGCCGGGGGGGGGGGGGGGGGTGAGACGAGAGGTACACACTATGTTCGACCACAACGAGACCCTTGAACAAGCGCGTGCGCGCAACGTGCGCGACGCACTAATGGAAGACATAGGCCAAGCTGATTGGACCAGCTTGCTGGTGCCCCAAGACCAGCGCGTTCAAGCCCGCGTGGTGGTGCGGGAAGCCGCCGTGCTGTGCGGACGCGACTGGTTTGATGCCTGCGTGCTGACGCTCGACCCCACAGCTCAGATTCGCTGGTTTCATGACGAAGGGGCGGACATGGCCGCCAACACGCCGGTCTGCCTGATCGATGCCCAAGCCCGTGCTCTGTTGTCCGCCGAGCGCCCTGCCCTGAACTTTTTGCAGTTGCTCTCTGCCACGGCCAGCGTCGCACGACGCCACGTGAAGGCCATCGAAGGTGCCTCTCCCAACCCACGCGGCTGTGTGGTGCTGGACACCCGCAAAACCTTGCCAGGCCTGCGTCAAGCCAAAAAAAAAAAAAAAAAAAAAAAAAAAAAAAAAAAAAAAAAAAAAAAAAAAAAAAAAAAAAAGTATGCTGTTCGCGCGGGCGGCGGCCACAACCAGCGCTTGGCGCTGTGGCACGGCATCTTGATCAAAGAAAACCACATCGCGGCGGCAGGTGGCATTGCAGCCGTGCTGGCCAACGCTGCAGCGCTGAATGCGGGCGTAGACATTCAGATCGAGGTGGAAAACCTGGCGCAGTTGCAAGAAGCCTTGGACTCGGGGGCAAGCAACGTCTTGCTGGACAATTTCACCTTGAGCCAAATGCGCGAAGCCGTGGCGCTTAATGCAGGCCGTGCCCTGCTAGAGGCCTCGGGCGGCATTAGCCTGGACGGCTTGCATCACATCGCAGCCACAGGTGTGGACCGCATCTCGATTGGCAAACTCACCAAAGACGTGCTGGCCACCGACTACTCCATGCGAGTGCTGGGGCCAATGGCCTAAAGCCCGTTGCAATGACCCGAAAAGCCCGCTGGAAGCGGGCTTTCTGCTGTTTGCAGTACCGAGCGAGTGCGGGCAGACTGTGCAGACCTCAGCATTCAAGGGTCGGCCACGGGCTGGCGAGCGCGTCATGGACATTGACTCCATCCACAATTGGTACGAGAGGGCTGTGTTCAACGCAGTGCTAGAGCATGCCAAGCACTTCCCTCACCTCGAGGGCAACAGCGACACGCTGGCCGACATCGCCTGCGTGGCCTTGAACCGCTTACCCCCGCGCTACATCCGCCACGAGGTCGACCTGGCCTTTTATCAAACCGAGCACGAGCGCACAGAATCTGAACGCAGCGTGTTGGAGTCCGTCGAGTTCGCCTTTGGCTTTGTGCAAGCGCGCAATGCGATGCGCGCCCGGTCCTGAAGCGTACTCAGGCAAAGATATAGCCGTAGACCCGCTCGGGCATCACGCGGGTCAATCCTTGGCGCTCGGTATGCGGGCCTAGCACTGCAAACTGCGGGTCGCTGGTGTCTCGCACATGGGTTTCGACCACCGGCTTGCCTTGCCGATTGGTCAGGGTGGCCACTTTGGGCGTGGTGGCACTGGGCCCGCGCCGCACCACAACCCCCACCTCCCCGCTTTTCAAATCTACCAAATCGCCGGGTGGATAAAGGCCCAGGGCTTTGATCAAGCCCGCCGCCATAGGCCCACCCCGCTCGTCTTGAAACAGTTGCTTGGCCGCCGCTTGCAGGTTCATGGCCGGACGAAACGCCCGTGGGCTGATCTTGGCGGTGAAGACATCCGTCACGCGCAAGGCGTGTGCCAACTCGCTGATCTCGGTCAGGCCCGAAGGATAGCCCTTGCCGTCCGGCCGCTCATGGTGCTCGCGCACCGCCACCAGCCACGCTTGGTCTTGCACGCCAGACGTGCGCAAGAGCTGCTCAGACGCCTGCGGATGAGCACGGATCTGATCGATCTGCTTGCTGCTCGGCGGGTCTTGCTGCTGCGCCATGCGGGCTTGTAGCTCCAGCGTGGAGACATTCATGGTCAGGGAAGCACACAGCAAGCCGGCCGTTTGACTGATGGGCCAGCCCAGTTGCAGCGACAGCACCATGCCGATGGTGGCCGTGTGCAAGGCATGCAGCAAGGCTTAAAGGGCAAAGCGGGGCTCGTTCTGACGAATCGTCATGAACAGGGCCACGTCGGTGTCTCGGCTGATCAACTGCGCCAAGCGCAGCGCCAATGCACTGATGTCAGCCGCACAGGCCTGGCCCGCCAGCACCTTGCGCAACACCGCGTCCAGCTCCCAGACCTTCTTCTCCCAAAGGTCGAAAATCGACTCTTTGCGCAGTACGGCCTGTCGTTGCTCAGGTTGGTCTGTGTAGCGCTCTTGGAAGGCCTGGACCTCGTGGGTATGCGCCCAAGCGCCGCGGGCCAACAGCATCTCCAACTGGGTGTCGCTGACGATGCGCTGCCCGGACGCCAAGAGCAAGCGGTCGAACTCGTCCATCACGTCGAAGGGCAGTGCTTCGCCCAAAAGGATCAAGTCCTTGACAGAAGCCAGCGGTGTGCGTTGCACCTCAGTCATGCATGCTCCTCAGCGTGGCAGACTGCGCGCCTCGCGGGTCAACACTGTGGGGAAACTGACCGGCAGCGTGTGCGGGAAGTCGCGACTGAAATGCAGACCACGGCTCTCATGCCGAAGTAAACCCGAGCGAACGATGAGCTCGGCGCAGACCACCAAGTTGCGCAGCTCTAGCAGGTCACGCGTGACCCGGAAGTTGGCGTAATAGTCGTCGATCTCGCCCTTGAGCAACTGAATGCGATGCAGGGCGCGCTCCAGCCTGCGCGTGGTGCGCACGATGCCCACATAATTCCACATCAACAGCCGCAGTTCGTCCCAGTTGTGGGCGATCACCACCTGCTCGTCCGCATCTTCCACCAAGCTTTCGTCCCAGGGTGGCACCGCCGCTGTGCTGGCCACGGCCGTGTTCAAAATGCCATGCGCACAGGTACGGCCAATCACTACACACTCCAGCAAGGAGTTGCTGGCCAAACGGTTGGCGCCATGCAGACCGGTGTAAGTGGCTTCGCCCACCGCAAACAAGCCCGGCAGATCAGTCCGGCCGGACAGGTCCGTCACCACACCACCGCAGGTGTAGTGGGCCGCTGGGACCACAGGGATGGGCTGCTTGGCGATGTCGATGCCCAGGCTCAGACAGCGCGCGTGGATGGTGGGGAAATGCTCTTTGAGGAAGGCCTCGCCCAAGTGGGTGGCATCCAGCCACACATGGTCCACGCCATGACGCTTCATTTCAAAGTCGATGGCACGGGCCACGATGTCCCGGGGCGCCAACTCGGCCCGCTCATCATGCGCAGGCATGAAGCGTGAGCCGCCCACGCCGCCTGGCAGGCCGTCGGGTAGGCGCAGCACAGCGCCCTCCCCGCGCAGCGCCTCGGTGATCAAAAAGCTGCGCTCTTGCGGGTGATACAGACAGGTGGGGTGGAACTGGATGAACTCCATGTTCGACACCCGGCACCCGGCACGCCAAGCCATGGCAATGCCGTCACCTGTCGCGGTCTCGGGATTGCTGGTGTAACGATAGACCTTGCCCACCCCGCCGGTGGCCAAAACCACCGCACGAGCGGGCAGTGTCTCGACCCGCTGAGCTGAAATGTCCAAGGCATAAACGCCGTAGCAGCGCGGGCCTTCTTCACGCTGGCCGAGATGACGCGAGGTGATCAGGTCCACCGCCATCCAGCGCTCGCGCAGCGTCACCAGAGGGTGTGCGTGCGCTTTGGCCAAGAGCGAATCGTGAATGGCCTTGCCGGTGGCATCTGCTGCATGCGCAATACGACGCACGGCATGGCCGCCTTCGCGCGTCAGGTGCAAGCCCAAGGGGCCATCAGGGTCAGGCGAAAACGGCACGCCTTGCTCAACCAACCACCCGACGGCCTGAGCACTGTTCTCGGCAATGAAGCGTGCGGTTTGCTCATCCACCAAGCCGGCGCCCGCGTCTTGGGTGTCGCGAACATGGGAATCGACACTGTCGTCCGAACCCAGCACACCCACGATGCCACCTTGTGCCCACGCCGTGGCACCCTCGCCGAGGTTGCGCTTGGCCAGCACTTCCACGCGCTGGCCTTGTGAGGCCAGGTGCAGTGCCACCGTGAGGCCTGCCAGCCCCGCGCCAACGACGACCACCGGCAGATCAGCGAAGACATCACCGGAGCCCGTCGAAGAGGCTGCACAGGCGTGCGGTGGGGGCGAGTTCGTGGCCTCTGGGCCGGGCGTGGAAGTCATGCGCTCCTTCGGTCTGCGGTGCGTGTGAAGTGCGCGGATTGTAGGGGTGCCCTCAATGCACGATGCGCCCGAAATTGAACTCGCCCTCCACCACAGTGATGGGCACCACATCCTTGGGGCCAAAGCGGCCTTCCAGCACGAGACGCGCGACCGGGTTCTCGATGCGTTGCTGAATGGCGCGCTTCAGCGGACGCGCCCCAAACACCGGGTCGAAGCCCACTTTGGCAATCTCGGCCAAGGCTTCAGGCGAGACATCCAGCCCCATGTCCATCTTGGCCAAGCGCGACTCCAAGATCTTCAATTGGATCTTGGCAATCTCCTGGATGTTGGCCTCATCCAGCGCATGAAAGACCACCGTCTCATCAATCCGGTTGAGAAACTCGGGGCGGAAGTGCTGCTTGACCTCACCCCACACGGCCTCGCGAATCACCGAGGTGGGCTGGCCCGACAACTGCATGATCATCTGTGAGCCCAAGTTGCTGGTCATCACAATCACCGTGTTCTTGAAGTCCACCGTGCGACCTTGCCCATCAGTGAGGCGACCATCGTCGAGCACCTGCAACAGCACATTGAAAACATCTGGGTGGGCTTTCTCGACCTCGTCAAGCAAGATCACGCTGTAGGGCTTGCGGCGCACGGCTTCCGTCAAGGTGCCGCCCTCGTCATAGCCCACATAGCCCGGAGGCGCCCCGATCAGGCGGCTCACACTGTGCTTCTCCATGAACTCGCTCATGTCCACGCGGATCAGGTGCTCCTCGCTGTCGAACAAAAAACCCGCCAAGGCCTTGCACAGCTCGGTCTTGCCCACGCCCGTGGGGCCCAAGAACAGGAAGCTGCCCAAGGGGCGGTTCGGGTCAGACAGGCCAGCACGCGAGCGTCGGATGGCATCGGCCACGGCCACGATGGCCTCTTCTTGGCCCACCACGCGTTCGTGCAGCTTGCCTTCCATCTTCAGCAGCTTCTCGCGCTCGCCTTGCAGCAGCTTGGCGACCGGAATGCCGGTGGCCCGAGCCACCACCTCGGCAATTTCTTCGGCGCCCACCAGGGTGCGCAGCAACTGCGGGCGCTGGCCCTCTTTGGCGCCTGCGGCCTTGCCCGACTCTTTGGCCTGCGCCTCTTTGAGCTTCTTCTCCAGCTCCGGCAGCTTGCCGTATTGCAACTCGGCCACCTTGTTGAAGTCGCCCTTGCGCTTCCACTCTTCGATCTGGAAGCGGATGCGGTCGATCTCTTCCTTGACCTGGGCCGAGCCTTGCGCAGCCGCCTTCTCAGCCTTCCAAATTTCTTCTAGGTCCGCGTACTCGCGGTCGAGCTTGACGATCTCTTCTTCGATCAGGTCGAAACGCTTTTGCGAGGCTTCGTCCTTCTCGCGCCTCACAGCCTCACGTTCGATCTTGAGTTGGATCAGCCGCCGATCCAGCTTGTCCATGACCTCGGGCTTGGAGTCGATCTCGATCTTGATCTTGGCCGCCGCCTCGTCGATCAGGTCAATGGCCTTATCGGGCAAAAAGCGGTCGGTGATATAGCGGTGGCTCAACTCGGCCGCTGCCACAATGGCCGGGTCAGTGATCTCCACACCATGGTGGACTTCGTACTTCTCTTGCAGGCCACGCAGGATCGCAATCGTGGCCTCCACTGTTGGCTCGCCCACCAGCACTTTTTGGAAGCGCCGTTCCAGCGCGGCGTCTTTCTCCACGTACTTGCGATACTCATCCAGCGTGGTGGCGCCTATGCAGTGCAGCTCACCCCGCGCCAGAGCGGGTTTGAGCATATTGCCGGCATCCATGGCGCCCTCACCTTTGCCTGCGCCCACCATGGTGTGCAACTCGTCGATGAAGAGGATGATGCGGCCTTCGTCCATGGCCACTTCTTTGAGCACGGCCTTGAGCCGCTCTTCAAACTCGCCTCGGTACTTGGCACCGGCCAAGAGACCGGCCATGTCCAGCACCAGCACGCGCTTGTTCTTCAGGGTGTCGGGCACTTCGCCGTTGACGATGCGCTGCGCCAAACCTTCCACAATGGCCGTCTTGCCGACACCGGGCTCGCCAATTAGCACCGGGTTGTTCTTGCTGCGGCGCTGCAGTACTTGGATGGCGCGGCGGATCTCATCATCCCGCCCAATCACTGGGTCCAGCTTGCCTTGGCGGGCACGCTCGGTCAGGTCCAGGGTATATTTTTTGAGCGCTTCGCGCTGGCCCTCGGCCTCGGCCGAGTCCACGGTTTGCCCGCCGCGCACGGCGGTGATGGCGGCCTCCAGCGCCTTGCGCGTCAGGCCGTGGCCCCGCACCACAGCAGCAATGTCGCTCTTGGCATCCGCAAGAGCCAGCAAGAACATCTCGCTGGCAATGAACTGGTCACCGCGCTGTCCCGCCTCTTTGTCGGCCTGCTGAAGCAGTTGCACCAAGTCTCGTCCCGCTTGCACCGCCCCGCCGCCTTGCACATTGGGCAGCGCACCGTTGGCCGTTTCCATAGCCGTCTTCAGGGCGGCGGTGTTGGCGCCGGCGCGGTCCAGCAAGGCCTTGGGGCCGTCGGGCTGGGCCAACATGGCGGCCAATACATGGCTGGGTTCGATGTAAGGATTGTCGCGCGCCACAGCGAGGCTTTGGGCCTCAGAGAGCGCTTGCTGAAAGGCAGTGGTGAGCTTGTCGAGACGCATGGTGAGTGACCTCCAATGCTTCTCAGATAAGGCCTGAAGCCGCCATTTCAAGGCTCAGCCCTGCGTGCGCCTCATTGGGCCTGTTGCCCCTGAGTGTGTCGGCCCGAAGGCCCGGGGCAGATCGGGGCCTCGGCGACGCGGAACTTCCCCGCAGAGCGCGCCCATCGAGGGTCTTCAGGCTTGCCCTAAAGCGGTGGCCTCAAGCGAAGCTCTGGATCAGGGCTGGGCTGGTAAGGCCCCCAATCTGCCCGGGTCGCTGACAACTCAGCCTCGAGCCGCTCTACCGCCGAGATGGCCTTGCCCAGGGCCTCGACCTGCTGAGGTGTCAATTTGTCACCGCTTCGATCACGGCTCGAGGCAGTGTCCAAAGGACGACCCAAGGCAGCCTCTGCCAACACCTCGCGCAACGGTCGTGTCGAACCCCGAGACACCACCGCTCGGCTGTAACCGGACAGGTGCTTGTACAGCGCGTTCAGTTCCACCATGGCGCGCACGTACAGGTGCTCTTGCCACGCGCGCTTGGTTCGTCCTGAGTCTGGCGCGAAAGCGCGAACCAGCTTCTTGCCTGAGGCCGTCCCGTAAACCCTGGCCATGCGCAATATGGTGGCACCGGGCATGTTGATGTTGACCTGCCCCTCGCCACTTTTCAGGGCCATGCGAACCACTCGCCCTCTGACCTGCGGCAAGCGCGTGGTCACACGGTCGTTCCAGTCCTTCATCAGCAAGAGCATGCCGCCAGCTACACCGAACAATCGACGCACAAAGGAGACGTTGTTGTCGGGCTTGGCGGGGTCGAGTCCTGGCACAAACCGCTGCCAATTGTCCCCGCGACCGTCCAGATGACGGGCGGGCAGCCACACAGCCTCACCCTCATAGGCTGTCAGTCTGCTGTCCAACTGAAGGCCAAAAGTGGGCCAGCGTGGATGCGCAGAGTCAAACAAGTGAATGGGAAAGTTGGTGCACAACCCGCCGTCAGAGAGCCAGCAACGCCGGAGTCGGCGCTGGCCGACACGATCCTCATAGTCCACGGCATACACCGGCACCATGCTAAACAGGACAGGAAAGCACAGGCTCAGTCGGGCGGCCACCGCAATGGGCATGCCGCCACTGGGAAGCTCTCTCAGTTCACGCGTCCACTCGGCATTCTCCCCCCTTGCTAACTCTTCCACGGAAGGGTCTGACCCGGAGCGCGGCATGTAGGGCTGCGAGGCTTGGCGCAATGCGCTCAAGATGCTCGGAGGAAAATAGTTGGCCCATTCGCCCTCTCGATAGTAGAGGCGTGTGTTGCTGTCGTTCAAGGGCAGGCGCACGGGTCGCCCCTGGGTGACGTTGCTGCAAAACATCTGCAAATCAATGCCTCGCGCCCGCTGCCCCAAGGGCAAATCAACAGGAGATGCCTCCCCTGAACGCCTGGCAGACCACAGGTCGTCGAAAGTCAGCGGTGCCTGATCCCGGTCTCTGCCGGCGCTGCGCTGGATGCCCTCATGCAGCCACTCGACCAAGCCTTGAGTGCCGGGCTGCTCGCCCAAACCTGTACACAGGCCCCAGCCGTTGTCTGCCATGCCCCTCAGATCGGCCCAGAAGCGCCACCCCAAGAACAGGAGGCTGGCGCAGGCCGTCGCAAACCCCAGCAGCAGGGCTTGCGCGGCGCCCGCTTCCCAAGGGGCGAAGCCTAGAAGCCACCATTGGACGAAGACGACGAAGCCAAGCAGGGTGGGCGGCACAGCCCACACCGGCCAGATCGCGGAGACCTTGAGGATCAATCGCCAAACACTTTGGCGGGGGACATCGGCCCCACTGCGATGGCGTCGCTGCGACCTCTGCGTGCGTTGACGCGGACAGAGTCGGCGGCAACGCGACCTGGGCATGAACCTCTTGGCCTTGAACCGCGCTGCCCTCAGACGCTCACCACGGCCTCGGCGAACCTGGGTCGGTGCCGTTGGGCGGGGCTCTCCGGGCTGTGGGCGAGCCCACTCGATACACACGATGAACAGCCTGAACAAGCGGCTCAAGTTTGGCTTGGGCTGAAACAAGCGCAGCATCTTGGTGGTCGGCGGACCCTGCCGAGACCCAGACGACTCCTCTTTGGCCAGTTCCAGCGGCATTCTGCGCAAGGGCTCAAAGGCAGCTGCATAGCCTTCACAGCGGCCAAACTCAGCCGCCGCCGCCATGGCCGCCGCCATGGCCCCTACAGAGTTGCCGCCGATATTCTTGAAACGGTAGTGCCGCGCCAGTTCAAGCAAGGCCCAGGGGTACACCACGCCGCTGGCCACGCCCCCGTTGAGGACCAAATCACAGAATTGATCCTCGGGCGGGCGCTCGAGCACGGGGTCTGGCAGTGACTCGTCGGCCCCCGCTCGAAAAGCCGTCATACCCAAGGGCCTTCTTCGTCCTCTGGCACAAAGTCGCCTGTCAGCAATGCGTCCAGGGCCGACTTGCTGGGGTACCAACCGTAAAGCATGCCAATGGTTTGAGTCCAGTCCATCAAGCCCTTCAGGACAAGCTCGGGCTTGTCCTTCATCGGAACCCTGATGGTGCCTTCTACACTCTCCAGGTGCCCGATCAACGGGTCTTTAGACGCTTCGGCTTCGTCCATGTCCAGCCGTGGGCGTGTGGCCCACTGCCCCAGCAAGTGCTCAAACTGGTCTTCCAAGTCGGCACAAAAAAAATGACCTAACAGACCTCTGTCTATCGATTGATGAGGCGCTCCCTCTGGGTCGAAGGGCGGGCCATACGGCAAGCTGCGCCGCTGTAGCGGCCGAGGCAGAACATGCCCTGAGTCGTCTGGGGAAAACTGCATGCGCCTCACATGAGACCCGATGGGGCAGCCCAAGCCCTGCGGGTCATGCTTGAGATCAAGGTCCCAGTGTTGAGCGTTCGCGGCCTGCTTCGGCGGGCTGAACGCGTCCGCTCGTAAAGCGCTGCCATCCGGCCAACGCCCCAAGAGTTTGGCCTTGAGGAAGCGCTGCTTGGCCGCCTTGATGTCACTGGTAAAGCTGCTGGACCTCGAAGGCCAGGGCAGATCTCTCGCCCACTCATCCATCAGGCGTTCAAAGGACACCACATCTTGGCGCATGGGGCGAAACACCCCAAAGCTGCTGCCACTGAAGAACGCGCGGACACGGCGGGGCGAACGCGGCAAGGCATAGTGATTTAGTCCCAGCTCATTGGGCAGGCCCAGCACCAAAGCACCGAGAGCATGCTGATGAAGCACCGGTGCCGTGGGCCTGGGGTGAGCGTCATCACAAGACACCTCCGTCACACCGTCTCGCATGCCAAAGTGAATCCACTCACCCTCTTCGCCGATGGGAGCGCCGAGCCGCTGTCCTTCAAAGGGAGGCCAATGCACACTGCCCCAAAGCGCAGCCCAACGATCCTGCAAACACTGCGCCTGCTGTGCGATCCAACGCGACTCACCATGCCAACTGACCAAGACGTGAGCGACATCGGGCCTGAAGCATGGGCTCCACCGGGACGCGGCACTCTCCGCCGTGTCACCCAAGGCAGCACTTCTGGCGAAGGCCCCTTGCGCAAACGCAGGCGACCGTTGGTGCATCACACGCTGATAGCCCAAAGGCAGACCCAAGGCCTGCAGGCCGCGAAAGGTAAAGCCTATGCTGCAACGATTGCCCTGCTCTGAGAGGACACCGAAGCTGCAAGGCAGGGCCCTCAACACTGCTGCCGCTTGGCCGCCTCGGCCTTGGCCCACGGTGAGCACTTGATGCACCACCGTCGGTCCTGCCGCACGCAGGATCAAGGCCTGAATGTCGTCGAGTTCAATCATGGCATTCGCCTCGCGCCCCCCTTGGGCACGGACCATCGCTGAGCTGCTCGCCAGCGTCGCCTGCGTCGCTGGCTGGGGCAGGCTTGCCTCGGCGTTGCCTGGCCGTCAGTTCCGGATAAGCACTGTAGAGATAAGCACCCAGGGGCCCACGATTGAGCCGCTTCAGGGTCTCGACAAACTCGAAGACGTGGGACGCCACGGGGCGCGGAGGGGCCCCCTCCAGATACTCGAACAGTCCGTCAAACAGATCACCGGCAAACAAAGCAAAGTGCTGAACATAGGCTTCAAAAGGGCCGTCGTAAATGGTTCTCAGCACCAAGGATCGTTCATCTTCAGTGAACTCGAACCACGCAAAGTGAACACCCCCGAAACGC
>JAXHNT010000105.1:0-22955 GCA_034520165.1 Ideonella sp.
CGCAACCCATTTGGGGCCCGCGTCAGCGCACGCCCGAGCCTTCCGCCTCCGAGCGTTTGGCCCGCGACTGGCCCATGCTCGATACTCAGGTTCAGCAGGCCGTCATCGCCGCTTTGGCCTTTTCTTCACCCGGAACATCCTCATGAGCAACGCCCCCCATCCCACTGCGCTGACCGTGCACCAAGCCACCCGCGTGCTGGAGATTGCCTTCTCCGATGGCAGCGAGTTCAAGATCCCCTTCGAGCTGATGCGCGTCTACAGCCCCTCGGCCGAAGTGCAAGGCCACGGCCCCGGCCAGGAAGTGCTGCAAACCGGCAAGCGCCAGGTGGGCATCAGCGGCGTCGCCCCCGTGGGCAACTACGGCATCCAGCCCACGTTTGATGATGGCCATGAGTCCGGCATCTTCACCTGGGAGACGCTCTACCAGCTGGGCCGGCGCCAGCCAGAGCTGTGGGCCGAGTACGAGGCTCGGCTGATCGCGGCCGGTGTGGACCGCGACCGCCCCATGCCCGAGAAAGCCGGCAGCGCCTGCGGCAGTCACTGAGCCCATGCACTGAGCCAGCGAGACCCCAGCGATGAGCAGCACCCATTTCGGCTTCCAGACGGTTGACGAGCGCGAGAAGGCCAGCCGCGTGCGCGGCGTGTTCGACTCGGTGGCTTCGAACTACGACATGATGAACGACCTGATGTCGATGGGCATGCACCGGGCCTGGAAGGCCTACACCGTGGCGGTGGCCAACCTGCAGCCGGGCCAGCGGGTGCTGGACATCGCCGGCGGCACCGGCGACCTGTCCCGCGCCTTCGCCCGCAAGGTCGGCGACACCGGCATGGTGGTGCACACCGACATCAACGAGGCCATGCTGCGCCCGGGCCGCGACCGCCTGCTCAACGAAGGCCTGGCCCTGCCCACGGGGCTGTGCGACGCCGAGAAGCTGCCCTTCAAGAGCGAGAGCTTTGACCTGGTGAGCGTGGCCTTCGGCCTGCGCAACATGACCCACAAAGACGTGGCCCTGGCCGAGATGTGCCGCGTGCTCAAGCCCGGTGGTCGCCTGCTGGTGCTGGAGTTCTCGAAGGTGGCCGAGCCGCTGCACAAGCCCTATGACTGGTACTCCTTCAAGGTGCTGCCCCGCCTGGGCCAGATGGTCGCGGGCGATGCCGAGAGCTACCGCTACCTGGCCGAGTCCATCCGCATGCACCCCGATCAGGCCACCCTCAAGGCCATGATGAAAACCGCCGGCTTTGGCCATGTGGACGTGCACAATCTCAGCGCCGGCATGGTGGCTTTGCACGTGGGCATTAAGTGCTGATGTCAGCCCCCCAGCTCGCTTCGCTCGCCACCCCCCAAGGGGGAGGCGCCCGCCTTGGGGCGGCCCTGCGGCGTGCGTTGCCCCCAACTCGCTTCGCTCGCCGCCCCCCAAGGGGGAGGTGCCCGCCTTGGGGCGGCCCTGCGGCGGGCATCCCCTCGACCTTGTGAGGTTTGATTCATGTCGCGCGTCTTGTTGACAGGGGCTTTTCCGGCTATATCGGCTCCCACACCTGGGTGGCGCTCAAAGCGGCTGGCTTTGAGGTGGTGGGCTTGGATGATTTCTCCAACAGCTCGCCCCAAGTCTTGAACCGCCTGGCCGAGTTGATCGGCGATTCCCCGGTGTTTGTGCAGGGCGATGTCAACGACAGCGCGGCCCTGGATGCCCTGTTTGCCGCCCACACCATTGACGCGGTGGTGCACTTCGCGGCCTTCAAGGCCGTGGGTGAGTCCACCGCCCAGCCGCTCAAGTATTACGCCAACAATATCGGCGGCTTGGTCTGCGTGCATCAGGCCATGGCGCGGGCGGGCGTGAAGAACTTTGTGTTCAGTTCCAGCGCCACCGTCTACGGCGAGCCCCAGTTCCTGCCCTATACCGAGGCCCATCCGCTGGCGGCGATGAATGTTTATGGCCGCACCAAGCTGATGGGCGAGCAGATCCTGCGTGACGCCGAAGCCGCCGACCCCGCGCTGAAAGTGGCCTATCTGCGCTACTTCAACCCGGTTGGCGCGCATGAGAGCGGCCGCATTGGCGAAGACCCGCGCGGCGTGCCCAACAACCTCATGCCCTATGTCACCCAAGTGGCCGTGGGCCGCCGCGAGCGCCTGGGCGTGTTCGGCGGCGACTACGACACCCCCGATGGCACTGGCGTGCGAGACTACCTGCATGTGATGGACTTGGCCGAAGGCCATGTGGCGGCCGTGCAATATCTGCTGCGTGAGCAGCAGCCGCTCACCGTCAACCTGGGCACCGGCCAAGGCATCAGTGTGCTCGATTTGGTCAAGGCCTTCGAGCGGGCCTCGGGCCGTCCCATCCCCTACGACATCGCCCCCCGCCGCCCCGGCGACTTGCCCGCCTTCTGGGCCGACGCCACCCTGGCCCGCGAACGCCTGGGCTGGCAAGCCCGCCGCAGCCTCGATCACATGTGCGCCGACAGCTGGCGCTGGCAACAGGCCAATCCGCAGGGGTTTGAGGGTTGATGGTCAGTCGTTTCGGCATGGTTTCCCGTACCGCCACATAGGCACATTTCAAGTTTTGGGCCTCTTGAGACACGACTTGCCGAATTGACGCCTTCAGCATCAAAATGGTTCATAACACGGTGGGGTGCTGAACCATGAGTTTCGAGTGGGATCCGTCGAAGGCTGTCGTCAACCTCCGCAAACACGGTGTTTCGTTTGACGAGGCTGCCACGGTGTTCCTTGACGAGCTTGCGCTAACGGGTTCTGACCCTGATCATTCGCGGGCCGAGGCTCGCTACATTACCTTTGGTGCATCAAGTTTGGGACGCGTGCTCGCTGTTTCACACACCTACCGTTCCGGAGTCTTGCGGATCATCAGCGCGAGGCGGGTCACTCGCGCCGAAAGGAAGATTTATGAAGAAGGTTGAAACGGATATGCGTGACGAGTACAAGCGCGCTGACTTCGGCAAGCTAGAGCGAGGAAAGTTCCTGAAACAGGCCGTTAAGGGAACCTCAGTGGCATTGATCGAGCCGCAGCTCGCTAAGGCCTTCCCTAGCTCGGAAGCTGTGAATGAGGCACTTCGCGGACTGCTTGCATTAGCCGATGAGACAGCCCGAATGACTGGTCGCCCCAACCGACCGGCCAGAAAGCGCACCGCTGTTTAGCTTTGGGGGCGGTGATTTGCATGGCAGCCTTTGCAGCCCTAGATTTGGGACGCTTGGATGTGTTTGCACTCTTGGTCGGTGACGGCATAGCCACGCTTGAGCCAAGTAGCGCTGAACGCTCTTTGGATTGGCTTCGCGCACAGGCGTACAAGATCCAGTCCATTAACTTTGCTCATGGCATCGGCCCAGTGGTCGCATGGTTTGGTGCAGAGTTTCGCTGGAAGCAACAATTCGGCTATGAGCTTGAGGCCGAAGATCGCAACCTCGCGCGCCTACGAGATGGCTTCTGGTACGACGTGCAGCCGGAAGAAGGCTTAGTGCTTGAGCTGCGCAGTTTTGAGCGCGCCTTCCAGGAAGACCGCGATTGGAGTGCAGGCCTATTGCGAATCATTTCAAGGCACAGTCGTTACCAGTTGGCGCTTGGTCATCGGACCTTTGCGATCGTGCATGTCACTGATGGTGATTCACCGGTTGTTGGTGTAACCCTTGGGGAAAGGTCGGTTCTCTACCCTTATTCGTTTCCGCAAGCAGTTCCGCTGGGAAGCGCGTAGTGGATTGTGGGCGCTGTGTTGCATTTGACTCAGGCACACCCCCCTACAATCCCGCCCATGTCCAATCTGCTCGTCGACACCCTCGTCCCTGCGGCCACCGCACGTTTTGTTTTGCTGGCCAATCACGTGTTGATGGCCGCACCACCGGCGATGACGCGGCTCAAGGCGCATAGCGGCCGTTGGCTGCGTGTCGAAGTGGAAGGCTGGCGCTTGCCCTTGCCTCCACCGCCACCCTTGAGCCTGCGGCTGACCCCGGCCGGTCTGTTTGAGGCACCCGAATCGAGTGAAGCGGCGCCCGAGGCGGTGGACTTGCGCCTGACGGTGGATGCGTCTGACCCGCTGGCGGCGGCCAAGCAACTGGCGGCCGGGCAGATCCCCAACGTCCGCATTGAAGGCGATGTGGCCTTGGCGGCGGACATCAACTGGGTCTTGGCGAATGTGCGCTGGGACATTGCGGCCGATTTAGAGCGCTTGGCCGGCCCTGTCGTGGCCGAAGGCGCGAGCCGCGTGGCGGCGCAGCTGGGTGGGGTGGCGCAATCGCTGGCTCAGGGCTTGAGCAGTGTGGTCTCTGGCCTGGGGCGCAAGCCCTGAGCGCTGAGCAGTTCGCACCATGAGATCCTGGGCGCGGCTGGGCCGCATCATCATCACCCTGATGCGCTACGGCGTGGACGACCTCGTCCTGGCCAATGCGCCTCAGCCCTGGATCAAGACCCTGCGCTGGTGCGTCACCCGTGGCCGCCGTTTTGACGCCCCACGTGGCGAGCGCTTGCGGCTGGCGCTAGAGGCCCTGGGGCCGATCTTCATCAAGTTTGGGCAGGTGCTTTCCACCCGGCGCGACCTGGTGCCGCTGGACATTGCCGACGAGCTGGCGCGCCTGCAAGACAAGGTGCCGCCGATTGCCTCTGAGCAGGCGCTGGCGCTGATCCGCCAGGGCTTGGGGCGGCCGCTGGAGGAGGCGTTTGCCCACATCGAAGCTGAGCCCGTGGCCAGTGCCTCGATTGCGCAGGTTCACTTTGCCACCTTGCATGATGGCCGCGAGGTGGCCGTCAAGGTGCTGCGGCCGGGCATGCTCAGCGTGATTGATGACGATCTGTCGCTGCTGCATGTGCTGGCCCGCTGGGTGGAGCGCCTGAGTGCCGATGGCCGCCGCTTGCGCCCGCGCGAGGTGGTGGCCGAGTTTGACGGCTATCTGCACGACGAGCTGGATCTGGTGCGTGAGGCCTCCAACTCGGCCCAGTTGCGCCGCAATATGGCTGATCTGCCGCTGATCATGGTGCCCGAGATGCACTGGAACCTGTGCACCGAGACAGTGATGGTGATGCAGCGTATGCACGGCGTGCCCATCAGCCAAGTGCAGCGCCTGCGCGATGCCGGGGTGGACATCCCCAAGCTGGCGCGCGATGGGGTCAGTATTTTCTTCACCCAGGTGTTCCGGGATGGTTTTTTCCATGCCGACATGCACCCCGGCAATATCCAGGTGAGCGTCGCGCCCGAGACTTTTGGCCGCTACATCGCCCTGGACTTCGGCATCATTGGCACGCTCACCGAGCGCGACAAGCAGTACCTGGCGCAGAACTTCATCGCCTTCTTCCGCCGCGACTACAAGCGCGTGGCCGAGTTGCATGTGGAAAGCGGCTGGGTGCCGCCCGACACCCGGGTGGACGCGCTGGAGCAAGCCGTGCGCGCCGTCTGTGAGCCGCATTTCGATAGGCCGCTCAAAGAAATCTCCTTGGGCCAGGTGCTGATGCGCCTGTTCCAAACCTCGCGCCGCTTCAATGTCGAGATTCAGCCGCAACTGGTGCTGCTGCAAAAGACCTTGCTGAACGTGGAAGGCCTGGGCCGCGAGCTGGACCCGGACCTAGACCTCTGGGCCACCGCCAAGCCCTTCTTAGAGCGCTGGATGAACGAGCAGGTGGGTTGGCGCGCCCTGCTGCGCCAACTGCAAGCCGAGGCCCCGCGTTACGCCCAACTGCTGCCCGAGCTACCACGCCTGCTGCATGCCAGCCTGCAAGCCCGCACACCCGACCATACCGCCTTGCTGCAAGACCTGCTCCAAGAGCAACGCCGCACCAACCGCTTGGTGCGTGGCGTGATCATTGCCATCGTGGGCTTTGTGGTGGGGGTGTTGGCGGCGCGGTGGTGGCTGGCTGTCGGCGCTTGGGCTCAGTGAAAACGATGATCAGTTTTCCTGTGCGGCCCGATACCTCCTCGACGAGACCTCCTCGATAATTCCCCTCGCACGCAGATTGACGTGTGAATATGAGGAGGAGTTATATGCGAATTTTATCGCAATGGAGAAACGTTTTTCTTCGTCTGATGATGGCGGGGGCCATCAGCGCCTTGACCGGATGCGCCAGCATGTACGTGGACGGTACGACCAAAGAAGTCCCCGTCGCCGAGTATAAGGCGCCCGCTGCAGCCAAGCCTGTGCAGTTAGTCTTTGAGTTCCAAACCAAGGGTGTGGCTAACGACCATGCGACCACCTTTTTGAAGGATCGCGTCATGGAGCAGGTTAAGAACAGCCGCATGTTCAGCAACGTCAGCGATAAGCCGGTCGAGGGCGGTGCCTTGTTGAGCGTGACCTTGAACAACGTGCCCTTGAGCGACGATGCCTTCACCAAGGGCTTTGTCACCGGCTTGACCTTCGGCCTCGCGGGCTCGCAAGTCTCTGACGGCTACATCTGCACGGCCAAGTACTCAGCCAGCCCTGGGGGCGCAGCCATCAGCAAACAGGCTCGCCATGCCATTCACACCACGGTAGGCGCAGCGGCCACTCCGGCGAACGCCACCAAGGCGGCCAACGGCGAAGAGGCCGTGACGCTGATGACGCGGCAAATCCTTAGCAATGTGCTGAATGATCTTTCTAAAGATAAGGACTTCAAATGAACCGGATCGCACGTTGCCTTTTGACCTTGGCAGCCTTGCTGCCGATGGTGGGTTGTGTCTCGGTGCAGATGCCCGCTGCAACGGCCAACCCCGTGGCGCTGGAGAAGCTGCGCGCAGCACCGGTGCAAAGCTCCAATGTCTGCCGTTTTGTCTTGGCAACCGGGAAGCCCAAAGACATGGACACTGGCCTGTCGGGCCTGCGGGGCTCGAACATGGCCCCCGCTGGGGGTAGCTTTGCAGGTCAATTGAAGAGTCAGTTGGTGGCGGATTTGTCTGCTGCCGGCTTGTACGACCCCAATGCGCCCATCCTCATTGAGGGCCAACTGACCGACAGCATGGTGGACGCAGCCATCGGTACCGGAACGGCCCGCTTGGCAGCCGACTTCCAGGTCACCCGAGCCGGGAAAAAGGTGTACAGCAAGTCTTTGCAGGTCGATGATTCCTGGCCCTCGTCCTTCGTCGGTGCCATTGCGCTGCCTGAAGCGATCAATCGCTACTCCGCCTTGTACAAGGCGTTGGTGGTCAAGTTGCTGGAAGACGCCGACTTCCGCGCGGCCATCGCCAAGTAAATGGGCTGAGAAGCACTGAGCGGGGCTCTTCGGAGCCCCGCTTTTCCTTGGCAGCAGTCCCTTGCACGCCAACGAGGGCCAGCATCCCTATCCCTGCCGTTTTGCATGGATGAAGCCCCAAATAGGCGCAAAGACGCCCAACAGGCTGGCTACACTGTGCGCCCGTTGTTTCCCATATGAGCATCGTTGGACGAGGAGTCGTGCCGTGTTGATCACCTTTGTCACTGTCTATCTCGCCATCACCATTGCGATCGGTCTCATGGCCGCACGCCGGGTTCATGGCAGTACGGATTTTTTGGTCGCAGGCCGCAGCTTGCCGCTCTACATGAATGTGGCCACGGTGTTTGCCACCTGGTTTGGGGCGGAGACCGTGCTGTCGGTATCCGCCACTTTTGCCAAAGACGGCCTGAATGGCATTCCTGGCGACCCGTTTGGCGCCACGGTTTGTCTGGTGTTGGCCGCTTTGCTGTTTGCTCGGCTGTTCTATAGCCTGAACCTGCTGACCATCGGCGACTTCTACAAGGTGCGCTATGGCAAGAGCGTAGAGGTGCTGACCAGCGTGGCAGTGGTGCTGTCCTATCTGGGTTGGACATCGGCGCAGTTGACGGCCTTGGGTCTGGTCATACATGTGCTGTCGTCTGGCGCGATTGCGCTGAATTACGCCATCATGCTGGGGGCGGTGGTGGTGCTGGTCTACACCGTGTTTGGTGGCATGTGGTCGGTGGCCTTCACCGATTTGTTCCAAACCGTGATCATTGTGGTAGGCCTGTTTTTGGTGGCCCACTTAGTGGGGGGGCAAGCCGGTGGCATGGAGAAGGTGCTGGCTCAAGCCGCCGCCGAAGGTAAGTTTGTGATGTTCCCGGCCGACATGGATGCCACCGCTTGGTGGGCCATGGCTGGAGCCTTCTTTGCATTTGCTTTTGGTTCGATTCCACAACAAGACGTGTTCCAACGCATGACCAGCGCGAAAGATGAGAAGACGGCGGTCAGGGGCACAGTGATTGGCGCATCGGTGTATTTCCTGATAGCCTTCGTGCCCATCTACATCGCCTATGCGGCACTGGTGGCTCATCCTGAACTGAAAGAGCTGTTCAACGCCGAAGATGCCCGCGAGATTCAACGCATCTTGCCCGACCTGGTCTTGGGCAAGATGCCGCTGTGGGCGCAGGTGATGTTCTTCGGTGCTTTGCTGTCGGCCATCCTGTCCACAGCCAGCGGCGCATTGCTGGCCCCCACCGCCACCTTCACTGAAAACATTTTGCGGCCTTTTGTGCCGAATATGGGCGACCGTCAGTTCCTGCTGACCTTGCGCATCATCTTGGTGACCTTCACCTCCTTCGCCTTGCTGTTCGCCTTGAACAGTCAAAGCACCATGTACGAAATGGTGCAAAACGCCTACAACGTCACCTTGACCGGCGCGTTTGTGCCCTTGGTGGCCGGAGCGTTCTGGAAGCGCGCCAACACGCAGGGCGCTTTGTTGTCGGTGGTGCTGGGGATTGGTACCTGGTTGTCCTTGGACCTGTTCGGCGTCGAAACCATGGTGCCGTCCAACCTGTGGGGTTTGGCCGCCTCTGTGGTGGGCATGTTGGTTGGGAGCTTGGCTCCTGAGGTGCTGCGGCACAAAGGCCATTCCATTGAGACGGCATTGAGCATGGCCAAACAGGCCTCTGCCAAGCACACGTCTGCCAAGCACTGAGCAACTTCATGGCGGCAGGTCGGGCTTGGTCCCGCCTGCCGCGCACGCTCCAGGCAGCCTTTAGGCGTTCGGCGGAGGCCACCCTCTATAATCGAGGGTTTTCTCGGCCTTTTGAACTTTCAAGACTGCCATGCCAATTTACGCCTACAAGTGCGAAGCCTGTGGCCATCAGCAGGATGTGCTGCAAAAGATGTCCGATGACCCGCTGACGGTTTGCCCGCATTGCGGTGCTGAGCAATTCCAAAAGCAACTCACGGCTGCGGGCTTTCAGCTCAAGGGATCGGGCTGGTATGCCACCGACTTCAAGGGCGGCGGTGCTGCGGCCCCAGCCACGCCGGCCGCCGCTGGTGCCGCTGGCGCTGCGGCGACACCGGGTGATGCCGCAGCGAGCGCGGCACCTGCGCCAGCAGCGGCCACTCCAGCCGCCGCACCCTCGGGCGGCACGCGCTCGGTGGCTCCTGCGCCTGCCATTGAGCGCCGGACTCAGGGCAGTGCTCTGTGTGTCTACGGCCTGCCCCCTGATGCCAACGCCCTTTTGCTGCGAGTTTGATCCCCTGTGAAAAAGTACCTCATTGCTGGCCTGCTGACTTGGATGCCCTTGGCCATCACCATCTGGGTGATGCTGTGGGTGGTCGGCCTCATGGACGGCATGTTCAATGCGGTGCTGTCGCGCTGCTTCAGTACGTTGCTGCCGGCCTCGGCGCACGCTCATCGAAGCAGCTGCGCCACATTCCGGGCGCTGGGCGTGGTGGTGCTGGCGGCCATGTTGCTGACCGGCGTTTTCGTCACCAACATCTTTGGTCAGTGGTGGGTGCAGCAGTGGGACAGGCTGCTGAACCGCATTCCCATCGTCAAGTCTATTTACAGCTCGGTCAAACAGGTCTCGGACACCCTGTTCTCCAGCAGCGGCAATGCCTTTCGCGAAGCGGTCTTGGTGCAGTACCCGCGTGAAGGCTCTTGGACAATTGCTTTTGTGACGGGCCGCCCCAGTGGCGAAGTGGCCGCGCATTTGGTGGGCGAGCATGTCAGTTTGTATGTGCCCACCACGCCCAACCCGACCTCGGGCTTCTTCCTGATGATGCCGCGCATCCGCCCGCTGGACATGAGCGTGGATGCTGCGCTGAAGTACATCATCTCGATGGGCGTGGTGGCGCCGCCGGCGGGCGCAGTGGCGCAGCCGGAGGAGGCCGACCCCAATCCACGGGGCTGAAGGCTGCTCGGCAGGCCCTCAGCCCTGAGTGCACACCACGCACCTCAAGCGCCAAACGACCCCTATCGTGCTCGGCTCCTGAGCCGCACACTTCACCGAATTCAATGCACCGGAGCACCCCCATGAGAACCACCTACTGCGGCCTGGTCAGCGAAGCGCTGATGGGCCAGACCGTGACCCTGATGGGCTGGGCCCACCGCCGCCGCGACCACGGCGGCGTGATCTTCATCGACCTGCGCGACCGCGAAGGCCTGGTGCAGATCGTCTGCGACCCCGACCGCGCCGACATGTTCAAGACCGCCGAAGGCGTGCGCAACGAGTTCTGCCTGAAGGTCGTTGGCAAGGTGCGCGCCCGGCCCACCGGCACCGAAAACGCCAACCTCACCAGCGGCAAGATCGAAGTGCTGTGCCATGAGCTGGAAGTGCTGAACCCCAGCGTCACGCCGCCCTTCCAGCTGGACGACGAAAACCTGTCAGCGAGACCACGCGCCTGACGCACCGCGTGCTGGACCTGCGCCGCCCGCAGATGCAGAAGAACCTGATGCTGCGCTACCGCGTGGCCATGGAGGTGCGCAAGTTCCTGGACGCGCAGGGCTTCGTCGACATCGAAACGCCGATGCTCACCAAGAGCACGCCCGAAGGCGCGCGCGACTACCTGGTGCCCAGCCGCGTGCACGACGGCCAGTTCTTCGCGCTGCCGCAGTCGCCCCAGCTGTTCAAGCAGCTGCTGATGGTGGCCGGCTTCGACCGCTACTACCAGATCACCAAGTGCTTCCGCGACGAAGACCTGCGCGCCGACCGCCAGCCCGAGTTCACGCAGATCGACATCGAGACCTCCTTCCTCACCGAGGAAGAGATCCGCGCGATGTTCGAGGGCATGATCCGCACCGTTTTCAAGAACGCGATCAACGTGGACTTGCCGGCCTACCCGGTGATGAGCTACGCCGACGCGATGCTCCGGTACGGCTCGGACAAGCCCGACCTGCGCGTCAAGCTGGAGTTCACCGAGCTGACCGAGGTGATGGGCGACGTGGACTTCAAGGTCTTCTCCGGCGCCCGCCACCACCAAGGGTGGCCGCGTGGTGGCCTTGCGCGTGCCCGGTGGCGCCGAGATGAGCCGCGGCGAGATCGACGGCTACACCGAGTTCGTCAAGATCTACGGTGCCAAGGGCCTGGCCTGGATCAAGGTCAACGACGTCGCCAAGGGCCGCGAAGGCCTGCAGTCGCCCGATCGTCAAGAACCTGCACGACGCCGCCATTGCCGAGATCCTCGCGCGCACCGGCGCGCAGCAACGGCGACCTGCTGTTCTTCGGCGCCGACAAGGCCAAGGTGGTCAACGACGCCATCGGCGCGCTGCGCGTGAAGGTGGGCCACAGCGACTTCGGCAAGGCCAACGGCCTGTTCGACGACGTGTGGGCGCCGCTGTGGGTGGTCGACTTCCCGATGTTCGAGTACGACGAAGAGGACGACCGCTGGAACGCCGTGCACCACCCCTTCACGGCGCCCAAGGACGGCCACGAGGACCTGATGGACACCGACCCCGGCGCCTGCATCGCCAAGGCCTACGACATGGTGCTGAACGGCTGGGAACTGGGCGGCGGCTCGGTGCGTATCCACCGCGCCGAGGTGCAGAGCAAGGTGTTCAGCGCGCTGAAGATCACGCCCGAAGACGCCAAGGTGAAGTTCGGCTTCCTGCTGGACGCGCTGCAGTACGGCGCGCCGCCGCACGGTGGCCTGGCCTTCGGCCTGGACCGCCTCGTCACCCTGATGACCAAGGCCGAGTCCATCCGCGACGTGATCGCCTTCCCCAAGACCCAGCGCGCCCAGTGCCTGCTGACGGGCGCGCCGTCCGTGGTCGACGAGAAGCAACTGCGCGAGCTGCACATCCGCCTGCGCAACACCCAGCCTGCGGCCTAAGCGGCGGCGTTTGGCCGACCTCCCAAGGGGCTCTTCGGAGCCCCTTTTGCTTGGGCACGCAGCGGTCGAGATAGCATCGCAGCATGCTGACACCTGCTGCAACGCCACCTGAGCCCCGCCCGCCCAAGATCCCCGAGTCGGTGCTGGTGGTGATCCACACCCCAGCCCTGGAGGTGCTGCTGATCGAGCGGGCCGATGCGCCGGGCTTTTGGCAAAGCGTGACCGGCTCCAAAGACAGCCTCGACGAAGACTGGCGCGACACCTGCGTGCGCGAGGTGCAGGAGGAGACGGGCATCGTCGTGGGCAGCCCCGAGGTGCCGCTCTTGGCCTTGCAAGACTGGGCGCTGGCCAATGTGTATGAGATCTACCCGCGCTGGCGGCACCGCTATGCACCAGAGGTGACGCACAACACCGAGCGCGTCTTCGGCCTGTGCGTGCCTGCGGGCACGTCGGTGCGTTTGGCCCCGCGCGAGCACACGGCCTACCAGTGGCTGCCGTGGCGCGAGGCGGCGAACCGCTGCTTCTCGCCCTCCAATGCTGAAGCCGTGCTGCACTTGCAGCGCTGGGCTGCGGCGGCCACCAAAGAGGGCTGATTAACCATGCCGCGCGTGTTCCGCTCCAGCACCCATGCCCCCAGCACGCTGTTCACCAGCCAGGTCTTGCGGGTGGCCACTTACAACATCCACAAGGGCGTGCGCGGCATTGGCCCGCGCAAGCGCTTAGAGATCCACAACCTGGGCTTGGGGGTGGAGGCGCTGGACGCCGACATCATCTGCCTGCAAGAGGTGCGGCTCTTCCATGCCCGAGAGGCCAAGCACTTTGACCGCACTTGGTTTGGCTGGCCCGAAGAAGGCCAGGCTGATTTCTTAGCACCGGACGGTTACGCGTCGGCCTACCGCACCAATGCGGTGACGCGGCATGGCGAGCATGGCAATGCTTTACTGTCGCGCTGGCCCTTGGGCGAGGTGGGGCACCATGACGTGTCCGACCACCGCTTTGAGCAGCGCGGCCTGCTGCATGTGCCGGTGCGCTGGCAAGGCACTGAGGTGCATGTGGTGGTGGCCCACTTTGGCCTCATCCACGCCAGCCGCGTGCGCCAGGTGCAGCGCTTGAAAGCATTTGTGGAGCGCGAGGTGCCGGCCAACGCACCGCTGTTGGTGGCTGGTGATTTCAACGATTGGGGTGAGCGACTCAACCAGCCCATGGAGACCCTGGGCCTGAGCCGTGCCGTGGCTCCGGTGGGGCGTCCCAACCAGCGGGTGACGTTTCCGTCGCTGGTGCCGGTGTTTGCGCTGGACCGGGTCTACACCCGGGGCTTTCGCTGCTTGGGCACCCATGTTCCCCGGGGCACGGCTTGGGCGAGGATGTCCGACCACCTGCCCTTGATTGTTGAGCTGGAGCTGAGCTGAATGGCCTCTCCGCCGCCCTTGGCACTCGTTGGCACGGCGGCCAGGCTCAAGGCCTGGCGCAGCGGCGAGCCTCTGCACTGGCTGGGGGCCAACCAGGTGCATTTGCTGCGCGGTGGCGATGCCTTGTTTCCGACCATGATCGAGGCCATCGCCCAAGCGCGTGACAGCGTGTGGCTGGCCACCTATATCTTTCATGACGACGCCCAGGCAGCGCAAGTGGCGCAAGCCCTGGCCGCAGCGGCCAGGCGCGGTGTGGCGGTGAAGGTGGTGGTGGATGGCTTTGGCTCCAACCGCTCGCTCGAGCAGGTGCAGGCTTGGCTGCTGGAGGCCGGTGTGGCCTTGACGGTGTTTCGGCCTCTGACCCGTTGGTGGAACTGGCTGCAGCCGGGGCAGTTGCGGCGCCTGCACCAAAAGCTCTGTGTGGTGGACGACGCATTGGGCTTTGTGGGCGGCATCAATGTGATCGGCGACAGGCTAGACATGAACCACGGCCCCACCGAGGAGCCGCGCCTGGACTTTGCCGTGGCGGTGCGGGGGCCGCTGGTCGCCGACATCAGCCAAGCCACCCGCAGTGTCTGGACGCGAGCTGCCATGGGCCAGCAATGGCGGCAGGAAGTGCAAGCGGTGTGGCGGGGCGCGGAGCCCCTGAAAGCGGCGCGCGAGCTGTGGCGAGAGTGGCGCCGCAGCAGCCGTCAGCGCCCAGCCCCACAGGCCGCCGAGGCCCATCACCCTATGCGGGCCGCCTTGGTGGTCCGGGATAACCTGCGCCAACGCCGCAGCATCGAGAGGGCCTACGTCCAAGCCATTCAAAGCGCAGAGACTCGGGTCGACCTAGTCACACCGTACTTCTACCCTGGGCAGAGCTTTCGGCGGGCCCTCATTGCGGCCGCACGGCGCGGGGCGAAGGTGCGCCTGATCTTGCAAGGCAAGGTGGACTACCGCATCGCCGGCTTGGCCGCCCGCGTGCTCTACAACGAACTGCTGGCCGAGGGCGTGGAGATCTACGAATACATGCCTGCCTTCTTGCATGCCAAAGTGGCCGTGGTGGATGACAACTGGGCCACGGTGGGCAGCTCCAACATCGACCCGCTGTCGCTCTTGCTGAACCTGGAGGCCAATGTCGTGGTGCAAGACGCCGCGTTTGCGCGTGAGGTGTCGGTGGAACTGGCCCAAGCTCGGGCCGCCTCGCGTCAGGTTTTACCCGGCACCTACGCGCCAGGCCCGGCGGCCGTGTTGGGCCGCGCGTTGGTGGCTTGGTTGGCCCACTGGTACTTGCGCATGGCGGGCTTGTCGGGTCGATACTGACCTCCCTTACACTGACGACCGTTTTGCGGGGCCTCCATGTGCCCCCTGGGTGCTTGGCATGGCTGTTGTGAATTCTTTGATCGCAGTGCTGGTGGGTTATGCCATCGGCTCGCTCTCGTTCGCCGTGATCGTCTCGCGGCTCATGGGCTTGAACGATCCGCGCTCTTATGGCTCGGGCAACCCCGGTGCCACCAATGTGCTGCGCTCGGGCAACCGCAAGGCGGCCATCCTCACCCTGGTGTTCGATGCCCTCAAGGGCTATGTCCCGGTGCTGCTGGCCCTGTGGCTGATGCCGCGTTTTGGCTGGGGCGCCAGCACCGTCGCCTTTGTGGGCTTGGCGGCGTTTTTGGGCCACCTTTGGCCGGTGTTCTTTAACTTCCAGGGTGGCAAGGGTGTGGCCACCGCGGCAGGGGTCTTGTTGGCCATCAACCCGCTGCTGGGGGCTGCCACTTTGGGCACTTGGCTGATCGTGGCCTTTTTCACGCGTTACTCATCGCTCGCGGCCATCGTGGCGGCACTGTTTGCACCGTTTTATCAATTGTTGATTTGGGGCCCGTCCTTGATGGTGCTGCCGATTGCCATCATGAGCTTGCTGCTGGTGTGGCGGCACGAAGCCAATATCCGCAAGCTCTTTGCCGGCACTGAAAGCCGCATTGGCCAAAAGGCGGCCGGCCCGGCACCTGCCCCTGCTGCACACCCTCATTCCCACACTCATGCCAACAAGCGCAAAGGAAAACACTGAATGACCACCGCATCCATCCAACGCTTTGATGTCGGCCCCCGCATGTCGGAGATGGCTGTGTACAACGGCGTCGTCTACCTGGCCGGCCAAGTGGCCGAAGAGGGCAGCCAAGACATCACCGGTCAAACCCAGCAAGTGCTGGCAGCGGTGGACGCCCTGTTGGCCCGCGCTGGCAGCGACAAAAGCAAGATCCTGCGCGCCCAAATCTTCTTGGTCGACCTGGCCGACTTCGCCGCCATGAACGCCGTTTGGGAGCAGTGGGTGGTGCCCGGCCACACCCCGCCGCGCGCCACCGTGCAAGCCGCTTTGGCGCGTCCGGAGTGGAAGATTGAAGTGGTGGTGACGGCGGCTGTGTAAGGTCGGCGTTCCTCAAACAAGAAGGGCTCCCGTGGGAGCCCTTTGTCATGCTGTGCCAGAGCCAGAGCCAGAGCCAGAGCCAGAGCCAGAGCCAGAGCCAGAGCCAGAGCCAGAGCCTGAACGCACCGCACCCGTTCAGGTTTGTGGCCACTCAGAAGTGAATCCCCGCGCAGTGCTGCCCAGCGATGTCATGGAGCCAACGGCGGCAAGAAGACCCGACTGGCGCAAGCGCACCAAGCGCTGCATCAGCCCGCCCCAACCCGCAAGCCACTGAGTCGGCGAGAGACTTCATGGCGAGAGTGGCCCGGACAAGGTCAATGCCTGCCCCTGCTGCCAAGCGCCGCTCAAGGTGGTGCAAAGCTTGGCGGCGTTGAGGCACTTGCCCGCACCGGGGCAAGCACATCCATCCGGCACCGCCAGAGGGCCGCCACCATGAGCCACGGGACTGCGGCTCATCACCCTCTCAACACAGTCTGCTGGCCGTGTGGGACGAGCTCGCGCCCAAGGGCTCCTCGTCGTTTAGTGTGGAATCAGACAAGTCATCTCTGAGG
Source organism: Ideonella sp. (assembly GCA_034520165.1). Lineage (GTDB taxonomy): Bacteria > Pseudomonadota > Gammaproteobacteria > Burkholderiales > Burkholderiaceae_C > Ideonella. Next base: position 16,343 of record JAXHNT010000105.1, read on the forward strand.
CCCGGATAGCTAGGATTGGCGTGATGCGGCAGGCGCGAATGGTGAGACCGGCAGATGCGTCAGCTTGCCCATGCGCAGGTAGGCGATGTTGATAAAGCAGGCGGCAGTGCGGAACCCTCGGGCTGCCCTTTTTGCCTGTTGCAACAAGCCATTCATCGCTTCAACGAAGGCGTTGCTGCGGTGATCCAGCATGCCGCGCACCACGGCATCAAAGTGAGTCTTGAGCGTTTTGCCAAGGCGTTTGAAGGCCACCAAGCGGCTGCGCCTTGCCCACGAGATCCAGGCCTTGAGATCCATGCTGGCTTGCTCGGCTTGGTTGTGTGTTCGGGCGCTGGCAAACACCGCACGCAGGGCCATCTTCAAGCGCCAAGCCCGCGTGGTTTTTAGGTTGGCTCGTTGCAGCCAGTGCATGGCGCTGATCTGCGTTGCACTCCAACTCGACGGGTTGCGCCTTGTCGCCCACAGCAGAGTTTTGCGCTCTTTGGCATCCATCTCGCCCAAGGCCTCGCGCACCTTTGCGCTTTCAGTTTTCCACTCCGCGCTGCGCACTTCGTCCATCGCCTCATTGGCCAGCGCCACCACGTGGAAGCGGTCATAACTGATCTTGGCATTGGGCAAATACAACGCCGCGCCCTTGGCATAGGCTGCACTCATGTCCATGCAGGCATGTGCAATCGCGGTGGGCTCACCGCCATGGGCTTGCAGGTCCTGCGCGAAGGCTTGCAACGTCTTATGGTCTTTGCCAGAGGTGGCGAAGAGCAAGCGCATTTCATCCAAATCATGCACCACGGTGATGTACTCGTGGCCCTTGCGCAGGCTCGTTTCATCGATGCCCACAAGCTTGACTTGGCTCATGTCTTGCAGGTGACGCGCCTTGCTGACGTAGTGCTCAATGCGGCGCCAGAGTTGCTTGTCTTGCACCCGCAGCATGTGCGCGGCCTGGCGCACCGGCAGGCCTTGGCACAGCGTCAAGCCTAGCGCTTCAAACAAGAGCGTGAAGCCGCTCCCTTCACGCGCCCACGGCACCGGAGTTTGCGTCGTTTTGCCGCACGCCGTACAGGCCACGCGTGGCACATCAGCATGCATCCAGGCCTCGAATTGGAAGAAGTCCAGGTGTCGCCAGGATCGGCGCAGTCGGTCATGCACCATCTGATCAGCCGCGCCACAGTGCGGGCAAACCAGCTTGGCATCTTGGCAGCTGACCTCAAAGTCAATGCGCCTCTTTGCAGTATCAAGCTTGACACTCTCCACCACCCAAGGGCGCTGCAATCCAAGCGCACTGGTGAACAAGGCTTCGACTTCAATACTCATAACGGCTCAACTTCAAAACAGCGCTTGACTGGCACACTGCGTGGCACTTTGGAGGTGCATCACTGGACGCTCAGGCAGGCCAGAAAGTCGGAATTGTCGGTGTTGGGATCCACACTAAACGACGAGGAGCCCGCCCAAGCCGGTGCGACCGAGCGAAAGGCCAGCAGTTCGTCCACGGCCTCCCAGAAACTGCGGGTGCCAAGCCCACTACTCGTGGCAAATCCGGAGTCAGCAGGCTTTGGCGCTGGTCATAATGGTGCGCATCAGCGGGGGCCGCAGCATCAAACCCCCAGTACCAACCGAGGCGCTGCCTGCCACCGAGACCACATGGTTCATCTCAATCACGGTTTATCTGCCGCGACCAGCGGCTGTGCAGTCTCCGGCCTGGGTGGCGCGGCGGATAAACGCTATTCGTTAGGCCTTATGAAACCCACCTTTCTTCTCATTTCAGCAGTACTTTCTATTCAACCGGCTTCGGCGCAGTTGTCCAAGGATGAGACCGTAGTGCTGTTAGCTACGGCGCGAATCGCCGCTGCATTTCCTGCAAAAGCGGAGATTTGCGGATGGGCTAATGGCGACATGACATGGGACGTGTTGCGGTACCTGGCAGCAAGTCACTCAGTTAACACAAGCGAATATCGGAACAAGCTAACCATTCAGAAAACTACCTACGCAGCTCAAAAAGCCGTCGAAAACACTGACTCTGTAATGCTTATTGCAAAGGCATTTCTCAAGGCAGCACCGTGCGACAACAAGTTTGCTCCAACTGGCCATGTGGCATGGGATAAGTACTCAATCACGTTGCGCGAATTTGCCGATCTAGAAATTGACCGATTGAAGGGTGAACTTAGCGAATCCAGCCAAAAATGAGGTGTCCTGTCGGGTTGATCGGTGACAAAATTTCCGGGCTGATAGGTAACACTTTGGGAGGTGTCTTCTTCATGTCAAGTGCAAAACGGCCTAACGAATAGGAGCTAGGTCGCGCGTAGCGAAGCGAAGCCGCGACCTGAGCCGTTTGTTGGACAAGCCCGGTGAGGATGAGATGAGGGTGATGCCGCTGTAGATTGATCCGAAGTGTCGGACCAGCGGGGCGCGGCGCTGGGCTCGGGGAGAGCGGGCCGCTGATAATCTGCTGCAAACAGGCCGTGACGCGGGATGCGTTGAGGCTGCTTCAGGCCCGATTTTGAACGAGCCCCAACCCCGACTGTCCCTGCCAATGGCGACGGGCTCAGCGCGTGTTAGGTGAGCGCTTTGGACGATGTTCTGTCAGTGCGTGGTGGCCTCCCACGGTTTGGTTTTGTCGGGCTGAAGGTCCTGCGGCGTGGGGCAGCTTTGGGCTGCTGAGGCGGGCTGCATACGCCTGCACACAATCACCATGGGCTGCCCACAGGCGCAGCGCCAAACGGGGCGCGTAGATGACGCGATGCTTGCCGCCATACAGATCCAGCTTAACGCCGCTCCAAGAATGGGCGGCCTTCATCTGGGTGAAGTAGTCCGTCAACTGCGCCGCAGACAGCGCTGAGACTTGGTAGTCAAAGTGAGTGCCAATACGCCGCATGGCCCGCGCATAGGCCTCCACCGCCTTGGGTCGCAAGCCCTTGAGTTGCAAGTGCTGCAGGTGGCGACGGTACAGCCCGGCAAAGGGCTCGGGGAACGATGCAGGGTCAACCCCGCTGACAAACTCGGACATGAGTGAAACTCCTCGTCAAGGTGATGAACTCACATGCCCCACAATCAGGGCATGTGGCCATACCTTACGAGATAACCGGCAACCGGGCTGCTTCTCCGCGGAGCGGCTTCGTCCAACCATTCCATCGAGCGGAATCACCTTCGGCGAACCGCTCATGTCAAACGGTTTGGCGTCACAGAATCTACCCTGGCTGGTCGCTGGGGAAGGGCTTATGGGGCCGGTATCACGTAGGAGGAACTACTAGTGTTGCCCAATGTCGTCTTTCGAGAGGTGGATGAGCAGACCCTCGCGGCTGTTCTCGCCATCACGCTTGCTCCAGAGCAAGAACCCTACGTCGGTACCGTCTCGGAGGCTCTTGAGGAGGCTCGCGAAGTGCCCGAAGGGAAGCCTTGGTACCGAGCCGCTTTTGATGGCGAGCTTGCGGTTGGGTTCGTGATGCTTAGCTGGAACGTGCCACCCAATCCACCAGAGATCATCGGGCCATGGTACCTGTGGAAACTGATGGTCGACTGTCGCTATCAAGGCCGCGGCTACGGTCGCGCAATCATTGAAAGAGTAGTCGAGATTGTGCGTGCTGAGGGCGCCGAGACACTTCTCACCAGCTATGCTTTGGGACCAGACAACCCTGGGCCGTTCTATCAGCATGTCGGATTCAGCCCGACTGGTGATGTCAACATTGACGGCGAAATCATCGTCGCGCTCAAGCTCTGATCGCAGTGAGCGGCCGTATCACAGTCCCCAAGGTGCCGCCTAACGAAGCTGTCCAAAACCCACTTTCCGCCAGTCAGTGACTCGCTAGCCGCCACAGGCGGCATGGGTTTTGAGATCGGGTGGTTTCTGGCATGTTGAGTGCTGATCCAAGCCTGATCACGTTCTGGCCTATGATTTTGCGCCCCTCCTGCCCCTCATTGCACCCCCATTTGGCCGAACTGGGTTCTTGAGAGCTTCTCGATGTTGTGGACCATGCAGTACAGGCTCTATTGCGTACGGACTTTGGCCTGGCCGCGATGGTTCAGCCGTGTCAGCCGCTTGTGGTGGCGCAGGTTGGCAAACACCGGCGCCACCGTGCCAATGCGCTGACTGTAGAGCTGTCGGAACTTGGGAGCCCTTGCTATTCAAGCGCTTGGGCGCCTCGGCCACAAACTCACGGGTGCGGGCGGCCTCCTTGCGCAAGGCGCCGACTGGCCAAGAAGCCGCGTCACCGAGTGGCTATGCACTACGTCGGACAGGGGCTAGGTCAGTGCCCGGAATTCCAGCAGCAGCCTATCTCTTACCCATGACCCCAAGGAAACACCATGAGTGATACCGAAAAGCAGGTTCTGAAAGCCCTGGAGACTTATAAGTCTGCAGTGCTGGCCAAAGACGCGGAGACCTTCATGCATCTCTACGATGCTGATGTTCGGGTCTTTGACACCTGGGGCGTTTGGTCGTGGGAGGGCGCTGCGGCATGGCGGGTCGCCGTCGAAGGGTGGTTCAACTCGCTGGGCAGTGAAACGGTCCGGGTCACGTTTGAAGACGTGAAGATCATGGCCGAGCCCGCGTTTGCCACCATGAGCTGCTTCGCGCGTTACGCAGCGATGTCAGTTCAGGGGCAGGAGCTTCGTTCCATGCAGAACCGGATGACCTGGGTGCTCAAGACCCGCGGGCATGTGCTGCGGGTGGTGCATGAGCACACCTCTACGCCGATCGGGTTTGAAGACACCAAGGCGATTTTTCAGCGCGAGGGCAAGCGCTGAGGCGGCGCTAAGGGGCTGATGGCCTCAGGCCAATCCCAACTTCGCCGGGTCCCCCTGACCCCGCCGCACCACTTCCGGTTCATCGCCGCTGAGGTCAATCACCGTGGTGGGCTCCATCGCACAGGCGCCCGCGTCAATCACCAACTGAAGCTGCTTTTCAAAGCGCTCGCGGATCTCTTGGGCGTCGTTCAGGGGTAGGTCTTCGCCGGGCGGGATCAGGGTCGTGGCCAAGAGCGGCTGGCCCAACTCGGCCAGCAGGGCTTCCAGCACTTTGTGCGCAGGCACCCGCAGGCCGATGGTGCGGCGGGAGGGGTGAGACAGCCTGCGCGGCACTTCTTTGGTGGCTTCGAGGATGAAGGTGAAGGGCCCGGGCGTGGCCATCTTCAGCAGGCGGAACTGGCGGTTGTCGACCTTGGCGTAGTTGGCCAACTCAGACAAATCGCGGCACAGCAGCGTCAGGTGGTGTTTGTCGTCCACCTGGCGAATCTTGCGCAGGCGCTCAGCCGCCGTCTTGTCGTCCAGGTGGCACACCAGGGCGTAGCTGGAGTCGGTGGGCACGGCGGCAATGCCGCCCGCGTGCAAGATCTGCGCGGCTTGCTTCAGCAGGCGGGCCTGCGGGTTGTCGGGGTGGAGTTCAAAGTACTGGGACATGGCGTCATTGTGCGCGTGCGGCGGCCTGGGCCAGCGCGGGCCACAGGGTCCAGATGGGGGTGAGGCGGCCGGGCAGGGGCGGCAGCTCGCCCAAATCGACCCGGCTTTCGGTGGGGGAGTGGAAGTCGCTGCCGCGTGTGGCCAACAGGCCAAACTCCAGGGCCAGGCCGCTGACGCGCTCGACATCTGCGCCGGTGTGGCTGCCGCACACCACTTCTACCCCTTGGCCGCCGTGGCCTTGGAATTCTGAGAACAGCGCATATTCCACGGTCGGGTTGAAGGGGTAGCGGGCAGGGTGGGCAATGGCGGTCACGCCGCCTGCGCCATGCAGCCAGCGCAGGGCCTCGCCCAGGCCCGCCCATTGGTGGGGCACATAGCCGGGCTTGCCGGGCTTGAGGTAGCGGCGGAAGACCTCGCCCATGTCGGCGCAGTGCCCTTGCTCAACCAAGAAGCGGCCAAAGTGGGTGCGCGACACCAACTCGGGGTTGGGGGCCAGGGCGCAGGCCGCTTCATACGCCCCTTTGATGCCCACCTGGGCTAGGCTGTCGCTCATGGCGCGGGCACGCGCCAGGCGGCCGCTGCGCACATGGGCCAAGCCTGCCACCAAGTCGGGGTGGTGCTCGTCAAAGCCAAACCCCAAAATATGCACGGTTTCACCGGCGAAGGTGATGGAGACCTCGACCCCAGTGATGAAGCTCATTCCCAGGGCTTGGCAGGCGGCGCGGGCGGCTGAAATGCCGCTGATGTCGTCGTGGTCAGTGAGTGCCCACAATTCAACGCCGCGTTCGGCGGCGCGCTGGGCCAGCACTTCAGGCGGCAAGCTGCCGTCTGAAAAGGTGGAGTGGCAATGGAGGTCAGCGTTGAGATAGTGCACCGCAGCATTGTAGGGATTCGTGCCTCTAAGGTGTGGTGCTGTGCCCAATCCCTCACCGCTTTTGCGACACCCCCCGTGGAGCTTGCACACTTCGTCACCGCTTGGAGTCTCTTAGTTAGAGGCTCGCTTGGCGGAGCCCTATGCTTGCGCTGTTGCAGTCAGATGTTGTGACTGAAAAGGAGGAAAACCGTATGAAAATGATGACCATCACCAAGCGCCGCCTGTTGTGCGTCGCTATCCCGGCACTCTTGGCCGCCTGTGCCACGCCAGCGCCGCCCCCGCCACCCCCACCGCCGCCGCCTTACCAAGGCCCGGTGCTGCAGATCGCGCAGATCGAGCGGGGCGTGCAGA
>JAXHNT010000064.1:0-12137 GCA_034520165.1 Ideonella sp.
AGTTACGTATTGCTGGCGCTCCCTGCTGCGCGAGGAACTGCGCCGACCACATCTGCGCGGTGATCTCGGCGGCGATGCACACGCCCAGCACCACCCCGAGCAGCAGCACCGGCAGGCCCAGGTGCGTCCGCGGCGGCGCCACCGCGACACCGCCCGCCGATGGCGATGAAGACCCCTGCACCACCACCACCCGCGGCGGGATCAGCGTCAGCGCCCACACCACCGGCGCGATCGACAGCACCGCCAGCCCCGCGCACGCCAGCGCCCCGAACTGGCTCGCCACCACGCTGCCACTGATGGCGCCGAGAGCAAACGCCCCGGACGCCGCCGCGTGCATGCGGATCAGCACCGGCCGGCCCGCCTCGCGCTCCAGCGCCGTGCCGTCGGTGTTCATCGCCAGATCGACCGTGCCGGCGGTCACACCGAGCGCGATCAGGCTCACCGTCAGCGCCAGCGGCGAGCCGGCAGCGAACAGCGCCACGAAGGTCAGCGCGTGCAGCACCAGCATGCCCCGCATCAGCCGCCGAACAATGGGGGGAAGGGTACCGAGACTCATGCATCGAACATCGTCCGGATTCCCCCGCTGTTTAGCGCTTCAGTTACAAATGAATCTGCCAGCGTTCTCAAGACACAGGGTTTGACGGCAATTCAACGGAGGCCACCGCCGCCGTCATCTGTTGGTGCAAAGCTTTGCGCCCCGCACTGTTGGTGGCCCGCCAGGCCTGCAAAGCCAAGGCCAGAAAGGCCTTCTCGGCGGCGCCGGGCGTGGCGGTTTCATGCGGCGCGTCCAGCCAGCCGGGGGCCTGCTGGGCGTGGACCTCGATCTGCCGCGCCAGCTTGTCGCCAATCGGGCGGCTGGACTTGATCTGGCTCCACAGGCTGGGCGAGATTTGTACTGAGGCCGCAAACGCCTGCTCCAGCCCCTTGGGCGCTTGGCCGCTGGCCAGCGCGCGCTCTGCAAAAGCATGAAACAAGGCCAAGGCGTTTTGGCGGCGCAGCAAGGGCAGGGCAGTCATGAAGGGCGCTGGCTTGAAAAACAACAGTGTGATTGTGCGATGGGCTTGACAGGGTAGTAAAGAGTCTTTACAGTTCACCCCATCGCACCACGGCAGCACTGTCGGGTGCAGCGGCAAAGGGCTGCAATCTGAGCCCTTTGGCCGACCTTGCTGAGTTTGGCTGCTTGAGCGCTGTTGCGCCGCAGACCACCAAGCAGGTCTTCTCAACCCCCACAGATTGACACCGGTTGTGCCCCTGCACACCGCGCAGGCCACCGCAGGGTGCGGGCCGCGCGGGATGTGCGTGGCTCAGGGTCTGTTCGCACTGCGAATGGTGCCTGACTCCCGTGCAGCGCATCACCCGCTCGCTTTGTCGAGCCGCGCGCAGCCAGACACCTCCGGTGTGAATCCCCCAACCCTCTGCGTCGAGCTCACGCTTCGCAGATCAAACCGGCCGCAACGATTGGGCGGCTCCGGAACCCGTCACCGGACACTCTTCTTCCCCTCGAGGCTCACCTCGGCAGCAACCTCAACACCAGCGGGTGCATGACCTTTTTCTCGGTGCCAATGGCCCAGAAGTGCTCCGTCACGCCCTCGCAAATGCCCAGGCGTTGCACGGGGTAGCGGGCCAGCAGGTCCGACTCCACGCTCAGGGCGGCCGGGAAGGCGCCCATGCCGCTGGCCCCAAAGGCTTTGAGCAGCGCGTTGTCTTCAAACTCTCCCACCACTTCGGGGTGCAGGCCGTTGCGCTCGATCCAGTGGTCCAGCGGCGCCCGCACGGCCGCATGGCTGGTGGGCAGCAGCACGGGCACGTCCTCTAGGCTGTGAGGAAAGCCTTTGCGCAGCTTGGCCGCCCAGGCTTTGGGCGCATACCAGGCCACTTCGGAGCTGCCCAGGGCATGGCTGTAGAGCCGCAGATTCGGGTTGGGCGGGGCGGCACGGTCAGCCAGCACTACGTCCAATTTGTGCAAGGCCAAGTCGGCCAGCAAGCGTTCAAACTCATCCACCAGCAGCGTGAGCCGCAGGGTGGGTTCGGTCATCACGGGCTGCATCAAATCATGGATCACCAGTTTGGGCAGGTTGTCTGACACGCCCACCGCCAACTTCACCACAGGCCGCCCGGCTGCGTTGCGCACCAGGGCTGGCAAGGCCTCCCCTAACTGAAAAATCTGCTCGGCTTGGCGCAGGGCTGCTTCACCGGCCTCAGTCAGGGCCAGACCTCGCCCTGCGGGTTTCAGCAGGGTGTAGCCCAAGTTCTTCTCCAGCTCCCGCACTTGAGCACTGATGGTTTGAACCGCCATGTCCAGTCGTTCAGCCGCTCGGGCCATGCCGCCCTCGCGCGCGACCACCCAAAAGTAGTAGAGGTGCCGGTAGTTGAGGTCTTGGTTCATTTCAGTATTTTACGAACTAAATATCAGAAACATTCTGCTTTTTAAAGAGCCAGCCTTGTCCAACGGGTATGAGCCTGAACGGCCGACGTATTTCCAGCCGAAGTGAGCCTGAAGGGGTAGCGCAGGCCCCACTGCTGTTGGCTTGATCATCCAAAGATGGTGATCAACATGGACGAAACAAGCTGCGCACAATCCAGCAACTTCGGGACTTCGTGGACGCCACGGAAGTCAAATTCACAGCAGCAGGTGACGACGACTCAGAGCGGTGCTGCCCACATCAGCCGCGTCCTCAAGCGCTTCGACTACCCTCAGCGCAACAAATCGGAGCGCGGTGTGGGGCTGGCCTACCCTGCGCCACACCAGCGGCTACTGCCGTGCCCAAATCACCCGCCTGGTGGGGCTTTGGCGCAAGGGCCGGCTCGCGGCCGTGCCGCTGACCAAACGCTACAGCGCGCCGGCGGCTCCATTTCCTCGTAAATTCACCGCTGACGATGTCCAGCTTGCTCGTTGCAAGTGGATAGGGCCAATGAGGATGTCTGCGGCCCCGCTCTTGCCCCACCTGCTGGCCGGACCTGCCCACGGTCCCACGGGGACCCCCGTTACGGAGAGATTGGCCTGGCCTGTCCGGTCCGCATCTGTACAACCTGCGCAAGAGCAATAACTACCAAGCCCAGCGCACTCATTTCACCAAGACTCGCCCTGTGGCAACCCCATTGGCGTGCGCAATCCGCCACGCCCCAATGGCCGGGCGGGCTGGGTGCGCATTGACAGCGTCCACGCAAGGTGACTTGGACGGCGTCAAAGGGTCTATCACATCACCGGTGGACAAGCGGCGTCGGTGAGTTGAGGCGTGCGTGCAGGCGGTATCAGCAGGCGCTTTTTGACTACCGGTGCTGGAGGCGGTATGGCGCAGTTCCCGTTTGTCATTGAGGGCGTTCCATTCGGACAACGGCTCAGTACATCAATCGCAAGGTGGCAAGTTGCTGGACGAGCTGCGCATTGGGGAGCCGGTAAATCCGCTCGCGCCAAAGCAACGACAACGCCTTGGCCGAAGCAAAAACGCCAGGTGGTCAGGAAGCAATGGGCTAAGCCACATTCCCGAAAAGTACGCCAAACCCATCAACAAGTTCTATGAGGGCGTGTTCAATTCGTGGCTCAATTTGCACCGTCCGTGCCTGTACGCCACTGAGGTGGTGAGCGACCAAAGGGCAAGGTCAAGAAGGTCTACAAAAGCCGGGATGCGAAGACGCCGCTGGGCGTGCTGGTGCGGCTCAGCGAGCGGGGTTTGGTCACCTTCAAACCGGGCACAAGCTCTGGACCGAGTCTGGTGGCGCAAGCAAACGCAAGACTGATCTGCAAGCGAGCCCAAGAGATGCAAAAGGCCAGGCTGATTTGTTTGAGTTGTTCAACAAGCCAAAGGCGTAAAGTGCAGGCCTGAATCGGGCGGAAGAGCGTTGCTGTTTGGGTAAATACATGCGGCTGGGGGGGAGGCCTCCGGCGGCCTGGCAGGAGGCCTGTATGAAGCAAGAGGGGAAGAAGACCAAGAAACTCCGCCCCCTTGAAACTCCAGTTTTAACCCGAGTCAAGTCAAGACGCTCAGGGCATCGACTCACGCGTGCTTGGGCTCATACCTGGGTTTGGCGGAAAATGCGGGCCTGCTGAAAGGGGCCGATGGGATGGTCTGGTTTGAATGGCTTTTTTCAAGGAGGTTTGCCATGAGTGACCTGTCTTCGTCTTCCACCGCCTCTCATGTAGGTGGTTTGATCCTGGCCGAACGTCCGGATCATGCCGCATCGGTCAAGCGCGTGCTGCGCAACACCTATGCCTTGTTGTCTATGACCCTGCTGTTCAGTGCGGGCGTGGCTGGGCTCAGTGTGGCCATGGGCTGGCCTGCGCCGGGGCTGCTGCTGTCGCTGGCGGGCATGTTCGGTCTGCTGTTTGCGGTGCACAAGCTCAAGGACAGCGGTTGGGGCTTGGTGGCTACCTTTGGCCTGACGGGTTTCATGGGCTACACCCTCGGCCCGGTGCTCAGCCACACACTGGCGCTGCCTGGTGGCGCGCAGACTGTTGTCATGGCCTTGGGGGTGACAGGCATCACCACCTTGGCCTTGTCGGCCTACGTGCTGACCACCCGCCGCGACTTCAGCGCCATGGGCGGCTTCTTGTTCGTGGGTATGATCGTGGCCTTGCTGCTGGGCTTGGCGGCGGCCTTCATGAACATTCCTGCGCTGGGTTTGGCGGTTTCGGGCATGGTGGCTTTGCTGTCTGTGGGCCTGATCCTGTTTGAAACCAGCCGTATCGTCAACGGCGGTGAGACCAACTATGTGTTGGCTACCATCGGTCTGTATGTCTCCATCTTCAACCTCTTCACCAGCCTCCTTGCCTTGTTCGGCATGGGTGGTGACGACTGAGGCCGCTGCTCTGGTGGGTGCTGTCCCACCAGGCTTTTCTTGAAGAACTCATAGAGGGCTGTCTGTTGGGCAGCCCTTTTTTTTGCGTATGAATGCCCTGCTTGACCCCGCCATCTTGTTTTTTGTCTTTGGCATTGTGGCGGGCCTGTTGCGCTCCAACTTGGAGATACCGCCCCCCATCGCGCGCTTCTTGTCGCTCTACTTGCTGATGGCCTTGGGCCTGAAGGGCGGCTTCGCCCTGGCCAAGTCCGGGCTGACCTCTGATGTCGGCATGACCTTGGGCGCGGCCTTGTTCTTGTCCGTGCTGGTTCCGGCACTGGGCTACTGGCTGTTGCGTCGCTTCCTGAACGGCTTCGACGCCGCAGCCGTGGCAGCCACTTACGGCTCGGTCAGTGCCGTGACCTTCATCACAGCGGTGCAGATGCTTGACGCTCAAGATGTGCCTTACGGTGGTCATATGGCTGCCGCTATGGCGTTGATGGAGTCGCCGGCCATCGTGATGGCGGTGCTGCTGGCCAACAAGGCGCGGCGTGCCTCAGGAGGGGATGGCCCGCAGACCGGGGTCGGCAGTCTGCTCAAGGAATCTTTGACAGACGGCGCCCAACTCTTGTTAATTGGCGCGATGGTGGTGGGTGTGCTCAGTGGCGAAGCCGGGCAGCAAGCCATGCAGCCTTTCTCCGGCGATTTGTTCAAGGGCATGTTGGCCTTCTTCCTGCTGGACATGGGCCTGCAGGCCGCGCGGCACATGGGCTCTCTGAAGGGCCAGCATCCAGGGGCCATGGCTTACGCCTTGCTGGCTCCGTTGGTGCATGCCAGCTTGGCGCTGGCGCTCTCCTGGCTGATGGGCATGAGCGTGGGTGACGGCGTCTTGCTGATGGCCTTGGCGGCCAGTGCGTCTTACATAGCTGTGCCAGCCGTGGTGCGACATGCCATTCCCGAGGCCAACCCTGCGCTCTACTTCGGCATGTCGCTGGGCATGACATTCCCCTTCAACATCTTGCTGGGCCTACCGCTTTACATGACGGTGGCGAAGTGGGCCTTGGGATGAGGCGCAGTTGACAGGCGTCCGCACCGCACCGCCCCTGCCAAGAACAGCAGTGGCCAAACAGGGCAAACATCACAGCCGAGAGGTTGGGAAGCCACCTTTTCTCGAGAGATGTGCTCTGACAAAGCGCAAAAGCTGAAAGTGATGGGGGTCAAGCCTCGTAAACTGAGTACTACATGCGACGTTTGCTTGATCTCCTCTATGACGTGTCGGCTTGGCTGGCCGCGCTGTGCATGCTTGGCACCCTCGGAATGGTGTTGGCTGGCCTGCTGAACCGCTTTGTGCCTATGCCCTTTGGTGGCTTCGACACCATGGCCGGCTACTTTGTAGCGGCGGCCAGCTTCCTGGCGATGGCACACACCCTCAAGCGTGGTGATCATGTGCGTGTCACGGTTCTGCTGCATTCGGTCGGGCCGTTGCAGCGTCGCATTCTGGAAGTCTTGTGTTTGACCGTGGCCTTGAGCCTGAGCGGTGTGCTGGCCTGGCATGCCACCGAGATGGCCTGGGCCTCTTGGGTCAGTAGCGTCGCCACGCTGCCGCGCGTTGAGAGCCTGCTCTGGTTGCCGCAGGCGGCCATGGCCTTGGGCGTGGGGGTGTTTTGCATCGCACTCTTTGATGAATGGTGTCGCGCCATTGACGCGCGGCCGGTTGAAGTGGTGTCCCACTTCGATCTGGATGAAGCCTAAGGTCGAACCATGAATGAACTGCTGGTGACCGGGCTGCTCATCCTCTGCTTGCTGACCTTGCTGGTCGGTGGCGTCTGGATTGGCCTGGCACTCTCTGGTGTCGCTTGGTTGGGCCTGCAACTCTTCACCGACCGCCCTGCCGGTGAGATCATGACTTTTGCGATCTGGGATACCGCTTCTTCCTGGGCCTTGACGGCACTGCCGCTGTTCATCTGGATGGGCGAGATCTTGGTTCGCACCAGTTTGCCCCGCGACACCCTGCGCGGCGTGGCGCCGTGGCTAGACCTCTTGCCTGGACGCCTGCTGCACGTCAATGTGGTGGGGGCCACCTTGTTTGCGGCCCTCTCCAGTTCGAGCGCGGCCACCAGCACCTCTATTGGCAAACGCACCCTTCCCGAGTTGGCCAAGCGGGGTTATCCCGATGCAGCCGCAGCCAACTCACTGGCCGGTGCGGGCACCTTGGGCCTGCTCATTCCACCGTCTTTAATCATGGTGGTCTACGCCTTGGCGGCCGATGTACCGGTCGACCAACTCTTTGCTGCAGGCCTGCTGCCCGGATTGCTGGTGGCGGGTCTGACCATGGCTTATCTGATCGTTTGGTCGGTTCTGAATGCTGACTTGATGCCGCGCCATGAGTCGCGCTCTAGCTTGGGCGACAAGGTGGCGGCGCTACTCGATCTGTTCCCGGTGTTGTTGCTCATTGCCATCGTCTTGGGTTCGCTCTACACCGGTTGGGCCCGCCCGGCAGAGGCCGCCGCATTGGGCGTATTGGGTGCTTTGCTGGTGGCGGCCGCTTTGGGTTCGCTGACCTGGGCCAACTTCCGTGATGCGCTACTCAGTGCGACGCGCCTTTACTGTATGCTGGCGCTGTTGGTGGCAGGCGCAGCCTTCCTGGCCATGGCGCTGGCCGAAGTAGGTGTGCCGCAGTTGCTGGTGCAGTGGGTCAACTCTTTGCATTTGCACAGCTTCGTGCTGCTGCTGATCCTGATGTTGTTCTACCTCGCCTTGGGCAGCGTACTCGACGGCGTTTCTGCCGTGTTGCTGACCATGGGTTTGGTCATGCCCGTGGTGCGGGCGGCCGGCATCGACCCGCTGTGGTTTGGCGTCTTTCTCATCTTGGTCGTTGAGATGGCCCAGATCACGCCGCCGGCTGGCTTCAATTTATTCATGCTCCAGGCCCTGACGGGTCGACCCATGAGTTGGGTGGTGCGCACCACCGGCCCCATGCTGTTCTTGCTGGTGCTCGTCGCAGGCTTGCTCTATGCCTTTCCGGTCATCGTCACTTGGCTGCCAGAGCAGATGATGGCGGCCCGCTCTTAACGGGCGTCTTGGGTGACTGAAGAATTTTGAGAGTCCGGTGTAAGGAGTTGCGGTTCGCGCCGACAGACAAAGGTCCGCAGCACCAACCCGCTGTAGATCTCAACCCCTCTTCACCGGAGACTCTCACCATGAACGCAACGTCCATCAAATCCGCTTCCGCTTTCCTGCTGGCTGCCAGCGCACTGGCCTTGGCCACCGCCGCCGGTGCTGCCGACGCGCCCAAGGGCTCGTCAGGCAAGGCCGTGGCCGCCAACGACAAAGTGCATTGCTACAACGTGCACGACTGCAAGGGCAACAGCGACTGCAAGACCGCCGAGCACAGCTGCAAAGGCCAAAACGGCTGCAAAGGCCATGGTTTCAAGGGCATGACCGCCAAGGCCTGCTTGGACAAAAACGGCACCATCGGCGACCTGTGATTTGCCTCTGCAAGGCCCGAGCCTGAGCGCCCGAGCCTTGCCCGCCTCCCGTTTCTTGCGCGCCGTCTGCCATGTTTGAACCCAGCTCTACCTTGGCCGCATCGGCGCGCCATTCGCCCGGCTTTGGCCTGGGCTTACGAACCCCGCACTATGCGGACTTTCAAGCGGGCCGCCAAGCGGTCGACTGGCTGGAAGTCATCACCGACAACTTCTTGGTGGATGGCGGAAGGCCCCTGGTGATGCTGGAGCGATTTCGCCGCGACTATCCCATCGCCATGCACGGCGTGGCCATGTCCATTGGATCCGCCGAAGGCTTGAGTTCACGTTATCTCAAGCGCGTTAAAGCCCTGGCTGATCGCATTGAGCCGCTCTGGGTGTCAGACCATTTGTGCTGGACAGGCCACAATGGCCAGCCGCTGCACGACCTCTATCCCCTGCCCTACACCGAGGAGTGCGCCCACTTGTTGGTCTCGCACATCCGCCAAGCGCAAGACGTGCTGGAGCGCCGCTTGGTCGTCGAGAACGTGTCGAGCTATCTGCGCTACAGCGCGTCCGGCGTCACCGAATGGGACTTCTTGGCCCATGTGGCCCAAGAGGCCGATTGCGAACTGCTGGTCGATGTCAACAACATCTACGTTAGCAGCGTCAACCACGGCTTTGACCCGCTGTCCTATCTGCGCGCCCTGCCCGTAGACCGCGTGCGCCAGATTCACCTGGCCGGCCACTCGATGAGCGGTGACTTCATCATCGACACCCACGACCATCCGGTCTGCCCCGAGGTTTGGGCGCTCTATGCCCAAGCCTGCGAGATGTTCGGCCCCACGGCCACCATGATCGAGCGTGACGACCACATTCCGCCACTGCCCGAATTGCTGGCCGAGCTGGGGCAAGCGCGCGAGATTGCCGAGCGCCATGGCGCCGCGCCGCGCCTGCCCGTCGCAGGCATCAGGCCGACAAGCACCACGGTCGTGGCAGCCCCCACGGCCGCGCCCATGAGCTGGCCTGCCGATACCGCGCTTGAACTGCCCTTGAGCGGCACCCAACAGGTGGTCGCTCAGATCGTTTTGCAAGGCGTGCCCGAACAAGCTCCTGCCGCTGTCGATGCCCCGGGGCCCCTGCCCGCACGGCGCGGCTTGGAGATCTATCACCACGCTTACCGCGTCCGCTTGCAAGAGGTGCTGGCCGACAGCTTTGCCAAGGTCCGGCTCTACGTGGGCAGCGACTACTTTGACGAGCTGACCCTGGACTATGTGGAACAGCACCCACCCAGTGGGGCTCATCTGGGGCGCTATGGGCATCGCTTTGTCCACCATATGCACCAGCGCCATCCGGACCATCCCGTGCTGCGCGAGCTGGCCGAGTTGGAATGGGCCCTGCGCTGCGTCTTCGACGCCGCCGACCACCCCGCCTGGGACTTGCAGCGCGTGCAGCAATGTGGTGCCGACCCTTGTTTGAACCAATGGCCGGTGTTGCACCCCACGGTGCAGTTCTTGAGCCAACAGACCAATGCCTTGGCCATCTGGAAAGCCATTGAGGCCGATGTGGAGGTGCCCGAGGTCGTGACCCGCTCCACACCCGCCAGCGTGCTCGTGTGGCGGCGCGGCCTGCAGCCGCACTTCAGCACCTTAGGACCTGAAGAGGCGGGCTTCCTGCTGGACCTGTCCCTCGCCGAGCACAGCATCGCCCAAGTGGCTGAGCAGTACCTGCAAGCCGGGCGCTTGAACGACCCAACGGCGCTGGGCAGGTGGCTGCATCAGTGGTGGGACAACGAAATACTCAGAACTTGAGGGAGCACGACCCCCACAACAAGGGATGCGGCTTGAGCCTTGATGCAGTACAAAGGAGACAGACTGCTTTAAGGTGTACCTGATGTCTGTTTCTCACCCGCGCCAACTCATTGTGCTGTGCGACGGCACCAACAACAATCTGACCGGCGGCTGTAAAGACACCCATGTGGTGCGCCTGGCCGAGTTGCTGCGCGCCCACCCTGACCCAGCGCGCCTGGTGTTCTATGACCCGGGCGTGGGCAACCCAGGCGAATTGCCCGGCGCCACATGGTGGGACGGCGCCAAGCACTTTGCCGAACGCGTGGCCGGCTTGGCGTTTGGCCGCGGCGTTTACGAAAACATTGCCGAGTGCTACAGCTTCTTGGTACAGCACTGGCAGCCGGGCGATCAGCTCTTCATCTTTGGCTTTTCGCGCGGCGCCTTCACGGCACGCAGCGTGGCGGGCTTGATCAACCAGTTTGGCCTGCTCAATTCCCACATGGGCTCTATGGTGCCGACCTTGGTGCACCTCTACTTTGCGGACCGGGGCGCCATGGATGCCCAGCGACAAGCCATTTCTGAGCAGGCCAGCCGGCTATTCACCACCACCGAAAGCCGAGCCGTGGACATCCAGTTCGTGGGCGTGTGGGACACGGTGGCGAGCGTGGGCTTCGGGCCGTTTTCCGCCCGTTTCACGGCCGCTCCCACCGTGGCTGATAAAGCGTTTATCCATGTGCGCCAGGCTTTGGCCTTGGACGAGCAGCGCGCCCAATTCAAGCCGCGTTGCTATGCCGCGCCGAATGGGCCGCACCTCAGCCGCAGCGGCCGTGAAGGCAGCTTGCTGCAACTGTGGTTCAGAGGCGACCACAGCGACGTGGGCGGCGGCCATTTGCGCCAAGAGGCCGGTCTGGCCCGCTGGCCCTTGGCCTGGATGACCAGCGAAGCCGTGCACTGCGGCCTGCGCCTCAATGGACCCGAGGGCTTGATGCTGAGCGAAGCCCAGGTCTTGCAGGCTGCCGCCGATTTACCGGGTGCCATACCTGCCACCGCCTCCAGCTTGGCCCACAGCCGCATTCGCAGCACGCCCTGGTGGGCTTTGAATGGTTTGGCCGTGCGCGACCCGGCCAGGGTTGCTCTGGAAGACGCACCGGACCCGCGCATCCAAGCCCAGGCGCATCCCAGCGTGGCCGCCTTGGGTGCACAGTGGCCGCAGGGCAGCGTCTGGGGGCAGCGTGCTGCTGGGTCGTGGCCTTTGGTGGTGGCCGGCTTGATGCTGCTGCTCCTGCCTTGGGCTATGGCCAGCGTGTTGGCACCACAGGCTCCGGTGTTTTGGGCAGGCCTGGGCCAAGTGGCTGCTTTGGCGGCTTGGCAGTTGCAAGCTTGGATGGGCGTGGCCTTGCCCGCCGGCATCAGCCCCAGTGGCGTTCAAAAGGCCTTGGCGCTGGACCTGCTCTTCATGGCTGCTTATGCCACCGTGCTGGCGGCGTGGGTCTGTGCGGCTTTTGCGCGCGTGGCGCGTCTGCGGCAAGTGGGCCAGCAGCCTTCGCCCCTTCTGCAAAGACTGGGCTGGGCCTTGCCCTTGGCCCTGGTCGCCGACTTGACGGAGGACGCGGTGACGCTGGCCTGGCTGTGCCTGCCCGCCGAGGGCATGGCAGCCCTGAAGCTGGTTCTGGCTCTGGGCATGGCCTTGTGCGCGGCGCTCAAGTTCTTGGGCTTGGCGGGCGTGCTGGCCTTGCTGGTCTGGGGCCGTGTGGCCAGGGCTCCTTCATAGCCGCTAGGGTTACAGTGAGTGCTTTCATCTCCGGCGCGCGCCCCCCATGCCCAACCCCTTCGGCTTTGATGCCTACGCCCCCAAAGACATTGCCGCCCGCGTGAGCGATGTGGGCGCGGCCAAGGCCCGCCTGCCCTGGCTGACCCAGGCCTTGCTGGGCCTGCTGGCCGGTGCCTTCATTGGCTTGGGCGCCTTGATGTTCAGCTTGGTGGCCAGTGATGCGACGCTGGGCTTTGCGGCCTCGCGTCTCTTGGGCGGTTTGGTGTTTTCGCTGGGGCTGGTCCTCGTCATCGTGGCGGGGGCCGAGCTTGTGAATACGCAACTGAACGAAGTACA
>JAXHNT010000010.1:0-11051 GCA_034520165.1 Ideonella sp.
GAGCACACAACAGCTGCTGGAGGCATGAAGAGCAAAGTATTTCACATCAAAATCATGCACCACTTTCAAGAGGGGCTCGGCCCTTGCGCAGGCTCGTTTCATCGATGCCCCCACAAGCTTGACTTGGCTCATGTCTTGCAGGTGACGCGCCTTTGCTGACGTAGTGCTCAATGCGGCGCCAGAGCTGTTTTTGTCGTGCACCCGCAGCATGTGCGCGGCACCGGCGCAACCTCAAGGTGCTCTTCCGAACGGCAGCGCGTCCAAGCCTAGCGCTTCAAACAAGAGCGTGAAGGCGCTCGCCACGCGCCCCGGCACCGGAGTTTGCGTCGTTTTGCCGCACGCCGTACAGGCCACGCGTGGCACATCAGCATGCATCCAGGCCTCGAATTGGAAGAAGTCCAGGTGTCGCCAGGATCGGCGCAGTCGGTCATGCACCATCTGATCAGCCGCGCCACAGTGCGGGCAAACCAGCTTGGCATCGTGGCAGCTGACCTCAAAGTCAATGCGCTTCTTTGCAGTATCAAGCTTGACACTCTCCACCGCCGTATGGCAGCTAAAATCCAAGCGCACTGGCGAACAAGGGCTTCGACTTCAATACTCATATAACGGCTCAACTCTCAAAACAGCGCTTGACTCGGCACACTGCGTGGCACTTCTGAAGGGAATCAAATAATACGTCGGTGCAGGCCAGAAAAGTCGGAATTGTCGGTGTTGGGATCCACACTAAACGACGAGGAGCCTCGCTGTTTTCTAGACGCGCCTGGTTGAGGTGACCGAATTCCAGACTTGCGTTGACCCGAATTGATACTTGGGCATCCTTTATCGGGGTTTTACTTAAAGTGTCGATTTTGGCTGGGGATGCCTTGTTAGTGGGTAGTGCGCAACCACCAAGGCTGAGCGATAACGCTAAGACAATCGTGAGAAATGTTGGGTATATGGGGTTATCACCATTTTCACGGCTCAGCTTGTTTCTGATGCAGAGGGTCAAATAATTCATAAGGTGTGCGATAAAGCTATTCTGAATTGCGTAGTGGGTGGGTCATAACATCAGGCGGATGCATCCCCAGGTTGTCAAGTGATGCATCTGCATCAGCATTCAACAATATTGACGGCCAGACCGCCGCGCGCCGTTTCCTTGTACTTGGTCTTCATGTCGGCGCCGGTGTCGCGCATGGTCTTGATGACCTTGATCGAGGCTCACGTGGTGCGTGCCGTCGCCACGCAGCGCCATGCGGGCGGCGTTGATGGCCTTGACGCTGGCGATGGCGTTGCGCTCGATGCAGGGGATCTGCACCAGGCCGCCCACCGGATCGCAGGTCAGGCCCAGGTGGTGTTCCATGCCGATCTCGGCGGCGTTTTCAACCTGCTCGGGCGTGCCGCCCAGCACGGCGGCCAGGGCCCCGGCGGCCATGGAGCAGGCCACGCCCACCTCGCCCTGGCAGCCCACTTCGGCGCCGGAGATGCTGGCGTTTTCTTTGTAGAGGATGCCGATGGCGGCCGCGGTGAGCAGGAAGTCGGGAATCCCTTGCGCGGTCGCGCCCGGCACAAAGCGGCTGTAGTAGTGCAGCACGGCGGGCACGATGCCGGCCGCGCCATTGGTGGGCGCGGTCACCACCCGGCCGCCGGCGGCGTTTTCTTCGTTGACCGCCAGCGCATAGAGGTTGACCCAGTCCAGCACCGCCAGCGGGTCGCGCAGCGCGGCCTCGGGGTTGGCGGTCAGGCGGTGGTAGAGCCGCGGCGCGCGCCGCGCTCGACCTTGAAGCCGCCCGGGCAAGGATGCCCGGTCGGTGCGCAGCCGCGCGCCACGCAGGCCTGCATCGCGGCCCAGATGCGGTCCAGCCCGGCGGCGGTCTCGTCGTCGCTGCGCCAGTGGCGCTCATTCGCACGCATCACCTCGGCGATCGAGCAGCCCTCGCGCTGGCAGACTTGCAGCAGTTCGTCCCCGCTTTTGAAGGGCAGGGGCAGCACGGTGGCGTCGGGTGCGATGACCTTTTGTTTGCTGCCGTCGGCCGCCACTTCGTCGCTCACCACAAAGCCGCCGCCCACTGAGTAGTAGGTGCGGTTTTCCAGCTCTTGG
The DNA here is from genome assembly GCA_034520165.1 of Ideonella sp. GTDB lineage: Bacteria > Pseudomonadota > Gammaproteobacteria > Burkholderiales > Burkholderiaceae_C > Ideonella. Next base: position 2,078 of record JAXHNT010000010.1, read on the forward strand.
CCTGCCGCGTCATAGGCCACCAAACGCATGCCGTTGGCATGGAAGGGCAGGGTTTCACGACGCATGAAGAGCAGGTCTTCAGCCTCTTTGAAGGCGATTTGCTGGCTGCCCATCAGGGCCAGTTGGCCGCTGGATCGAACCTCGGCCAGCAGTGGCTCAATGCGCTCTACCGCCACTTGGTCGGGCTCCTCGCCCAGCAGGCCGAGCAGCACGGCTTTGTCGCTGCCGTGGCCCTTGCCGGTGGCCCCCAAGGAGCCATAGAGCCAGCAACGCACGCGGGCCACCTGGCTCAGGTGCCCCGCACTTTGCAGCCTCAGGCCAAACAGACGGGCGGCGCGCATAGGCCATAACCGTGTGGGAGCTGGAAGGCCCAATGCCGATCTTGAACAGGTCAAAAACCGAAACCGCCATACGTGTCTCCTGAGTGTGGTGCTGATGCGGGGTTCAGGCCAGCGCTGGCCGGGGGACAGCTCGTGTTGAGGTGGCATCTTCCCACTGATCAACGTACCCAGCCAATTGATGCGCGGTGATGGCCGACAGCGTCCAGCCCAAGTGGCCGTGGCCGGTGTTGTAAAACACATTGGGCAGGCGGCCTGGGCCGACGCGCGGCAGCATATCCGGCATCATGGGCCGCAGGCCGGCCCAGGGCTCCACCCGGCGGGTGCTGACGCCGGGGAAGCATTGGTTGACCCAGTCGACCAGGGGTTTGATGCGGTCGGCACGGATGTCCAGATTGAAGCCATTGAACTCGGCCGTGCCCGCCACGCGGAAGCGGTCAGCGCCTAGGCGGCTGGTGACCAGCTTGGTTTCGTCGTCGAGCAGGCTCACCTGGGGCGCGGCGGCCTGGCTTTGTTCGTCGCTCAACATCACGGTGATGGAGTAGCCCTTGACGGGGTAGACATTGAGCCGGTCGCCCAACTGCGCGCCGATGGCGCGGCTGTGCACACCGGCGCAGACCACCACGGCGTCGCCCTGGATCACTTCGCCATCGGCCAGGGTCACGCGGGCGTTTTGGCCGTCGCTGTGCACCCGGCTCACGGCTTGGCCGGTGCGCAGGGTGACGCCGTGCTTGGCGCAGGCCAAGCTCAGGCCGTGGGTGTATTTGTGGATGTCGCCGGTGCTGTCGCTCTCAGTGAAGAAGCCACCGTAGTAGTCACCCGCCAGCGTGGGCTCGATGGCGCGCATTTCTTCAGGCGTGACGGCCCGGCGTGGCAGGCCACCTTCGGCCAGCAGCTTGCTCACGTTGGCGGCGTGCTCAAAACCCGCTTTGTCACGGTAGATGTGCAGGATGCCTTGCTTCTTGAGGTCGAAGTCAATGCCTTCCGCCTCGGCCCAGCTGAACAGGTGCTCGCGCGCGGCAATGGCCAGGCGGGCGGTGGCGATGGTGTTCTCGCGGTACTTAGGGATAGCGGCTGCAAACTCGGCAAACCACGACAGCTTGTGCCAACTCGGCTTGGGGTTCACCAGCAGCGGCGCATCGGCCTTCAGCATCCACTTCAGGCCCTTGAGCAAGGTGGAGGGGTGGGTCCAGGTTTCGGCGTTAGAGGCCGAGAGCTGGCCGCCGTTGGCATGGCTGGTTTCCATGCCGGCATAGCGGTGTTGCTCGATCAGGGTGACCTGATGGCCTTGTCGGGCCAAGGCATAGGCGCTGGTGACGCCGGTGATGCCGCCGCCGATGACGAGGATGTGGCGAGCAGCGCTGGCGGCAACGCGAAAGGAAGAGTGGGACATGGGGTTGCACCTCAAGAGCGTCAAACAAGAAGACCCGCCACCACACGGTGTGATGACGAGGCCCCCTCTGTTTGTGACCTGAGAGATTCACCCAAGCGTGGCGCTTAAGGCTTGCTCCTGCGGTGGGCCGGATGACGAGTTCCAGCCGCTCTTCAGAGTGCGGGTCGCAGATCGGTCCTTTTGCCTGAGAGTTTCCGGGGCGGTTGCTCCTTCGGCGCCCACCTTGTTGCAAGGTGGGGCTCTCCCGATGCGCGACGACAGTGGATTATTCAGCAGCGCCCATAGGCACACAAGAGCAGAACAGGTTGCGGTCGCCGTACACGTTGTCCACGCGCCCCACGGGGCTCCAGTACTTGGCTTGGCGAAGGCTGGCTACGGGAAAGGCAGCTTGCTCGCGGGTGTAGGCGTGGGCCCACTCGGTGGCTATCAGGCTGGCGGCTGTGTGAGGGGCGTTTTTCAGCGGGTTGTCTTCACGCGGCCATTCACCCCGTTCGACCTTGGCGATCTCTTCGCGGATGGCGATCATGGCGTCGCAGAAGCGGTCCAACTCAGCCTTGGGCTCGCTTTCGGTGGGTTCCACCATCAACGTGCCGGCCACCGGGAAGCTCAGCGTGGGCGCATGGAAGCCGTAGTCGATCAGGCGCTTGGCCACGTCTTCAGCACCGATGCCGCTGCTGTCCTTCAAGGGGCGCAGGTCCAGAATGCACTCGTGGGCCACACCTCCACCTTTGATGCCACTGTGGCCACCGCTGTAGTGAATGTCGTAATGGCCGCTCAGGCGTGCCGCCACATAGTTGGCGCTCAAGATGGCCACTTCGGTGGCGGCCTTCAGACCTTCGGCACCCATCATGCGGATGTACATCCAACTGATCGGTAGCACGGCGGCATTGCCCAGCGGAGCAGCGCTGACAGCGCCCACGCCGCCTTCACGCTGCTGGCCTGCGGCCGCATGGCCGGGCAGGAAGGGCACGAGGTCTTGCACCACGCATACGGGGCCTACGCCCGGGCCGCCACCGCCGTGGGGGATGCAGAAGGTCTTGTGCAGGTTGAGGTGGCTCACGTCGCCGCCAAACTCGCCGGGGGCGGCCAAGCCGACCAGGGCGTTCATGTTGGCACCGTCCACATACACCCGGCCACCGAAGCGGTGCACCATGGCGCACAGCTCTTTGACCCGGGGCTCAAACACGCCGTAGGTCGAGGGGTAGGTGATCATGATGGCGGCAAGCCGGTCGGCATGCTGGGTGCACTTGGCCTCCAGATCGACCAGGTCCACGCTGCCGTTGGTGTCGCACTTCACCACCACCACTTGCATGCCCACCATTTGGGCCGAGGCGGGGTTGGTGCCGTGGGCGCTTTCGGGGATCAGGCAGACGGTGCGCTGGACATCGCCACGCGAGAGGTGCCAGCCGCGAATGGCCAGCAGGCCGGCGTACTCGCCTTGTGAGCCCGCATTGGGCTGCAGGCTGATGCCGGCATAGCCGGTGGCTTGGCACAGCCAGGCGGTGAGCTGCTCGTTCAGCAGCGCATAGCCTTGCAACTGGTCGGCCGGGGCGAAGGGGTGCAGATGCGCAAACTCCGGCCAAGTGATGGGGATCATCTCGCTGGTGGCGTTGAGCTTCATGGTGCAGGAGCCCAGCGGGATCATGCTGCGGTCCAGCGCCAGGTCTTTGTCGGAGAGGCTGCGGATGTAGCGCAGCATCTCGGTTTCCGAGTGGTGGCTGTTGAAGACCGGGTGCGTCATGAAAGCGCTGCTGCGGCGCAGTTGGGCCGGGATCAAGCTGTCGCTGTGCTGCTCAAACTCGGCCACGGTGGGCAGGGTGGCACCGTCGGCGGCGAACCAAGCCCACACAGCATCAAGGTCGGCACGGGTGGTGGTCTCGTCCAGAGCCACGCTGACGTGGGTGGGCGAGATGCGGCGCAGGTTGGCACCCGCCGCCACGGCACGGGCCAGCACAGCGTCGGTGCGCTCGGCGGTTTCAATCGTCAGGGTGTCAAAGGCCACGGGCGTGATGACCTTCAGGCCCAGGCGCTTGAAGCCTGCGGCCAAGATGGCGGTGTAGGCCGCCACACGCTGGGCGATACGGGTCAGGCCAGCCGGGCCGTGGTAGACCGCGTACATGCTGGCCATCACCGCCAACAGCACCTGAGCGGTACAGATGTTGGAGGTGGCCTTCTCGCGGCGGATGTGCTGCTCGCGGGTTTGCAGGGCCAGGCGGTAGGCGGGGTTGCCGTGGGTGTCCACGCTGACACCCACCAGGCGGCCGGGCAGCGAGCGCTTGTACTCGTCGCGGCAGGCCATGTAGGCGGCGTGCGGGCCACCCGCGCCCATGGGCACGCCAAAGCGCTGGGTGTTGCCCAGCACGATGTCAGCGCCAAACTCGCCCGGGGGCACCAACAGGGTCAGGGCCAGCAGGTCGGCCGCGACGATCACACTGCCACCGCGAGATTTGTACCGGGAAACCCAGTCACGCAGATCTCGAACCTCGCCGTTATTGGCGGGGTATTGCAGTAACACAGCAAAGCTGTCGTTGTTGAGGCCTTCTTGGCCTGTACAGATGCGCACCTCTATCCCCATCGGCTCGGCACGTGTTCTGATGACTTCCAAGGTCTGAGGGAATACTTGATCGTCTACATAAAAGACCTTGGACTTGGACTTGCTCATCCGCAATGCCAGGGTCATGGCCTCGGCGGCGGCTGTGGCTTCGTCCAGCATGCTGGCGTTGGCCATGGCCATGCCGGTCAGGTCGCAGATCATGGTCTGGAAGTTGACCAGCGCTTCCATGCGGCCTTGCGAGATCTCGGCTTGGTAAGGCGTGTAGGCCGTGTACCAAGCCGGGTTTTCCAAGATGTTGCGCAGGATGACGCCCGGCGTGTGGGTGCCGTAGTAGCCCTGGCCGATGAAGCTCTTGAGCACCTTGTTCTTGGCCGCCACGGCCTTCAGCTCGGCCAACGCAGCGGCCTCGCCCACGGCAGGCGGCATGTCCATGGGGGCGGGGCGACGGATGCTGGCGGGGACGATGGTGCTGATCAGCGCTTCGCGCGACGCAGCGCCAATGACGCTGGAGCATTTGGGCTTCGTCGTCAGCGAATTTGCCGAATGAAGGCCCAATGTGGCGGGCGACGAACTCGGTGGGGTTCTCAAGAAGAGCCAAGGGCGACAGGGCAGTGGTCATGGCAGTGGCAGTGGCAGATTTACAGGGTCTTGAGCAGGGCGTCGTAAGCAGTGGCATCCATCAGGCCATCCAGCTCTTCAGGGGCGCTGACCTTAACCTTGAAGAACCAGCCTGCGTCCAGTGGGGCGGTATTGGCCAGTGCAGGGTCGTTGCGCAATGCCTCGTTGACCTCGACAACTTCGCCGGTCACGGGCATGTAGATGTCGGCGGCGGCCTTGACGGACTCGACCACGCCGGCGATCTCGCCTTTGTTGAAGGTCTTGCCCACTTCGGGCAGGTCCACAAACACCACATCGCCCAGCGCGTCTTGCGCATGCACGGTGATGCCGACGACAGCAGCGTCAGCGTTGGCGATATTGACCCATTCGTGATCGGCGGTGAACTTGACGGACATGGTGAGGCTCCGGAGGGGGGTGAGGGTGGAACGGGTAATCAACCGCGGTAATAGCGGTTAGGGGTGAAGGGCGTGGCGGCCACCGTCATCGGCAGCTTCTTGCCGCGCACATCGGCAAAGACTTGGGTGCCCACGGCCGTGTGGCTGATGGGCAGGTAGGCCATGGCGACGGGCGTGTTGACGGTGGGGCCGAGTGTGCCGCTGGTGACGACGCCCAGCTCTTGGCCGTTGGCGTCCACAATCTTTGCGCCCTCACGCACCGGGGCGCGCTCTGCGCCCACCAGGCCCACGCGCTTGCGGCTGGGGCCTGCGGCCAGCTGCGCATCAATGACGGCAGCGCCGGGGTAGCCGCCAGCGCGTGCGCCACCGGCGCGGCGTACCTTTTGGATGGCCCAGGTCAGTGCGGCTTCGACTGGCGTGGTGGTGGTGGTGATGTCGTGGCCGTAGAGGCACAGGCCGGCTTCGAGGCGCAGGGTGTCGCGGGCACCCAGGCCAGCGGCCTTGACTTCGGGCTGGGCCAGCAGTTCGCGGGCCAAGGCAATGGCTTGGCTTTCGTGAACCGAGATCTCAAAGCCGTCTTCGCCGGTATAGCCCGAGCGGGTGATGAAGCAATCGGCACCGGCCACGGTGAAGCGGCCACCCGTCATGAAGGTCAGGGCTGCAACACCGGGGTTCAAGCGGGCCAGGGCGTCCACCGCCTTGGGGCCTTGCAGGGCCAGCAGGGCGCGCTCGGGCAGGGGGCGCACCTCGCAGCGGCTGCCGATATGGGCTTGTAGGTGAGCAATGTCTTGGGCCTTGCAGCCAGCGTTGACCACCACGAGCAAGTCGCCAAAGTCACCCACGGCGTCAGCACCGGGGCGGGTGATCATCAGGTCGTCCAGCAGGCCGCCTTCTTCATTGGGGAAGAAGGCGTAGCGCTGCTTGCCGGGGGCCAGGTCGATCACATCGACGGGCACCAGGGTTTCCAGGGCGGCGGCGGCATCGGCACCGACGAGGCGCAACTGGCCCATGTGAGAGACATCGAACAGCGCGGCCGACTCGCGGCATTGCTTGTGCTCGGCCATCAAACCGCTGGGGTACTGCACGGGCATGGCATAGCCCGCAAAGGGCACCATTCGGGCACCGAGTTCGAGGTGGAGGGCGTGCAGAGGGGTGTGCAGCAGGGTGTCAGTCATGGCAGCGAATCCTGTCGAGGGCATGAAGCAACCCGCACCGCAATGGCTTGGGTTGCGCTTGCCCCCGCTGTCCGCTTTACCTGAGAGATTGACAGCACCGTGGATGACGACGCCGCTTGCCCCTTCGGTGGACGCGATGCCCGATACTGCTGGGTCGCGCCTCTCTCCAGTGAGGAACGTCTGACCGCTGTTGGTGGCCAGCCGCTTGTCAGTCCTTTTGCCTGAGCGTTCGAGGTGGGCCTCTGCGCCTTCGGCGGCCCCGTATGGGACTCTCTCCTGACAAGCTTGCGAGTGTATCGCGCCTGGCCCCAGGGCGAGCACCTACTTGGCGTTTTTGAAGAAATTCACGCGCTCTTCATCACTGGGGTGGCTGGACAGCGCAATGGGCAGCTCGGTGCCGTCATCGCCCGTTTTCTTTTGGCGCCAAGCTTCAATGCGCTCAAAAAAAACCACCATCACCGCAGGTGAGATGCCCGCCTTGCGCAGGATGTCCACCGACTCTTGGTCAGACTCTCGCTCGGCCTCCCGCGAGTAAGCCTGCTCGGTCAGCACCGCAGGCACCGTGGCCAAGAGGCTGGAGACATCGCCCACCACCACGCTGATCAGCGAGGCCAGCAAGCTGGTTTGCACCACCATGCGCAGGCCGTGCCGGTGCCGCACATGGCCCAGCTCATGGGCCAGCACGCCGGTGATGGCGTCGGGCTGGTCTTTCAGCAGTTCGGCCAGCTCGTCCGTCAGCACCATGTGGCCGCCGGGCAGGGCAAAGGCATTGGGGCCTAATCCTGCTTTGTCGGCCGAGCGGAAGTGCAGCTCGTAGGCCGGGGCTTCGTCTTTGGGGTATGCGGCTGCCACGGCCTTGGCAAAGCGTTGGCGGATGGCCGCTTGCTCGGCCGCAGGCAAGCTGCTGGGCTTGAGCATGGCGTTTTCAATGCTGGAAAGGGCGCTGTCGCCCAAATGGCGCTCTACGCTTTCCGGCACCACCGCCACCACCGCCTTGGAGGCCCATGGAATGCCCCAAACCCAAGTCGCCACCACAAAGGCCAAGCAGGCCACGCCTGCCAGCACGGCGGCCCGCCAACTCTGCATCCAGCGCACCACCCAGGGCTCGCGGCGGCCACTGGCGTGCGCCCAGGCATCCCACTCAGGCCCATTCTCATGGCACAACAAACCCCCACCGGGCAGGTAGCACAGGCGCGCACCATAGCGCTGGCGCTCGGGCCAGCGCACCTGGGCCAAGGGCACGCTGTGCTGCTGGCCTTCGCCATCGATCACCAAGGTTTGGCCTTGCAACTCGGCGGTGACCGGCCAAGCCTTGGGGCTGCGGCCGTCGTAATAGGTGGTGTGCAGTGCTGGCATTACAGGCCCATGTCGATGCCGAAGAAATCCCCGGCCGCGTCGCCTGCGGCGTCGTTCATCTGCTGTGACTCGGCCACCCACTCATCCACCGAGCCGGTGACGGTGATACTCATGGCCTCCAGCTTCAAGCGCGTCATGGCCACCACCGCAAAGGGGCGATAAAGGCCTAAAGTGATGGCGGTCAGGAACAGGTTCAAGGCCGTGCGCCTCGCCAGCGGCAGCAGGCGCAGGTCACTGCCAAAGCGGATGTCGGCGCTGTGGGTGTGGCCCCACACAAGATTTTGCATGCGCGAGACAGCATAGGGCCCGATGACGAAGAAGCTGGTGATGTAGATCCCCAGCATCAACAGGCCCGTCATGGCCACCAGCGCACCTGAAGCCCTGCCGCCACCTTCGCCGCCAAAAATGCCGGTGATGGCTGCCAAGCCACCGCCCACCAAGGCGACCACCGCCAACAGCGCCACGGCCACCACGCCCAACAGCAGCGCCACGCCCAAAACCTTCAATGCCAACACATAAAACTGGCCGGTACCGGCCGTCAACTGCGTGGTTTGCCCGGCGTAGTGATAGTGCTGGTGCTGGTAGAGCTTGATACGGGCCAAGGCCCAGGGCAGGGCCAGCATAAAGGCCAGCATGCTCAAGCCCATCCAGTACGCCAGGCGCTCGCTCTGAGCTTCTGTCAAGGTGGCTTCCTCACCGGGTGCACCCAAGAACGAGCCCAGGCCCACCAGCACCACCGAGGGCAAAAACGCCGGCAACATGGCGCCATAAGCACCGCCTAAGCTGCCCTTGAATGCGAAGCGGACACCGCGCCAACTGGTGTTGGCCAGCCTGAACTGCAGCGAGGCCCGCCACAGCGCGGGCCACACCAGGGCCAGCACTGCCACCGACACCATGGCTGCCAGGGGCGACACGTTAGAGGCCACCGAGTAAACAATGGCCAAGGCCAGCATCATCAAATAGCCCCGGAACATCTTCCAAGGGTCGCCATGAAAGCCCAAAGGCTGGCCGTCGATGACGGTATTGGCCTGAAAGTAGGCCAAGCGGCGCGCGCGGGCAAAGGGCCAGTAGAGTGTGGCCGTCACCACAATCAACAGCAGGTTAACGATCCAGATGCGGAGCAATACGTAATGGAACGAAGTACA
>JAXHNT010000066.1:0-12549 GCA_034520165.1 Ideonella sp.
CAGTTACGTATTGCGGTGATGGGCGACTTGGCGCGTCGGCGTGGGCAGGTGCAAGGCCTGGACGAGCAGGCCGCAGGCCTGGGCAAGCTGATCCGTGCGGAGGTGCCGCTGTCGGAGATGTTTGGCTATGCCACCACGCTGCGTTCGCTGACGCAGGGCCGGGCCAGTTATGCCATGACCTTTGACCACTACGCCGCAGCGCCTCTGGCGGTGGCTGAGGCCCTGCACGCCGGCGTGCTGCGCTGAGGCTGGGTCAGGAGCGCGCACCATGACCTCGTTCAGCCCCCGGCACATTCCGCTGTCGTTCTTCAGCATGGCGGTAGGCACCCTGGCCTGGTCACAGGCCTGGCAGGCCGCGTCGGCGGTCTGGCCCCTCCCGCCGTGGCTGCCCATGGCGGCCACCCTCATCGGCCTGGCCCTGTGGGCCGCCTTGTGGCTGGCCTACCTGCGTAAGTGGCGGCAGCAGCCACTGGCAGCGCAAGAGGAGCTGCACCACCCGACCCAGTCCGCCATGGCGGCCTTGCTGCCGGTCTCCACCTTGCTGGCGGCCTTGTCGCTCCAGCCCTTGTGGTTCGAGCTGGCCCACGCCCTGTGGCTCTTGGGCCTGGGCGCACAGCCCCACCACGGCGGCGCTGTACCTGCCGGCAGTGGCCCAGAACTTTGTGGCCGCCACCGCCTCAGCCAGCTTTGGCCAGGCCACGCTGGGGGCGCTGTTCTTTGGCGCGGGGGTGTTCTCGTGGCTGGCGCTGGAGTCGGTGATCCTGCACCGCAGCTTGCACCAGCCCACACTGGACAAAGCCCTGCGGCCCTTGCAGGGCATTCAGGTGGCACCGGCCGCCGTGGGCGGGCTGAGCTATCTGGCCCTCACGGCAGGCCCGCCCGACCTGCTGGCGCAAATGCTCTTGGGCTATGCCCTCTACCAGGCCGCGCTGGCCCTGCGCTTGCTGCCGTGGACGGCGCAAGCCGGCCTAACCCCCGCCTACTGGGCCTTCAGCTTCGGCGTGATGGCCCTGGCCACGATGAGCTTGCGCTTTCTGGCGCGAGCCCCTCAAGACCCTGTCTGGCAAGCCCTGGCGCCGCTGCTGTTTGCAGCCGCCAACCTCAGTTGGATGGTCCTGGTGGCCCTCACGGTGACCCTGCTTCGTCGGGGCCGCCTGTGGCCCACCAACGGCCCCCTCAGCACCGAGCAGTGGGTTGGCTCTCGGTGACTGTTCAACCTCAACCATTGAGGGCCTGTTAACACTACTGCAAGGGGACGCGTTGTGAGTCAAAAAGAGCGCAGGCAAGGCGCAAACCGCAGCCGGGCTGGCGGCCCGGCGAGGATTTGCAACGCCGCATGCGCCCTTTTTGGCCACAACCCGAAGGGAAGCGGCGGATTGGGGTGCCCCTCGTCGTTGCAACGCTTGCCCGCACGTCAGTGCGGGCGGCTCATTGCGCCTAGAAGGGCGCCCCAATTCACCGCTTCGCGCCCCTTGCCGTAGTGTTAACAGGCCCTAGGAGAAACACATGTCCCTCACCACCGTTATCCGTGCCGTGGCTGTTGCCACCCTGGCTGCAGCCGCCTTGTTGAACCCGCTGGCGGCCAGCGCCGCCCCGGCAGCCTCGCCCATGATCGTCACGCCGTTTGAGTCTCTGAGCTTCTCGGCCAAGCAGCCGGGCAACCCGCAGATCGCGCCGGTCAAGGGCCAGCCCGAGCGCGAGGCCTCGTCCATCGTCATGAAGATGGGTCGCGGCGCCTTCCCCATGCACACGCACACCGCCAACTACCAACTGGTCGCCATCAAGGGCGTGATGAAGCATTGGGATGCCAAGGGCAGCCAGAAGACGGCACCGAAGATGGGCCCGGGCAGCTTCTGGTATCAGCCGGCTGGCCAAGCCCATGGCGACGCTTGCGAGTCCAACGAGTGCGTGTGGTTCATCACCTTCGATGGCCCGCGCGACTTTGAGGCCGCAGCGCCTGCCCAATGAGCCTGGCGGACTGACCTGGAGGACTTGACGAAGCGGGCACTGCTCCGCAGAATCTCTCTAACGACTGGTAGGTTCGTTGTGCGCGCGCCGAGCGTGCCGCAAAGTGCCGGGCCCAGCTTGGTCGAGCCCTCCACCAGCGCCCTCTATCGCCTCATGAAGCAATTCTCTGACCTCTCTCCCTCCGCCGAGCGCATCGTGGATGCCGCCGAAGGCCTGATCCAGACCTTGGGCTACAACGGGTTCTCCTACGAGGATGTGGCCAAGATCGTCGGCATCCGCAAGCCCAGCATTCACCACCACTTCCCCTCCAAGATGGAGCTGGGGGCAGTGGTGGCCCAGCGCTACACCCATCGCTTTCGGGAGTCGCTGCTGCGCATCGAAGGCACCGTGAGCAAGGCGCCCGCGCGCCTGCGGGCCTATGCGGACCTGTTCGAAGCCACTTACGAGAAGAGCCGCCGCCTGTGCATTTGCGGCATGTTGGGGGCCGAGGCCGATTCGCTGCCTGAGGACATCATGGTGCAGGTCAAGCGCTTTTTCAGCGTCAACTTGGAATGGCTGCAGATGGTGATGGCCGAAGGCCTGGCCGATGGCAGCCTGAAGAGCGAGCGTGCGGCGGCCGAATTGGCCGAGGCCTTTTTGTGCACGCTAGAAGGCGCGCTGGTGGTGGGCCGAGGCCTGCCGCAGGCCCGTGGCCCGCGCCGCTCGGCTGATGTGCTGCTGGCCGCGCTGAGCGCCTGAGTCAGCCCCCGGTTCGGCCCACCAGGGCCACGAAAGAACACATCATGGAATTTGAGGGGGCAGAGCATGTCCTGACGGAGCGCGTCCGATGGCTGCGCCTGCTGATCGAAGCTGCGGGCGTGCTGGGCTTCTTGGCGCTGGTGGCGGACGGCCTAGGACAGACCCATGCACACAGCAGCCAAATTGCGCATTGAGGCGGCGCGGCCAGACCAAGCTGAGGCCATCAGTCACCTGGTTCGACTGAGCTTTACGCGCCTGGCGGCGGCGGACTGGGCGCCTTCTGCCGCAGAGCGCTTCTTGTCTGACATGGCGGCTGAGCGGCTCGCCGTGGTGTTGGCCGGTGCATCTTTCGCCGCCACTTGCTGGGCTGAAGAGCGCATGGTGGGGGTGATGGTGATGCCCGACCCTAGCAGGGTGGATTTGCTCTTTACCCACCCCGATGCCTTGAGGCAAGGCGTTGCCGGTGCCCTGTGGCAGGCGGCGCTACAGCATTTGGCCGAGCATCATCCGGCCGTCCGCACCGTGGCGCTCAACGCGACTCCCAATGCCGTGCCCGCCTACCGGGCCTTGGGCTTCTGGCCTCTCTCCCACCCCTTTGAAGTGGACGGCTGTCACGCCGTCCGCATGGCCTATTGGCGGTCACCCCTGAACCCCGCCCCCAACCCAGCGGCCTCTCAAGGCATGAGGTGGGCACGCGACTGTGCGGGGCTGACGCGCCCCGCATTGGAGGCGCTGTTTCACGCGGCGGGCCTGGGCGGCAGGGATGACGGGCGCATCTTGCAAGCCTTTCGGCAAAGCCAACGGGTGGCCCTGCTGTGGCACGGTGCGCAGTTGATTGCAGCCGCCCGCGCCATCTCGGACGAGTGCTATCACGCCCTGGTCGTGGATGTGGCGGTGTGGCCGACTTGGCAAGGCCAGGGCCTGGGGCGGCAAGCCATGCACCACTTGCTGGCCGACCTGCCCGTGTGGCGGGTGCTGTTGAGAGCGGCGCCGGAGGTGCAGCCCTTTTACCGCCGTCTCGGCTTTGAGCCCTATGGCGGCGAGATGATGGCGCGACTCAACCCAGACTTCTTCAAGCCTTAGGCCGCGTCAGCAGATACAGCAGCGGCCCAAACGATCCCGCCGCCAGTGTCAGGCCAATCCAGGGCCAGACATTGCGGCCCAGGGCCCGTGCGTCGTGCCACATCCAAACCATCGCCAGCGTCAGCGCAATCACCAGGTCGGCAAACACCTGGGCCGGGCCCCAGCTTTGGAAGTGCGGCTGGATGATGCCCCACACACCGTGGTGCCACAGAGCCACGCTGGTGAGCGCGCCAAACAAGATCAGGGTCGCAATCAGGAGGGAGCGTTGCATGGTGGGCGGCGTCTCAAAAAGTGGTGTGAAGCGCGCAGTGTCTGCGGCCCAGGTTATGGGCGCAATTACCTCGCAGGTCATTGCGCCGCAGCCAGTCTGTGGTCGAATCCCAGCGCATGAGCCCGCCTGAACGCCTGCCCGACACCCTGCGCCAGTTGCGCCAAGCTCGCCGCCTGAGCCAACTGGCGCTGTCCTTGACGCTGGGCGTCTCGCAGCGCCACATCAGCTTTGTGGAGCAAGGCCGCGCGCAACCCAGCCGCGCCTTGCTGATGGCCTGGCTGCAAGCGCTGGGGGCGCCGCTGGCCCAGCGCAACGCGGCTCTGCTGCAGGCGGGCTTTGCCCCCGCTTATGGCGACGCTGCTCAGGGCGCCCCCGGCTTGGCGCAAGCCGAGTGGGCCTTGCGCCATTTGCTCCAGGCGCATGACCCGCTCCCGGCCTTGGTGCTGGACGCGCACTGGCAGGTGCTGCAGGTCAACCCAGGGGCGCAGTGGTTGATCCACACCCTGCTGCCTTGGACGGCCGAGCTGCCACCCGGCACCCCGATGAACATGCTGGACCTGCTGGCCCATCCGCAAGGCTTGTTCAGCTGCATCATCAACCTGGCCGAGGTGGCACCGCAGCTGATGGCGCAATGGCGGGCAGAGCTGGCGCTGCAGCCCAGCTTGGGTGCCCGCATCGAGGCCGTGGAAGCCGCGCTGCAAGCCTGCGTGGGCCACAGCAAAACGCCTGCGGCGCTGCTGCGCAGCCCCGTGCTGACCACGCGCTTTGCCAGCCCGTTTGGTGAGTTGGCCTTCTTCAGCATGTTCACCACCTTTGGCACGCCGCAAGACATCCACTTGGCCTCGCTGCGCGTCGAGCACCTGTTTGCCGCCGACGAGGCCACCCGCCTGACCCTGGAGCGCGAAGTGCCACGGTGAGGTGGCGCGCCGCCTCGGCGACAATCGCGCCCATGCTGAAGTTCGACCTGCTCAAGACCGATGGCCATGCGCGCCGTGGCCGCCTCACCCTCAACCACGGCGTGGTGGAGACGCCCATCTTCATGCCGGTGGGCACCTATGGCACCGTCAAAGGCGTGTTGCCGCAGTCGCTCTATGACATGGGCGCGCAGATCATTCTGGGCAACACCTTCCACCTTTGGATGCGGCCGGGCCAGGACATCATGCAGAGCTTTGGCGGCCTGCACGGCTTTGAGCGCTGGGACAAGCCCATCCTGACCGACAGCGGCGGCTTTCAGGTGTGGAGCCTGGGCGAGATGCGCAAGATCACCGAAGAGGGCGTCAAGTTTGCTTCGCCCGTCAACGGCGACAAGCTCTTTTTAACGCCCGAGGTGAGCATGCAAATCCAGACGGTGCTCAACTCCGACATCGTCATGCAGTTCGACGAGTGCACGCCCTACGAAACCAAGGGCCACCTCACCACCGAAAAAGAAGCCCGCAGCTCCATGGAGCTGAGCCGCCGCTGGGCCCAGCGCTGCATCACCGAGTTTGAGCGCCTGCAAAACCCCAACGCCTTGTTCGGCATCGTTCAGGGCGGCATGTTTGAAAACCTGCGTGACGAATCTCTGCAAGCCCTGGTGGAGATGGACCTGCCCGGCTATGCGATTGGTGGTGTCAGCGTGGGCGAGCCCAAAGACGAGATGCTGCGCATCATGGCGCACACTCCGCACCGCCTGCCCGCCCACAAACCCCGTTACTTGATGGGTGTGGGCACGCCGGAAGATTTGGTCGAAGGCGTGCGCTGTGGCGTGGACATGTTCGACTGCGTCATGCCCACCCGCAACGCCCGCAACGGCCACCTCTTCACCCGCTTTGGTGATCTGAAGATCCGCAACGCCCGCCACAAAAGCGATCACCGTCCGATTGACGAAAGCTGCGGCTGCTACACCTGCAAGGGCTCGGGCAACCACGGCGGTTTCAGCCGCGCCTACCTGCACCACCTCGACCGCTGCGGCGAGATGCTCGGCCCCATGCTGGCCACCATCCACAACCTGCACTACTACCTTAACCTGATGCGCGAGGTCCGCGAGGCTCTGGACGCCGGCCGCTTTGCCGAGTTCCGCGTGCAGTTTGCGGCGGACAGGGCGCGCGGGGTGTGAGGCAGCGGGCGATGGCTTGACCAACCATGTCCCGAGTCAACATCTCCCAGGCCAAAGCCCAGTTGTCGGAGCTGGTTCAGCGCGCGCTGGCCGGTGAAGAGGTGATCATCGCCAGGGACAAAAAGCTGCCGCCGCGCTTGACGCCCTTGGGCCAGCCTGGGCCTGCGCGGCAGCCGGGCTCTGCCAAGGGCCTGAAGTGGCAAATGGCGGACGATTTCAACGCGCCGCTGGATGATGTCTCTGCCCTGCGCTGATGCGGTTGAGTTGCAGCATCTAGCCATTCTGCTGGGCAGTTGGGGTGATGCCTTCTTGAGAGGGTGTCGTCCTGAATGCGATATTGGCCGATCTATCAATGACAGATCAGACGGTCCCATAGTGCTGGAACAGTCGGCCCTGAAATCCCCTTTCTGCCCATGAGCGTTTCCCCATCGCTCACCGCCACCACTCGTGTGGTGCTACCCAACCCGGGTGCTGCAGGTGCGGGTGTTTCTGGAGGCGGGATGTCTTG
The DNA here is from genome assembly GCA_034520165.1 of Ideonella sp. Lineage (GTDB taxonomy): Bacteria > Pseudomonadota > Gammaproteobacteria > Burkholderiales > Burkholderiaceae_C > Ideonella. The sequence goes on from JAXHNT010000066.1 coordinate 6,664, forward strand.
CTGAGTCGTTGGGAGTATTTTCCAATCCAGGTATGAGCCTGAAGCATGCGTGAGTCGATGCCCTGAGCGTCTTGACTTGACCGGGTTAAAACTGGGAGTTTAAGGGGCGGAGTTTCTGTCTTTCCTTGCTTCATACAGGCCCCCTGCCGGGCCGCCGGAGGCCTCCCCCCAGCCGCATGTATTTACCCAAATTGTTGCGCCTCTTCCGCCCTGATTCAGGCCTGCAATTTACGCCTTGGCTTGTTGAACAACTCAAACAAATCAGCCTTGGCCTTTTTGCATCTCTTGGGCCGCTTGCAGATCAGTCTTTGCGTTTGCTTGCGCCACCAGATCGTCCAGCTTGGTGCCCGGTTTTGGGTGACCAGAACCCCGCTCGTTGAGCTGCACCAGCGCTCCAGCGGCGTCTTTGCATCCCGGCTTTTGTAGACCTTCTTGACCTTGCGCGTGGTCGCTCACCACCTCAGTGGCGTACAGCACGGACATTGCAGTGTTTGAGCCACAGAATTGAACACGCCCTCATAGAACTTGTTGATGGGTTTGGCGTACTTTTCGGGGAATGTGGCTGTAGCCCATGTGCTTCCTGACCACGCTGGCGTTTTTGCTCTCAGCCAAGGCGTTGTCGTTGCTGTGGCGCGAGCGTGATTTGGTCTGCTCAATGCGCAGCTTGTCCAGCAACTTGGCCACCTTGTGATTGATGTACTCGAGCCGTTGTCCGAATGGAAGCCCTCAATGACAAACGGGAACTGCGCCAATACCGCCTCCAGCACCGGTAGCAAAAAGGCCTCGCTGATGCCCTGCACACAAGCCTCAACCTGCCACTGACTCACGCTGTCCACACAGGTGATGTGATAGACCCCTTTGACGCCGTCCAAGTCACCTTGGTGGACGCTGTCAATGCGCACCCAGCCCGCCCGGCCATTGGGGCGTGGCGGATTGCGCACGCCAATGGGGTTGCACACAGGGCGAGTCTTGGTGAAATGAGTGCGCTGGGCTTGGTAGTTATTGCTCTTGCGCAGGTTGTACAGATGCGAGACCGACAGGCCAGCCAATCTCTCGTAACGGGGGTCCCCGTAGACCGTAAAGGCCCGGCGCAGCAGGTGGGCAATAGCGGGGCCGCAGACATCCTCATTGGCCCTATCCACTTGCACGAGCAAGCTGACATCGTCAGCGGTGAATTTACGAGGAAATGGAGCCGCCGGCGCGCTGCAGCGTTTGGTCAGCGGCACGGCCGCGAGCCGGTTCTTGCTGCCAAAGCCCCACCAGGCGGGTGATTTGGGCACGGCAGTAGCCGCTGGTGTGGCGCAGGTAGGCCAGCACCACACCGCGCTCCGTTTGTTGCGCTGAGGGTAGTCGAAGCGCTTGAGGACGCGGCTGATGTGGGCATACCGCTCTGAGTCGTCGTCACCTGCTGCGTTTGTGAATTTGACTTCGGGCGTGGCGTCCACGAAGTCCTGAAGTTGCTGGATTGTGCGCAGCTTTGTTTCGTCCATGTTGATCACCATCTTTGGATGATCAAGCCAACAGCAGTGGGGCCTGCGCTACCCCTTCAGGCTCACTTCTGGCTGGAAATACGTCGGCCGTTCAGGCTCATACCTCGTTGGACAAGGCTTTGGGTAGGTCGGATGCTTGGTTTGTGTTGTGATGCTTAGAAACCTTCATCTACTTCGCAGAGACATCGAAACTCCTGTTGATCAACTGGCGCCGAATATTCTTCATCGCGCCGTTGAATATGTCGCTAAGGTGGTTGGACGCAGGGCCGCCATCGAGCTTCGCACCTTGTCCCGCTGAGATGATCTGGTCGTCTATCTCAAGGACTAGATGAACATCAAATTGACTTGCACCGGTGGCCGCGTTGGTCAATGAGCGCATGAGGTAGTCAACAGCGTCTATCCCAGGAAACCCACTAGACGGACGACCGGAAAGGTAGTCACGTCGCATCAAGCGAACTTCGAAGAAAGTTATGCGAACAGTACTGTTCTGGATCTGTCGACGTCTCGCCTCGGGCAGTTCTGGATCAGCTACAAGCTTGCTTAGGAACGCTGCAACAGCTGCCTCTGGACTGGTGCTGAAACGGTGATCTCCAAGGTGCAGGTGTTGATCAACTACCTTCTCCTGCCGATCTAAAGAGGATCGCGAGTCAATGACCTTGACCAAGGTGCCGACCTCCTGCCCAGCCTGGGTGAGGTCAAAGGTCTGCTTGCTTTCGGCCACAAGCGTTGGCGTCGAGGCGCAGCCGTGCAGCGATGCGCAGATGATTGCGACCGCAATTAACCCATAGAGATTCTTCATGATTAGGCGAACAGCGAACAAACGTCACTCATCATACGGCGACGTTTTGCTCCGGGCTTGCTGATTGTTGTACGACGCCTGCGTGCCTATCAGCGTTGCTTCAACCCCTGCCCAATCTCGCGAATCCGCGCCTCGCCCTGCTCCAGCGCCTCGGCCGTGGTGTGCACCGAGTAATTGCCCAGCACCAATTCGTGCGGGTGCAACACGGCGGAGCCGAAGAGGAAGCCGCCGCCTTCGGCGCTGCTGAAGTGCAAGGGCTCGGTGCCTTCGTGGGCCAGCACGGCCAGCTCGCTGCGCAGGGTCTCGCCCGCCACTTCTACGCTGCCGCGTTTGGCGGCCAGCCACAGCACGCTGTGGCCTTTGGGCACGGGGTAGTGCCAGCTTTGGCCGGGGGCCAGCTCCACCCAGAACAGGTTGGCGTTGTGCGGTGCGGGCACAGCGCTGCGCTGGCCCGCGTGGCTGCCCAGCAGCAGCTTGGCCGGGCCGAGCGTGGGCACTTGCTCGGGCGGGATGAAGGCGGCCACGGGCTCGGCCAGCTCGTGCGTGGCGGGCAGGGCCAGCCAGAGTTGGTAGCCTTCAATGGCGGCGGTGCTGGTGACTTGGCTCTTGTGCCAAATGCCGCTGCCCGCTTGCATCCACTCTTGGCCACCGGCGGCCACGTGGTCGATGCGGCCCTCGCTGGTCTCGTGCTCGATGTCAAAGGTCAGCGGCACGCTCAGCGTGGCAATGCCCGAGTGCGGGTGAAAGCCAAAGCGAGGCCCGCCGCCTGCGGGGGCGGCAATGTCGTCCAAAAAGACGAAGGGCTTGGTGAGTTGGCCCACGTCGCCCGGGCTCATCAGCCGGGTGATGGGGCCGTGGCGGTGGCCGCTGTGGCGCAGGGCGATGCGGGTGGTGGGGGTGCTGGCAGTGGTGGCGGTGCTCATGCACCCATGGTAGGCCCGCGCCCAGGGCTCTGTGCTTCAGCGGCTTTGCACGCTGTGTGCGGGCGGCATGAAGAAGAAAGGCGCTGCCCGCACTGCGCTCTTCTTCTACTCGCTTCTTTTGTTCTTTCTCAATTCACCCAATACAAGTGCCGCAGGGTCTTGGTGCCTACCGCCTCCGAGCGGGCCGCCTGCTCGGCCATCTCGGCCAAGCGAGACACTGGCTTGCTGGCGCTCACGGTCTGGCAGGCTTGGCCCACATCGGGCAGCGGGCCGCTGCTGCCAATGCGCGTGCCCTTGGCCGGCGGCTTCAGGTAGAGCTGCTTCACGTTCAAGCCCTGGCCTTCGGCACACAGTGGCGCCATTTGACCCAGCAGGCCACGGGCATTGCGGCTGGCGGGTAGCAGGTGCTCGCCCTGCCAGGTGGCGCGGGCCTCGGCCATCACCTCGCGCCAGGTGCTGAAGTCCTCGGCGTCCAGCACCAGCGGGAACACGCTGTGGCGCTGCTGCGGGTTGGCGATCCACTCTTGCTTGTCGTCGGTTTCGGCCAGCACGGCATGGCGCATCCGGTCCGAGGTCTCTAGGCCTTGGCCTATCAGCTTGTGGGCTTGGGCCAGCAGGGCGGGGCGGGCCACCGTGAGGTGCCAGCGCTGGGTGTCCAGGTCGAAGGCGCGCACATGCGTCAGCAGGCCTTCAATGAACTGGTGATAGGACAGCGCCCACAGCACATCGGCTTGGTCAGTGGTGATCTTTGCGCTGGGCTGATAGTTGTTTTGGATGTGTACCTCGTCATTGCGGGGCATGCCCCAAGAGGCATGGCTCAAACCCCGCTTGGGGAGGGCGAAGAAGTACTTCTCCCACACCTCCAGCCGCCCGTCACCGTTCAGGTCGATCTGCCATTGGCCGGGGGCGATTTGCAAGCTGTGGCGCTCGCCCAAGTTGATGCGGGCCAGCACTTGGCGGGTTTGCGCCATCTCGCGGCGCGTCTCGTCGATCTTGCGTTCTACCTCGGCCACCACCTGCGGCAGCGGCATGCGCTGGGCTCTGGCAAAGCCTTGGGTGGCCCAGGTGATGAGGCGCCGCGTCTGGTCGGTGTCTCGGCAAATGGCCCAGGCGATGCGCTCGTCGTCGCTCTTCAGGCGGCGTGCTTCCCGGGGGAGTTGTTGGCAGGTTTTGGCAAAGCCCGCCGTGGTGCTCATGTCCAGAGTTAAGGGCGCGGCTTCAACGGCAGCGCCGTAGCCCAGGCCCACGGCCAAGGCGGCCGCTGCAGCCATGTTGGAGAGACGCGAAAGACGCAAGGTGGAAGAAGTGGTCAAGGTCATCCGCCTGCCTGATGCAGGCTCAGTGTGGAACATGGGCTGATGCTAGGCGTGATGCCCCGCCCAAGCCTGTGCCTAACCCCACAGTGGCGGCCTGCGCGCTGGCTGGTATCGTGAGCCGATGCTGAACCCTCGTCGCACCCCGCCATGAGCCCACCCCGCCCCTGGTGGCACCGTGCCCTGTTGGGCCTGGTGCGCTGGCCCTTGGCCTTGATCATCCTTTTCGAGGAATGGGGTTGGGGGCCGCTGCAGCGCGCCTTGGCGGCCATTGGCCAGTGGCCCGGCTTTCGCTGGGCGGAGGCCGCCGTGCGCCGCCTGCCGCCCTATGCCGCGCTGGCGCTGTTCTTGCTGCCCTCGCTGCTGCTCTTGCCCGTCAAGCTGGGGGCACTCTGGCTCATCGGCCACGGCAAAGCGGTGTGGGGCGCGCTGCTCATCCTCACCGCCAAGCTGGTGGGCACGGCTATCGTCGCCCGGCTCTTCACACTGACCCAGCCCGCGCTGATGCAACTGGCCTGGTTCGCCCGCCTCTATGGGCGCTGGACGGTGTGGAAGGACGCCTTGCTGGTTTGGGTGCGCGCCAGCGCTGCCTGGCGCGCGGGGCGGGTGCTGAAGGCGCAGGTGAGGCGGCTGGTGCGGAGGTTGTTTGGGCGGGGGTGAGGCCACAAAAAAGCCCTGGGCTCAGACCACAGGGCTTTTGATTCAAAAGGGCGTTGAGCCTCAGTCAGCCTGGCCCGTGCCCGGCCCCGTCAACAAGCTCACACTGCCGTCCGAGCTGCTGCCCAGCAGGCCCGTCTGGGTGTAGATGCCCAGCTTGGCGCGGGTGTCGGAGATGTCGAGGTTGCGCATGGTCAGCTGGCCAATGCGGTCCAGCGGGGTGAATGCGGCGTCTTCGACCTTTTCCATCGAGAGGCGCTCGGGCGCGTAGGTCAGGTTGGGGCTGACCGTGTTCATGATGGAGTAGTCGTTGCCACGGCGCAGCTCCAGCGTCACCTCGCCGGTGATGGCGCGGGCCACCCAGCGTTGGGCGGTTTCGCGCAGCATCAGGCATTGGGTGTCGAACCAGCGGCCTTGGTAGAGCAGGCGGCCCAGCTTGCGGCCGTTCATGCGGTATTGCTCGATGGTGTCTTCGTTGTGGATGCCGGTCACCAGGCGCTCGTAGGCGATGTGCAGCAGGGCCATGCCGGGGGCTTCATAGATGCCTCGGCTCTTGGCTTCGATGATGCGGTTTTCGATCTGGTCGACATGCCTAGGCCGCGGCGGCTTGGCCGATCGAGTCTGGCCTCTTCGGGAACAGGGCCATGGCCGATAAAGCGCTGGCCGTTCAGGGTGACGAGCAAATACAACTGAACGAAGTACAT
>JAXHNT010000047.1:0-8106 GCA_034520165.1 Ideonella sp.
CAGTTACGTATTGCTGCCATTGGTGCCAAGGCCAAGAACTACAAGGTGCGGCTGGGTGGCGTGATTGCTACCCGCAGCGCGGCCACCGATCAGATCGACAAATACAACCAAAAATCGGCCTGCAACTGGCGGCCCACTTCCTGACTTGGACGTGACACGCCGCAGCCGCTTGAAGAAGTCCACCCTGTTTGAAATGGAAGCTCGCCCGAGCTGGCCTTGGTGCAAGCCGAGCATGCGTTTGGCGGCCTCCATGTGGCTGGGGCATTCTGCAACGCGGTTCCCATGAAAGACCGCGATCTTTTTGACCCGCGCCTCGGATTCGACGGAGATGAACACCGATACCAGTAACAACTACCAGCAACGTCGCGGCGAGATCGAAACCTATTTTGATCGTACGGCTGTCAAGGCCTGGGAGCGCCTCACCTCCACCGACCCGGTGGGCCGCATCCGCAGCAGTGTGCGCCGGGCGCGACCAAATGCGCGCCACCCTGCTGGGCTGGCTGCCCGCCGACGGCGCAGGGCATGCGCCTGCTGGATGTGCCGGCCAGCGGCACCGGCGCGCTGGGCGCTGGAAGTCGGCCCGGCGCGGTGCGCAAGTGCTGGCGATTGATCTGTCGCCCACCCTGGTCGCGACACTTCTTCGCCCGCGAGCGACTTGCCTGACCGAGCTAGGCTTCTAGCCGCATCGATCTTCCGCGTGGGCGACATGCTGGACCCGGCCCTGGGCCGCTTTGACTACGTGGTGGGCATGGACCTCGCTGGAGCACTACGGCGACTGCCGCCGCGCGTGGTGCCCGGCAACGGCCCAGCGCACCGAGCGCGGCCTGCTGTTCACCTTTGCCCCCGCCAACCCCTTGCTGGTGAGCATGCGCGCCATCGGCCGTCTCTTCCCCAAGAGCGATCGCGCACCGTGGATCGTGCCGGTGGCACCGCGCGAAGCCGCTGCGCCGGATTGCCGCCGAACCGCTGCTGGCGGGCTTCAGCCCCCGGCACAAACCCAGCGGGTGGCGAGCGGTTCTTACACCTCACAAGCGATGGCGCTGCACCGTGGCGAAGAACCAATTGCCAATGTGCACAGACCCGGTAGCCTGCAGGCAGCGCAGCGGGGATTCGCCTCGTTAGCACGGCCCACCCCGGACTCCGGCCTTCGGCGGACCGAAGGGCTACAGATCTGAGTCACCAATGACCAACCCGCACCTCATCAAGAGAGCCAACGCTCGCGCCAGCCGCCTCTGGACGCGGGTGGGCACCCGCTTTCTGCCCTTTGCTGACGCAGCCACCACCGAGCTGCCGCTAGCGCGCCTGTTGCGCCTGGCCCTGTTCCAGGTGTCGGTGGGCATGGCCTATGCGCTGATGGTGGGCACGCTGAACCGGGTCATGGTGGTCGAGCTGGGCATGTCCACGGCGCTGGTGGCCTTGATGGTGGCCTTGCCCTTGCTAGCCGCCCCCTTCCGTGCCCTGATGGGCTTTAGGTCTGACACCCACCGCTCCGCGCTGGGTTGGCGGCGCGTGCCCTATTTGTGGCTGGGCACCCTGTTGCAGTTTGGTGGCTTGTCCATCATGCCCTTCGCCTTGATCCTGATGGCTCCCGGGGCCAACCCCGCCATCCACATTCCCGGCCTGGGCGCAGCGGCCGCGGCCCTGGCCTTTGTGCTGGTGGGCTTTGGCATGCAAACCACGCAAACTGCGGGTCTGGCCCTGGCCACGGATCAGGCCCGCGAGGACAAGCGCCCGCGCGTGGTGGCCTTGATGTACCTGATGCTGCTCTTGGGCATGGTGGCGGCCAGCGTGCTGTTCAGCCTGGTATTGACGGAGTTCAGTAACACCCGCTTGGTCGGCGTGGTGCAGGGCGCGGCCGTGTTGACCGTGCTGTTCAATGCCCTGGCTTTGTGGAAGCAAGAGCCACGCGGCACCGTTCACCCCGAGGCGCAGGCCGAGCCCTTTCGCAGCGCCTGGGCCAGCTTCAGCGGCCAGCCGCGCACCCGCCGCTTTTTGGTGGCCGTGGCTCTGGGCACGGCCGCCTTCAATATGCAAGACATTGTGCTGGAGCCCTATGGCGGCGCGATTTTGCAGCTCAGCGTGGCTGCCACCAGCCTGCTCACGGCGGTGATGGCGCTGGGCTCGGTGGCCGCTTTTGCCCTGGCTGCCCGGCTGCTGCAGCAAGGCAGTGACCCTTACCGCCTGGCGGCTGTCGGCAGCTTGATCGGTGTGGTGGCCTTTGCGGCTGTGATCTTTGCTGCGCCGCTGAACTCTGCGGCCTTGTTCCGCGTCGGCATTTTGTTGATTGGCCTGGGCTTTGGCCTCTTCGCGGTCAGCACCCTGGTGGTGGCCATGAGTTTGGACAACGCGGGTCGCGCCGGTCTGGCCCTGGGGGCCTGGGGCGCGGTGCAAGCCGGCTGCGGCGGCCTGGGCCTGGCCCTGGGCGGCAGCTTGCGCGACCTGATGGCCTATTTGGCCCACATCGGCTGGCTGGGCGAGGCCATGAGCCAAGCCTGGGTGCCCTACAGCCTTGTTTATCACCTCGAGATCGCCTTGCTGTTTGGCACGCTGATCGCCCTTGGTCCCTTGGTTCGCCCGTTAAGCGCACCCCGCACTCCCCGCCAATCTTTTGGCATGCCCCAGTTCCCCGGCTGAACCCTGAGCCCGAACCCTCATCCCGTCAGAGGAGACATCCATGCAAACCGCCGCCATCACCCAATACGTCGATGTGGCCCAGATCACGCTCTATGCCTTCTGGGTCTTCTTCGCCGGGCTGATCTACTACCTTCAGCGCGAAATGAAGCGCGAGGGCTATCCGCTCGAATCCGACCGCTCGGCCCATATCAAGGTCCAGGGTTGGCCGTCGATGCCCAGCCCCAAAACTTACAAACTAGCCGACGGCCGCAGCGTCAGCGTTCCCAATGCCCGGCGCGATAACCAGCCGCCTCTGCATCACGGCGCTTGGCGTGGCTCGCCCCTGAGCCCCAGTGGCAACCCCTTGCTGGCCGGTGTAGGCCCGGGCTCATGGGCCGACCGTGCCGATGTGCCCGACACCACAGTGGACGGTACCCCCCGCCTGGTGCCGTTGCGCGCCGATGACGCTTTTGGGGTGGCCAAGCAAGACGTGGACCCCCGTGGCTTGCCGGTGCTGGGCGATGACGGCGTGGCCGGTGGCACGGTCGTGGACCTCTGGGTGGACCGGGCCGAAATGATGTTCCGCTACCTGGAGCTGGAAACCACCGGCGGCCGCCGCGTGCTCTTGCCGATGAACTTTGCCCGCGTGCAGCAACGTGCCGTGCGGGTACGGTCTCTGCTGGGGGCGCAGATTGCCGGGGTGCCCGCCACGAAGCTGGCCGAGCAAGTGACCTTGTTGGAAGAAGAAAAGATCATGGCCTACTACGGCGCTGGCACGCTTTACGCCACGCCGGATCGCCAGGAGCCGCTGCTGTGAGAGCCGTCAACTTCGTCAGCCCCGAGCACGAGCACGAATTCGAGGCTGTTCACGGCCTGCCCGAAGCCCTGCCCGCGCACGAGGCCTTGCTCTGGCAAGGTCGCCCCGACAGCTGGCGCTTGGCCTGCGAGGCGCTGCACATCCGCGCGGTGGCGCTGTACTTTGCCGTGCTGATCGGCTGGCGATTGGTCAGCATGTCGTATGACGGCGAAAGCAGCCAAGCCTTGCTAATGGCGCTGATTCGCATGGGCTCACTGGCCAGCTTAGGGTTGGGGCTGATGGGGGCCTTGGCCGTGTTGATGGCGCGCAGCACCGTCTACACCCTCACCAAGCGCCGCATCGTGATGCGGGTGGGCATTGTGCTGTCCATCAGCTTCAACCTGCCCTTAAGCCGCATTGCGGGGGTGAACCTGCGCAGCAGCGATGGCGTGCGCGGTGACATCGCCTTGAGCTTGGCCGGGCCTGACCGCATTGCCTATCTGCACCTCTGGCCCCATGCCCGCGCTTGGCAGTTGCGCCAGCCACAGCCGCTGCTGCGCTGCTTGCCGGACGCTGCACAGGTTGCCCAGCAGTTGGTCGGCCTGCTGGCCGAAGAGCAGCGGGCCCACAAGCCCCTTGTGAAAGTGCCAGCGCCGGGCCTGCCGCAGCGGGCCGTGCTGCACACCACGCTGTCCCCCATTCACTGAGACGCCAGATCATGAAAGCGCTGAGCCTTGTCGATTCGCCCAAGGTGCCACTGGCCGCCATGGCCACCTTGATCTTGATGACGCTGTTGGCGGTGGCTGGCGTGCGCGTGTCGGGTTTGAGCGCGCAGCAACAGCCCGACGCCCCCAGTTTGAGCGTGCGCCAATTGCACTTTGAAGACCAAGCCGATGGCGGTATCGCCATGCGCGACGCCCAAAGCGGTGCGCTGCTGGGTACCGTGGCTCCTGGCACCAATGGCTTTTTGCGCAGCGCCATGCGCGGCTTGGCCCGCGAGCGCAAGCGCCAAAGCCAGGGGTCAGAGATGCCCTTCGAGCTGCATGCACGGGCCGACGGCCGGCTCACCTTGATCGACCCCGGCACCCAGCGCCGCATTGACCTTGAATCGTTTGGGCCCAGCAATATGGCTGTGTTCGCCCAGTTGGTCCGCCCGACAACCCTCAGCAAGGCCCCATGATGGACAAAACCCTCAGCCTCGAAACCCCTGAAGACGCGGCCCGCTTGGCCAAGGCCGAGACGGTGCTGACGCCGCGCTTCTACAAAACCGACTACGCAGCGATGGACCGCCTTGATGTGAGCGCGATCCGCCCGCAGTGGGACGCCATGATGGAAGAGTACGAGGGTGACAACAACCAAGACCACTTCCAGCGCAGCCCCGAATTTGCCGCCGAGGTGGCCGAGCTGTCGGCCCAGTGGTCGCCCCAGCTGCGACGTGACTTTCAAGAGTTCTTGGTCAGCTCGCTCACCAGCGAATACTCCGGCTGCGTGCTGTACAACGAGATTCAAAAGAACGTCAGCAACCCCGACATCAAGGCCTTGATGCGCTACATGACGCGCGACGAATCGCGCCATGCCAGCTTCATCAACCAGTCGCTCAAAGACTTTGGTCTGGGCGTTGATCTGCTCAAGCTCAAGCAGACCAAGGCCTACACCTACTTCAAGCCCAAGTACATCTTCTACGCCACCTACTTGTCCGAGAAGATTGGTTACGCCCGCTACATCACCATCTTCCGCCAGCTGGAGCGCCACCCGGACAAGCGCTTTCACCCCATCTTTCGTTGGTTCGAGCGCTGGTGCAATGACGAGTTCCGGCACGGTGAGTCCTTTGCCCTTTTGATGCGGGCACAGCCCCATCTGCTGCGCGGTGCCAACCTCTTGTGGGTGCGCTTCTTCTTGCTGGCCGTCTACGCCACCATGTATGTGCGTGACCACAGCCGCCCCTGGCTGTGCGAGGCCCTGGGGATGGACCCCACCAGCTATGACTACCGGGTGTTTGACATCACCACCGCCATCACCGCCCAGGTCTTCCCCATCAGCCTGGACACCGACGCACCGGCCTTCCGCAGCGGCCTTTCCCGGCTGCTGCATTGGTCGACAAAAATCGATGCGGCCAAGGAGCGCGGGGGCTTGATCGGGCGCGTGCAACAGGGCTTGTACGCGGCCGCAGCGGCGGCCACTTTTGTACGCCTCTACCTGCAGCCCGTGCGGCACCATGCCCTTCCTGCTGAGATGCGGGTGGCACCGAGCTGGTAAGTGGTTGACGGCACCATGAGCCTTGCTGCTGCTGCCATTTTTGCCGTCATGGTGTGGTGGTTGAGCACCGGCATCATCCTGTACTTGAATGGCTTGCCGCGTGCCCACCACCCCGCATTGATGGCGGTGGCCACTCTGCTCCTGGCCCTGGCCCTGGGGGGCATTGGTGTGACGGCCGCCGACACCCGGCCCAGCGCCGCCTACCTGGCCTTCAGTGCCACCATCGTGGTGTGGGGCTGGCAAGAGCTGGGCTTTTTGCTGGGCTATGTGACCGGCCCGCGCCGCACGCCCTGCCCCCCCGAGGCCCAGGGCTGGCGTCGCGCTGGTTTGGCCGTGCAGGCCATTCTGTATCACGAGTTGGCGCTGTTGCTGCTGGGCGCGGCCATCGTCGCCTTGACGTGGCATCAGCCCAATACCGTGGCCTTGTGGACCTTTGCGGCGCTGTGGGTGATGCGCTTGTCGGCCAAGCTCAATATTTTTTTGGGCGTGCCCAATCTGTATGAGAGCTTTTTGCCCGAACACCTGCGCTATATGGCCAGCTACTTCCGGCGTCGTCCCAGCAACCCTTTGTTCGCCAGCAGCGTGATTGCGGCGACCTTGCTGGCATTTGGCGCTTGGGCCGAGGCCAGCGCAGTCTACGCTAGCCCTTTTCAATCCGCAGGCGCGGGTTTGGTCGCCAGCTTGTTGAGCCTTGCCGTGCTGGAGCACTGGTTTTTGGTGTTACCCCTGCCCAGCGAGCAGCTGTGGGCCTGGGGCATGCGCTCGCGCAAGGGTTCTTGATCGCAGGCTGCCGCAGCAGTAGTAGCTGGACGATGATTTCTCTCTGAGCACTAGTGCCCAGCAAAAAGCCCGGCGGCTGCCGGGCTTTGAGGGGGCTCCAGGTCTCGCCAGTGGCTCGACCCTTCGCTAGTTGTCACGTCTCATGTGATCATTGGCCCATTCGAAGCTGGCCGCTACTTCAAGCCAGAGCAGTCCTGAGCGAGTTGCTGGCTTCGATTCCAGTGAGTTCATCATAGCCAGATCGCATGAGCCATATTCACCCTCAAGCCCGAACAACGCCCAAGACGCGCGTTGAGCTTCAGCAAGCTACTGGAACGCTCAAGGAGATTGCCGAGCGGTTCAATGTCTCGACGAATACTGCCCGAAAGTGGCGCAGCCGTCCGGATTCTCAAGATCGCTCCCACCGGCCTCATGTGCTGAGCACCACGCTGAGTCCTGCAGAGGAGGCCATCGCAGTTGAGCTGCGCAAGATGTTGCTGCTGCCGCTGGATGATCTGCTGGTCATCACCCGGGAGTTCATCAATGCAAAGGCTTCGCGTGCAGGGCTGGACCGCTGCCTCAGGCGTCATGGCATCTCTGACCTGAACAAGCTCAGGCAGCAGCAAAGCCAAGAGTCTGTAAGCGTCCAGCCACCCCACCTTGACAGCCGATGCGGGGTTCAGTCGGGCTTGGTCCAGCGGTGGGGCAACAACTCATCGATGCGGTGGTTGGGATGCGCCAGCAGGCGCTCGAGCACGTCCTTGAGGTAGAGGCTCGGATCGTGTTTGTTGAGCTTGGCTGACTGCAGCAGGCTCATCACCATGGCTGCGCGTTGGCCCGCCAGTTCGCTGCCCACAAACAGCCATGCTTTTCGACCCATGGCCCAGGGGCGCATGAGGTTCTCGATGTGGTTGTTGTCGATGCTCACCGCACCGTCGATCAGGAAGCGGCCCAGCGCCCGCCAGCGCTTCAGGCTGTAGTCCAGCGCGCCGGCAACGCCGCTGCCGTCCCGCACGCGTTCGCGCTCGAGCTTCATCCAGGTGTGCAGCTTCTCCCACAGCGGCTGGATGTGCTGTTGTCGATGCCTGAGCCTGTCCCCACCCGCCATTTCGCGTGCCTGACCCTCGAGCTGGTAGATCCTGGCAAAGTACTGGATGGCCTGCGCCGCGACGGGGCTGGCGTTGGCCTTGACCAGCTCGTCGAATTTGCGTCGCGCGTGAGCCAGGCAGCCCGCCTCGATGCAGCCGTCGCGCGCATGGACGGCGTCGTAGCCCGAGTAGTCGTCGCAGGTGAGCGTCCCCGACCATTGGGCCAGGAAGGCGGCAGGGAATTTGGCCCCCCGGCCGGTGCAGAAGTCATAGACGACCCCGGGTGTGCCGTCGTGCTCGCCTCGGGCATAGGCCCAGATGTAGGCGGTGGTGGTCTTGCCCGCGCCGGGGTTGAGCAGCTTGACCGTGGTCTCGTCCGCATGCAGCACCGGTGCACCCAGCACAAAGGCGCGGTGCGCCTCAAACAGCGGGCTCAGGCTGGCACCACCGGCCCCGGCCCATGAGGCCAGTGTGGAGCGCGGCGTGTGCACGCCCGAGCGGGCATTGATCTGCTCGAGCCTGTAGTACGGCAGGTGATCCAGGAAGTGCGCCACCAGGGTGTGGGCGATCAGCCCAGCGGTGGGCACGCCCTGG